>NZ_FNLB01000008.1:0-305420 GCF_900104145.1 Pseudovibrio sp. Tun.PSC04-5.I4 | reverse complement strand
CTGGTAATCTTGTTCTTGCGCTGGTGATGTAAAGCGTAGTCAAATCCTGACCGCCAAAAGTGACACTCGTTGGCCGAGGAACAGGCAGGTCGATCACGCGGTCCAAAGACCCATCAGGGAGATAACGATTGACGCGCCAGCCATCCCAAATCGCAACCCAGACCCCGCCCTCAGCATCAACGGTGAGGCCATCAGGACGGCCTTCGCTTTCTGGTATTGTGGCAAAGACACGTTTATTGCTCAGCTCTCCAGTGCCCGGTGCCGTGTCATAGGCAAGAATGACACCGATAACTGTATCTACGAAGTAGAATGTTCTGGCATCCGGGCTCCAACCCAGACCGTTGGAAACAGCAATTCCGGTTTCCTTCACCTCAAATGAACCGTCACTGGTCACACGGTACAGCCCACCAGTTGGTTGGCTGGCATCAAGGCGCATTGACCCAACCCAGACAGACCCACCGGGCCCAATTTTGGCGTCGTTCAGGCGGTTGCCTTCGATGCCACGTTCTGGATGAGCAAACGGGGTCAGGCTCGAGGAGGCAAAGTCGAACCATTCTAGCCCATCTTGCGTTGCCAGCAGCAAACGCCCATCATCTGCAGGCATAACAGCGCTCACCAATTTGCCGATATCCCAGCTGTCATTCTGACCCGTTTTAGGGTCAAACCTGCAAACGGAAGGCTTTAAAATGTCCACCCAATAGAGTTTGTTTTCGTCACGGTGCCAAACTGGGGATTCGCCCAGTTGAGCCCCCCACGGCAACACGCAGTGCAGTGTCTTATTCATTTTGGTTGCATTCGTTCTTGGACGGGGCTGCGAGCTAATTGCGACGGCTCCAGCAACTCCGGTAATGCGCCGTGCCGCGGCAATCAATTCCCGGCCAATGGGATGAATGAGGCTCTCTGTCATACGAGAGGACGGGCCGAGGATTGCCAAGGACCCAATGGGCTGGCCTTCTTTACCGGTGATTGCCACCGCTACCGAATTCACACCCTGAAAATGTTCTTCAAATGAGACTGCATATCCACGTGCTCGGATCAGCGTCAAATCTGCTTGCAGCTGCTCTTCATTGGTGATTGTGGTCTCTGTAAAGCTCGTAAGTTCGATATTTTGTAGCAACCTACGCAGTGTCGTCGGATCTTGAAAGGCCATGAGGGCTTTACCTGCTGCGGTTGCATGCAGTGGGACGCGCTGACCAGTGGCAATGCGCACGCCAAGTCCTTGCCCTGAGCGCTCATCCAAATAAAGCGCTTTGTCGTTATCAAGACGGCAAAGGGCAACGGTCTCATTTAGCTCCTGAGACAAACGTTGCAACTCGGTTCCCGCCACAGAGGTCAGGTCGAACGTGTCCCAAACTTTATGGGAGAGCTCCATAAACCGTGGACCAAGAGTATAGATGCCTTTATTTTCGTCCTGTCGCACCAAACCAAAAACGATCAGCGTGCGCAGGATGCGCGCAAAGGTTGGTTTTGGGAGGCCGGATAACTTCAGTAATTCGGAAAACCGGGTTGGTTCATCTGCATCAGCGATGATGTCGAGCAATGTTAATCCTTTTGCCAGAGCAGCGGTCCCGGCAGGTACTTTGGATTTTCCGTCTTGCTCGTCTTTGGCTGTATCGCTTTGCATCATCAACCGTAGTCCTTGTTATTCATTCTCTCTGAGAATCATAGTTTAGTGCCTAAGTCGAAAATAGCGGACTGGCTCAGCATCGCAAAGCCAGTCCGCTTTGCCATCAACGACTGCCTGCAACAAGATCCGGAAGCGAGAGAGTAATCGCCGGAACGAAAGTGATAACGATCAGTGTCACCAAAATCGGCAGGTAGAAAGGCATCATCGCTTTAATCAATTTTGCGTAACTGATTTTTGCAATGTCCATCATGATAAAGAGGATCACGCCAAAGGGTGGTGAAATTGCACCAATCAGCAGGTTGAAGATCATCATCACACCGAACTGAGTTGGGTCCATACCAATGGTCTGCACCAGTGGAAGCAAAGTAGGAACACCAATCAGCAAGATCGCAGTTGTTTCCATAAACAGCCCGGCAATGAGCAACATCACATTGATCATCAGCAGCAGCACAATTGGGTTATCTGAAATTGCCAGCAGTGCGTATTGAAGTGTTTCTGGAACGTTTAAGATCGAGATTAACCAGGAGATCGGTGCGGCACAGGCGATGATGAACACCATGGCACCAATGGTAAAGGTGGTTGAGCGCATGGCATCCAGCACATCCTGGAAGCTCATCTCCCGAGAAACTGTTCCAAGGATCAACGCGTAGACAGTAACAATAGCACCCAGTTCGGTCGGTGTCGCAACACCCATCAAAAGCCCGGTAACCAAAAGGATTGGTGCGAGCAATCCTGGCAACGCACGCCAACCTGCAACCATGATCTCGCGGAATGTTGCCCGAGGGACAACTGGAGAGTGGATTTTGCCCGTAACTGCCATGAAGTAGATGAGCACCATCAGGACAAAGCCAAGGAACAAACCCGGGACAATACCGGCAAGGAACAGGCGTGCGATGGATTCGCCGGAAAGCACCGCATAGATCACCATAATCACACTTGGTGGGATAATCGGACCGATGATGGACGAGGTTGCGGTTACAGCCGCGCTGAATGCTTTATCAAAGCCAGCGTCTTCCATAGCCTTGATTTCGATCGTGCCAAGCCCTGCTGCATCGGCTTGCGCCACGCCGGACATGCCTGAGAATACAATAGAGGCAAGGATGTTTACGTGAGCCAGACCGCCATGGACATGAGCGACCAGTGTTTTGGCAAAAGCAAAGATGCGATCAGCGATCCCCGAGACGTTCAGCAAATTGCCTGCGAACACAAACAAGGGGATGGCGAGCAGCGGAAAACTTTCCAGAGAAGGCGTAACACGTTGCGCAATGATCTTCAGGCCAACGACGGAAAACAGCGGCGATGTGCCTGCGATTTGCTGGATTATGATGAAGATAGCCGAAGCAGCCAACATCGCGAACGGAACAGGCATACGTAGGAAAATCAGACCGAATAGAATGCCAAGTAAAAGTAGTGCTTCCATCGTTAAACCAAAGCCTCCTGCTCGTCTTTGCGCTCAAAGATCACGTCGTAGACAATCGACAGAATGATGGAGCTAAAGCAGTAGATGAGAGGGATCGAGTTATAAAACGCGACCGGGAAATTGAAAGGCAGGGAGATCGTATTGCGACGCAATTCGACAGTCAGCACCGGCATGATGTTCAGCAGGATCGCAGCCAGAGTGAGGATGGTCACAATCGCCATCATCACACCCAACGTTCTAGCTACAGGTCCACGCGGAAAGAGGTCCACCAGAATGTGTCGTTTTTCTTTGGTGGCGACAGCGGCTGCAAGCATGGTGAGTATAATGAAAGCGATGGTCACGACTTCTTCCATCCAGGCAATGGGAGAGTCAAAAACGTAGCGCAGGATGATCTGGAAAGAGATGGTGCTGACAATGAGCGTAATCAAAGCCATACACGCTGCCATTTCTATCTTTCCAAGAATGGTCACCACGGTCGACAGGAAACTTTTCATCGAAAAGTCCTCAAAATGCGGCTGGTGCCGCGGTTGAGATTAAGGGAGGTGCGGGGAGCCCCGCACCTCGTAGTTTGGGTGTTATTGTTGCTGAACTAATTCATACAGGCCTTCGTGCCATAAGCCTTCTGCCTCGACAGATTCAACGGCAGAAAGAGCTGCTTCACGCAGTGGTGTTGCATCTATTTCGCGGATGATTGCCCCGCCTTTGCGCATTTCATCCAAGACGCTTTCACGACGCTCGGTGGAGTAGTTGTAAACCCACTTGGAAGAATCTTCCGCGGCTTTGGTCAATAGGTCCTGATGCTCTGAGGAGAAGCTCTGGAATTTGTCCTCATTGATCATGATGGTGGACGTTGCCCATACATGGTTGGTCATGTAAACGTTCGGCGCAGCCTCATGAAAACGCTGAGAGATTGCAGCGCTTGGAGGACCTTCTGCTCCATCAACAATCCCGGTCTTCATTGCAAGGAACACTTCACCCCATGCAACCTGTGTTGGCTGAGCGCCAATCGCTCCCCAAAGACGCAGATAAGCTGGGATCTGTGGGATACGCATTTTGCGACCGCTGAAATCTCCAGTTTCATCCAGCTCTTCAGTGAGGAACACAATACGTGGTTCAGTTGGCCCTGCAGAAAGAGGACGGATGCGGTTGGTTTCAATCATGTCCCTGGTCAGACCGTCAAACAAGTCGCTCTGGAAGAAGTTGAAGACATGCTCTGCATCACGGAACGTAAAGCCCCATGTTAGAATTTGTGTATCTGGGGCAACGCTGGAGAGCCAGGAACCAGCAGTTCCAAATGCATCCAGAGAGCCAGCAGAGAGCTGATCCATGACTTGCGGCGGTGTGCCCAGCTGTGTACCGGTGATGTAGTTGACGTCGATCTCGCCGTTGGAGCGTTCTTCAACCAATTCAGCAAAATGCTTATTCATCAAATCTACTGGAGAGTTGATAGCATCAGCATTCACCAGCACAAGGTTTTCAGCTTGTGCTGCAAATGTAAGACCCACGACGGCGGTTGCGCCGAGAAGCATGGTTTTAAACAAGGATTTCATTGAGCTTTCCTCCCGAAAAAACAAATTAGAGCGGCTTAAGAAGCTTAAGCGCTTCCTTGGATGGTTCGACCCCGAGCCCATGCCCTTGAAGAAGAGAATACTTTCCGGATTTACAGTCCATATTCCCGACTAGCAAGTTGCGATTTGGTTCAAAGATCGAATGTTGGAATTCGTGCCCGCGTGTTGCCGGCAACACAGCAGAAGCCTGAAGGCTTGCTGCCAGAAAGATCCCCGCGCCAATGGTGGCATGAGGAATGACGTCAATGCCGAGCTGACCGGCAAGCTGACCAATCCGCACAAAGCTGGTAATGCCCTTGTGGCCCATTTCCGGCTGAACTATCGAGATTTTGCAACTGTCAACACGGTGCTGCATATCCCACACGGTTCGCCATTCCTCACCAACCGCAATTTTCTGAGCGGTGTTGTGAGTGACGTGAGTCAGAGCTTTAATATCTTCTGTTCGCACTGGAGCTTCAGCAAACCACAGGTCGTGAGCAGCCATACCTTCAATCAGGTTCAGTGCTTCCCCTGGGGTTTGGTTCCAATGCATGTCCGCTGCAATTCGGGCTTGCGGCCCAAGGGCCTTGCGCAAACTTTCAATTTCAGCAACTGGACCATCATCTGCAACTGGCGTGGCAAACTTGAAAGCGCTGAAGCCTTGCGCCTGCCAGGAAAGTGCCAGCTCTGCGCGGGCTTCACTTGTTGGTTCAGGTAAGCCGGAAATGTAAGCCGGTATGGTGTCATGCACCGCACCACCTAACAAATCGGCAACAGATTTCTCTGCCTGGCGACCAGCGATATCCCAAAGGGCGATATCAAGTGCGGCCAGCGCATCAACATAAAACCCGCCGGTGTATCCACGAACGCGCATCAGATCATAAAGATCATCGAAGATACCAGCCGGGTCTTTTGGGTCCCGGCCAATGGTAAAGCCAGCAAGCAGGTCATTGATGATGGCGCCAACAGCGCCCGGCGCTGCAAGGCCGTAGGTCTCGCCCCATCCAACAACGCCGTTCCGTGTCTCGATACGCACAAGCACAGAGCGATCAAAGATCGGGTATACGGTGCGATTGCCTTTCCGCACAAGATAACCTTGCGCGTTTGGCTCTTCTCCCGGGCGCGCTGCCCCAAGATAAGGGGTATCGCGTGGTTGGGTTAGAGTGAAAACCTCAACTTTGGCGACCCGATCAGTCATTCTGCAGCTCCTTGCAAAGCGACAGCCGGGATGAGACCGAGTTCGACAAGGTTCCCGTCAATATCTGCAACCGCGGCTTTGTCCAGATTAGGCGTTGGCGCACGCACACCGATATGGGTGATTACGCCACGCTTCATCAAAGTATGTTTTGTCAAACGCATGCGGTAGAGCGCCTGCAAAGCCAAAAGCGGAAGCGTGCGGACATAAAGATCACGTGCCTTGGCACGATCACCACAGCGCCACGCTGCATCCATTTCAACATGCAAGTCTGCAATTTCAATGGCTGGCATCGCTGCGCAAGCGCCACGCTGATATTCGTCCAGAATATAACGAGCACCGCCACCGCCGATAACACCCTTCAGATGAGCAGGAGCATTGGCAAGGATATGTTCAATTGCCGGTCCTGCTGGAAGGGTTTCTTCCTTTACGTAGGTAACGGCGGGCACCTGTTCCAAAATATCCAGAATAGTTTGCGGAGACAAGTCATCGCCACGCGGTGCAGGTGCGTTTTGCAGGATGATTTCAACGCCGGGCAAACCAGCTGAAACTTCCGCCATAAACGCAGCTACATTTTCCGCACCCAGTTCCTTTGGCGGCTGCACCATCAGGTGGTTGACGCCCAGGTCCATGGCGACACGCCCATGACCGATAACTTGCTCTGGCGTCGGCGCGCTCGCACCAGCCACAATCGGGATCCGACCGTTGACTGTGGTCACGACGATTTTGAGCAGCTCAGCCCGTTCGTCTCCAGTAAGGGCTTCTACCTCACTTGCGAAACCAGGATATACCACGCCATTCACACCGCATTCGAGCGCGAAAGACACGACGGATTTCAATGCTGTCAGGTCGACACCGCCCTCTGGAAGGAAGGGGGTCGGTAACACCGGCAATATGCCATTTAGATTTGCTAGGGTCATAGGTCCACATTATGATACAATGTATTATGAATTGATACTAAACGCTTTTGGGTGCATATTGCAATAGTGTTTAATCGTAGAAGTCGAGGAATATTGAAAATGACAAAAACACCGGCCGGAACGAAGCATCGGATTGTCATTGACTGGGGCACAACCAATTTTCGCGCATACCTCATTGATAATAAAGGGGTAACTGTCGATGAAGTTGAAGCAGGGAGCGGAATTCAGCACCTGTCAGAGGGCGAATATGAGCCCGAACTCTTGCGCCTTGTGGGCAAGTGGCTGAAGGAACACGGTGCATTAAAAATTTATGCATTGGGCATGATTACAAGTCGCAATGGTTGGGTTGAAGTGCCTTATGTTGCCTGCCCGGCGTCCTTAAAAGATTTATCCAAAGGAACTATTCGCAAGATTTTGAGTGATGGCTCTGAGATTATCTTCCTGCCAGGGATCACGAATACTGGTAGCTTCCCGTACCCTGATGTGATGCGCGGTGAAGAAACCCAGATCATCGGGCAAGTGATCCAGATGAAGCCAGATGACGAAAGCACGATTGTGCTCCCTGGAACTCATAGCAAGTGGGCAAAGGTGGAAAATGGAACCATCGTACAGTTTCAGACTTTTGTGACAGGTGAGCTCTTTGCTTTGCTCACGACACATTCCTTCATCGCCAAGGTAGCAAAGCCAAGCACGCAGATAAATGTTGATGCCTTTGAGCTGGGTGCACGCACAGCAACTGCGAATAAGCCTCAATCTAATGCCCTACCAACTCTTCTCTTTTCCGCACGGACTGGCATGCTGGCCAATCAACTCAGTCCGGCAGACTTGCAGGACTATCTCTCAGGTGCGCTGATCGGTCACGAGTTCCAGATGGCGCTCGCCTCAGGCTGGGTTCAGCCCGGTGGCCAGGTCACGATCCTCGGCAATGACGGACTGAACGATCGCTATGCCCGCGTTGCAAAACTTATTGGACTGAAGATTGCAGAAATGGCAGACGACACTGCGCTAGCCGGAGCAACTGCCATTGCCCAGGAACTGGAAACACTGGATCAAGTTGCGTGATAGCGACCTCTGGACTGATCCGGGAAAAGTGGAAGGGAAAATAAGCTTAAGAAAACTACAGACAGCCACCATATCAAGCTTGTGGCTCGCAATCTGCTGGTGCAGGATTTTACCTGCACCAGACCTCGTTGGAAGTGACAACACCGGTATAACGACCTGATAATTAGAAAAACAGTTAATCATCAAGTTGTTATGGGGTGCCTACTTGTCGGCCGTAGTCAATGGTCAAATATTTTGAAAGTCGCCGTGACGACCTGCTCCATCTCTAAAACGTCCAGCCCCATTAACCCCTTGATTGCGAAGCGATGCCAATCCGTTTGCCCATTCGTTTTGCAGTCCAGCCCGCACGGACATCCCACGGGATTCAATAATTGTACGGCGGTCAGCACGGACGGCCTCTTGCGGGAAACGAGCAATTTCATGGGCCAGAGCCTCAGCCTCGATCCGCGCCTGACCATGGGCAACAACCCTCTCCGCCAAACCGATACGTATGCATTCTTCTGCTTCGACTTTTCGGCCTGTCATGGCGATCTCAAGGGCCTTGCCTTGCCCGACCAGACGAGGCAAACGCACGGACCCTCCATCCATCAACGGGATACCCCAACGACGACAAAAAACGCCCATATATGCGGTTTCTGCCATCACCCGGATGTCCGCCCATAGAGCCAACTCCATGCCTCCAGCCACGGCAGCACCTTCGATGGCAGCGATAACGGGCTTTGACAGCTCCATTCGTGACGGTCCAAGCGCGCCGGGTGCGGTTGGCGCAGACCCTATGGGCATCGCGAGCATGTTTAAGTATGGGTCACGTGTTTCAGGGTCAGAGAGCGATGCCGCAAGTTTCAGATCCCAACCCGCGCAAAAATGATCACCGGCACCACAAAAAACCGCGACGTGGGCATCGCTATCCTCAAACTGTTGAAATGCATCGACCAATGCGTAGGCGTGCTCGGTATCAACAGAATTGCGTGCCTCCGGGCGGTCGTGGATTATTGTCCAGACGGAATCGTTCTTCTCAATATGTACAGTCATTTTTTTCCCTCAAATCAATAACAGTGTTACTGATTTGATAGGAAATTAGACAAGATGGTGTCAAGAAGATTTTCCGCATTGGTTCCCAAAGACTGGTCGCGACGTAACGTTGCCATCATCGAGATGCCGATCAACGCGCTAAAAAGAGCAGCCGCATTGTCTTGCGATTTTTCGTGATTACCTGACAATGCGAAAAACAACTCCTCGAATATTTTGACTGTTTGAGACAATTGAGAATTCAAACGCGTATCAACGTGTTTGCCAAAACCAGTTTTGTGCTCGCTCTCGAACTGGTAGAGGCCAAGTTTTTGTTCGAACTGGTTAGTGCGATAGTGGTCCAAAAATGCGGTTGCAGACGCTCTGAGAGCGGCAGCTGGGTTGTCGGGTCTTTCATGTGCGGCGCTGGAAACTGCCCTAAACAAACGGTCAAGGCTCTGTCCTAGAAGGGCCGCCAAAATTTCATCCTTACCCTTAAAGTGGTTGTATATCCCACCTGTTGTCTGATTTGTTCTGGCGGCTATTGCGCGAAGACCGACGTCGATCTTTCCCGTTTCTTCAAATATTTCGCGCGCAGCGGTTAGTATCCGTAACCGCTTTTCGTCTTTGTCTATCCGCGTCATTTGGCCTCCGGCGAATTTTTGGCCAATTTGTCACGTTACATTGCAACGGTGTCAAGGGATGTCTAATGAACGGAGGGATGTTTTGTCAGCGTGTATGATTAGGTTTGGACACCCCTGGAGCAATGGGTTGCCCACTGTCACGTTCAAAGACCGCCTGCTTGAAGCCGACCTCTTGCGCGCGTTCCCTGAACCACATGCCTTCGGGAGAATGACGCGATACCCCGTCAAACATGGTCGCAAACATCTGAGTATGGTTGATACCCATGTGTTCATAGGCCTGGTTGACCACCATTTTGGTCATCATTAATTGATTGCGAGGTACACCTGTTAAACGCCCTGCGAGCTTGTTGACTGCGTCATCTAGTTGGTCCTCGGGAACTGCATCAAAAGCAAGACCCATGGATTTTGCTTCGAGTCCTGTCAAAAGCGATCCTGTCATCATCATGTATTTGGCTTGCTGCATTCCAAGGCGGTAAACCCACATGGACGGAGTGGGCACTCCCCAGACGCGTGCAGGAGGATATCCGATACGTGCGTCTTCAGTCATGATAAGAAAGTCGCAGCACAGAGCGATATCCGAGCCACCTGCAACCGCTGCGCCATGCACCTTGGCGATTGTTGGCTTTGTCGCGCGCCACAGTTTCATAAAGTCCTGCGTGTTCTTCCACATGAAGTTGAAATCAACGGTCGGATCCCATGGCATTTCCTGTGATCCGTTAATCTCGCCATCCGCTTCGGCGTATGCCACCAGATCGTACCCACCACAGAAGCCTTTTCCTGCACCCTGAACAACAATGGCGTGAACACCATCATCTGCCTCTGCTCGCGCCACTGCAGCCGCAATTTCCTGAGGCATTGGATCTACGATGGCGTTCAGGCGTTCTGGTCGGTTTAGCGTTATTGTTACGATCCGACCGTCGGTTTCATAGGATAGCGTTTGATAGGGCACAAGCAGCCTCCCTGATGCGGTAAATTTCATTATTGAAATTAATCGCATCATTCAAGACACTTTTCAAGGTACTGCGTCCAAAGTTCCAATCCGTGTACCTCATACGTGGCCAACGTTGTTGAAAGTTCCCGCAAGTTTGCGTGGTTGCCGTAGGGCTCGGGAAGTCTTGGGTTTTTTAGCACCGACTTCACTGCACAACGCCCTACCGAGAGCACCTCGGCAACAGTCTCTCCAGTGATCTCGCCCCTTGTTTTTAATAGGCTGTCATTCAGCAAACTTACAATGTTGTCGTGGTTCTGAACGCTATCGTTCCAATGGCTCATCAGATGTGTTTCCAGCTTCATCTCAACCTGGCGCATTTCAGAAAACTCGAATTGATCCGCCGCAGACCAGGTCGCAATGCGCTGGCGCATCGCAGGTAGCCCGCCCGTTATATTATCTGGTCTGATGAATAACTGAGGTCGCCATTTGCGAAATCCGTACCTGTGCAGCAGATCTTCTTTGGAAAGCGACTCGCTACGGGAAAGTTTGGCGTTGTTTGACCAGCTAGCCAACACCCAATGGCCAGACCACTGGATGATTTCTTCGACATAGTCTCGCCAACTACGGTTAAAGCTCCACTCAATCATAGGCTTTTCGGGAAGCCCATAAATACCACGGCCCAGATTGCGTAGCTTTTCGCGTTCCTTCAATCTTGACAAGGCCGCACGCATTGTCGCGCTCGAATAACCAAATGCACTCCCTGCATGTACGGCCTGCGCGGGCGTAAAAATCCCCCATCCAACATACCCAAAATATCTAGGATCAATTCAGATGCCGTTGGGATATCTTGCGTCAGTGCAGGATCGGTATTGTTCATTTCATCACCGTGTTGAACCATCGTTAGAATTTAGTGGCAGTGTCGCATAAACAGAATTTGGCATATATTTTCCCAGCCCCATGAATCTGGGCGTCATGAAACGCGCTGGAACGTCGGGCGCACCAAGGTTGTCATCCTATTAAGAACGGAGACGCCAATTTTGCCTCCGTCCTCTGATTGTCAACCTCTCGGGACCTGAGGATAGGCCCTATCACCTGCTTATAGCGCCCCATTACTGTCTCATCCCGCGACCGCCGGCCGCATCCGGTTAATTTATGCCAGTTCTGTCCGGGTCGGATCACCATCACAGGCATCACCTCCGAAAAATATGGCAACCGGGTCTTCAATTTGATCCAGCAGTCCAGGCAACGCTATCTTCAATCACCAAGGCCAACTCACCGCGACTACGCAAGCTTTCGTTATACCCCGACCGGTTGGTCACTTTGTATCTAACTTCCGGAAACTGTGTCGGCGATTGGTATTGTTTTAAAACGACATAGAAGGGATTTTTAGAGAAGGATATTTCAGCCAAGATTATGCCTAAGGCCGAATTACGCAACAGCGCCATGCGCCGCAACCATCACATCATGCAGGTGCATAATTTTGCGCGACTGGCTGAAAGTGTAGTGAAAGTCCTCATCTGAAGGAGGGGAGAGTTGTTTCTTCAAGCGAACTCATGCAATCTGCGATTTTTGTGATCCAAATACACCTGAGGCCTTGATGACTGAGACAAAAGATGGCCGTCAAATTGCGACAATCGTAGATGTGGCTGAACGGGCCGGCGTGGCTGTTGGCACGGTATCTCGGTTTATTAATGGCCGCGAAGTACGCAAAACCAACGAGATGCGTATTCGGGAGGCAATCAAAGAACTGGGCTACCAGACCAATACTTTTGCGCAGGCCATGAAGACCGATGTAACCAAAACGATTGCGCTTGTTATGGATGGGTTTGATGAGTTTCACACGCAAGTGCTGTCGAACGCCATTACTCGGTTTTTTGATCACGGTTATCAAGTAACAACCTACCATCTGAAGAATGAGAGGGGCGGGCTAGACAATCTTATGTCCATCATGAACGCCCGCAAGTTTGACGGTGTGGTAATGAGCGGCACATTCAACAACACCATCTCGCTTGAGCAGTTGCGCACATTACAAAAGCCCATTGTTCTGTTCAACGACGAAGCAACAGGCATCGATATTGACCGGGTGCTGGTGAACAATCGTGAAGTCTCAAAACGTGCTGTTCAACATATGGTCGAGATGGGCCATAAGCGGATTGCCATCGTCAAAGCCAGTGACAAACAATCCTCCTCGCGTGGGCGTTTTCAGGGTTTTTGTGATGCAATGATGGACGCTGGTCATGAGGTGCGGGATGAATACATCTGCGAAGGTGATTGGAAGCTTGCGGATGGGTATTTTGCGCTGAAGGAATTGATGGACCTCCCAGAACCACCAACAGCACTGTTTTCAGTAAACTACGAGATGACCATGGGCGTACTGGAAGCTATGAAGGAGATGGGGCTGGAAGTGGCAAAAGACCTGTCCTTGGTAAGTTTCGATGACCCCTATTTCTTCCGCTTGCTTAACCCAAGTATCACCGCAATTGCACAGCCCCATGAAGAGATAGCTTCTCGATTAGTGGATATGATGCTGACTCGCCTCAACAAAGACATATCCTCCTCCTCCCGCAAGATGACAGTTGCTTGTGATGTAATCCTACGGGATTCTGTAACTAAGATTCTCTAATTTTTCTCAGTGGTGGATTTTATCGAAACCTCATAAAAATCAAATGGGATAGCTCCTATGTTCCCGATATTTCACGCGCACACTCCAAGTTGACGTTGTTGATATTAGTTGACAACGGTATCAACTAAGTGAAAACTCTGCCTTGAATACGGGATCTCGATGGGGAGAGATGCTGTTTATCTGGGGGGATATTATGAAATTTATTAGATTCGCGGCTGTGGCCTCGATATGTGCATTTTCAAGTTTATCTGCAGCTCATGCAGAGACAGAACTCAAAATCTGGAACCTTACAAGTTCAAGCGATGCTGTAAATAAACATTGGGAAGAGGTGATTGCCAGTTATGAAAAGGCCAATCCCGATGTCACGTTAAAATTTGAAACCTTTCCTAATGACGCCTATAAAACTAGCCTTCAGGTTGCTTTGGCTTCAGATGCCGGACCTGACGTTTTCTTCAACTGGTCTGGCGAAGATGCAGCTGTTTTGAGCCGTAACGGTTTGACTGCTGATCTCTCTGAAATTGGAGCAAAGCCGGGCATGTGGGGTGAGAAGATCGCACCGGGCATGTTTGATGCATTTAGCGTAAATGGGCAAGTACATGGTGTGCCAACGCACATGATCACCAAGTATATGTTTTTCAATTCAAGCTTTTTTGCAGACAACAACCTCAAAGTTCCGGCAACTATTAGCGAGCTAAAACAATCTTGTAAGGCCATTCGCGACATTAACTCACGTATGTCCCCGATCTCTCTGGGCAATGCAGAGAAATGGAAGGGTGTGCACTATATTTCGACGTTGAACCAAAAGATCGTGGGTGAAGCGCAGGTCGCTAAAGATTATGCGCTGGATGGCGAAGCCACAGCGTTGTTCTCTGATCCAGGTTATGTGGAAGCTCTTCAGACTCTTGTCGACCTCAGTCAAGCTGGTTGCTTCAACAAAGCGCCTAATGCAACTACAGCAGATGCTTCCCGCAGCCTGTTTGCAGCGGGTCAGGCGGCGATGATCTATTGCGGCAACTGGTGTCCAGGTACGTTTGATTCAGAAGGCTTGGAAGGCGGATATGACCTTGCCCGGTTCCCAGCTGCTGAAAACGGAAAGGGCAATCAGGGTTACAATTTCGCACTTCTTGAAGGTTTTCAGATTTCTGCCCGAACAAAAAACGTAGATGCTGCAGCCAACTTCGTGAACTTCCTCGTTTCCGGAGAAATTCAAGCCAAGCGCGCCCGCGACTTTGGTCGGCTGCCGGTCAACGCCTCTCATATGAGCGAAGAAGATGGAACACCAATTTTCCGCAAGATCGCGGCAGATGCTGGCAGCTACACCGGGCTGGTGCTCATTCTGGACGTAGGGTTGGACAAAGCAGTTTCAGAACATTACCTCGCCATCATTCAGGAAGTGTTGAACGAGACCAAGACTCCAGAGCAAGCCATGAGCGAAATTCGTGAGCGTGCCCGGAAAGTAAAAGAGCAGCAAGGATAACCCCTTCCTCTCAACAGAGTCTCATCTATGACAGCAATATTAGAACAGGAGAGCGCGGCCCTCGGTCGCGCCGCTCCGACCACGCACATCCGCCGAAGTTCCATTTTTGGCTGGATGATGGTGTTACCAGCACTCAGCATGTTTGCCCTGTTTATCTTGGTGCCGTTTGTCCAGACGCTGGTCTACTCGTTTTATAAGTTCGGGTTAACGTCTCCCACCAGAGAATTCGTTGGCTTCTCACATTACGTAGAAATTGCACAGGATGACATCTTCTGGATTGCGTTTCAGAACAACATCATCATTGCAATAACAGGCATCATTCTGCAAATCGGTATGGGGTTGCTGCTTGCCGCCATTCTGGATCGTGGGATCAAGCGCGGTAAGAGCGTTATCAGCGCCATCATTTTCATGCCAATCGTTATCTCCACCATCGCCATCGGGATGCTGTGGCGACTGGTGTTTGATCCCAATACCGGCATGATTGAAGAGCTGTTCCTCCTCTTGGGCTGGGCAACGCCTTTACGCGGGTGGTTGGGTGATCCTGACATCGCGCTCTTTGCCGTCATCTTTGTTGGCTTCTGGCAGTACACCGGTTTCATGATGAGCATTTTGCTTGCGGCTATGCAAGGCATCCCGCGTGAGCTTTATGAAGCCGCTAAGCTGGATGGGGCAGGGCCATTCCTGAGTTTCTTCAACGTGACGCTGCCCGAGCTGCGTAATGTGCTGATTGTATGTGTGTTGATCACCGTGATCAGCGCTTTCAAAGTGTTTGACCTTATTTATGTTCTCACTTCAGGCGGGCCGGGAAACTCCACGCAGGTGATGGGCTCCTATATCGTTCAAAATGCCTTCACTATTGGGCGCATGGGGTACGCCAATGCGGTCTCGGTAATCCTTTTGGTGATTGCTTTGGGTCTTGGCATTGTTCAACTGCGTACAAGCCGGAGGGACAGATGATCAAGTTGCCCTTCAGTACACTCAGGCTGCTCATGTACACGTTCATTGGCGGGTACTGCATTTTCATACTTACACCGCTCAGTTGGTTGGTCTTCACTGCCTTTAAAAAGCGCGGAGAGATCTTTGCCAATCCGTCGGGCCTGCCAAGTGAGCTCTACTTCGGAAACTTCGAACGAGTGTTTTCATCCGGCATAGGAACCTACTTCCTCAACTCGCTGATTACCTCCGTGGTCTCAGTGACTGGTATTGTCGCGATCTCAACTTTGGCTGCTTATGCGTTAGCGCGAATACCTTTCAAAGGGCGGATGTGGGTCTACATTCTCATTGTCGCCTCTTATGCCGTACCACTGCATGCGGTGTTGGTGCCCATGTTCCAGATGCTGGATGATTTCGGGCTTCTCAACTCTTTGGCTGGGCTCATCCTGCCCTACACTGCCTTTGGCATCCCGTTCACGGTGATCCTGCTGTACGCATTCTTTCTGGAGTTTCCGACAGACTTGGAGGAGGCGGCAATACTGGATGGTTGCTCGCAACTGCGCACCGTCTTTTCCATTGTGTTGCCACTGTCCAAACCGGCTCTTCTCAGCGCAGCGATTTTTCAGGTTGTGTTTGTCTGGAACGAGTTCCTCATCGCATTGCTAATTTTGACGTCCAAAGAAGTAAAAACGTTACCGCTTGGTCTCACTTCTTTTCAAGGTCAGTACTCCAGCGACTGGGGCGCAATTATGGCCGCGGTTCTTCTTTCAGCATTGCCAATTGTCGGGCTGTATTTGGCCATGCAAAAGCACTTCGTGCGTTCGCTTACAGGAATGGGAAAATAGATGACAACACTCGCGATCTCAAATCTCTGTAAGAGTTTCGGTAATGTGGACGTACTGCATGATATTGATCTAGCCGTGAAAACTGGTGAGTTTGTTGTTCTCGTCGGGCCGTCTGGCTGCGGAAAATCAACCCTCCTGAGGCTGATAGCTGGTCTTGAAGACATTGTTGATGGAACGATCCAAATCGGGGATCGTGTCATCAACAATGTGGAGGCCGACAAGCGTGGCATTGCCATGGTGTTTCAGTCCTATGCACTTTATCCGCATATGAGCGTGGAGCAGAATATCGGTTTTTGCCTACGGGTTGCCCGTCAACCAGCTGCACGCATCAAGGAGAAGGTGAGCGAAGTCGCCAAAACCTTGCAGATAGAGCAACTCCTTGCCCGCAAGCCGGGAGAACTCTCCGGCGGCCAACGCCAACGCGTTGCCATAGGTCGTGCGATTGTGCGTGATCCGGATGTGTTTCTGTTCGACGAGCCGCTTTCCAATCTGGATGCAGAGCTTCGTGTGCAGATGCGTCTTGAGTTGATGAAGCTGCACAATCGCCTGAAGGCAACCATGATCTACGTGACCCACGATCAGGTGGAAGCGTTGACCATGGCAGACAAGATCGTGGTGATGCGGGATGGAGTGATTGAGCAAGTTGGCACGCCCATCGAACTCTTCAATAACCCCTGCAATAAGTTTGTGGCTGGCTTTATCGGCACACCAAAGATGAACTTCCTTTCCGGTGAACTTACTTCCGTCTCTGAGCAGTCCTTGACGTTGGACTTAGGCAAAGATGTGACTCTTGAACTCCCCAACAACTGGCAGGGCAATCCCGCCGTTCAAGCCGGTAAAAAACTGTGTGCTGGCATTCGCCCCAATGAAGTTTGTGAAGGTGAAGCAGGAAAATCTACGTTGCGCGGAACAGTGAGCGTGGTGGAGCAACTAGGTCGCGAAACACTTTCCCATATGGTGCTTCCCAACAAACAGTACATCTCCGTTTTGGAGAACGGCCAACACTTTCATGATGTAGGGAAGACATGGACCGTCTCGTTAAAACCTGAAGCTATCTATCTGTTTGATGAGAGTGAGCAAACCATATCGCTCACGAAGGAATTCGCATAATGACCAGAAGAAACGTGAATGATCCCCTGTTGCTACGTCAGGTCCACCTGGATTTTCATACAGGGCCACAAGTGCCTGATATCGGGCTTCATTTTGATGAAAATGAATTTGGGGATACGTTGGTTAAAGCCGGTGTTCAGTCCATCACTCTGTTCGCCAAGTGTCATCATGGGTACTCATATCATCCCACCGAAGTTGGTAAACCTCACCCTAATCTGAAGACCAACCTTCTTCGTCGTCAGATCGATGCATGTAAAGCGCGGGGCATTGCCACGCCGATTTACCTCAGCTGTGCATGGGATGAGCTGGCCTGTCATGATCATCCCGAATGGCGGGTGGTGGATGAGAACGGTAAATGGATTACTACTGGTGGAATCGATCATTTACAGGGACCCAGCTGGGGCATAATGGACTTCGGTACTGGATATCTGGATTATCTTTGCAACCAGATAGAAGAGGTGGTTCGCATGTTCCCGGAAGGGGATGGCATCTTCCTCGACATATGCCACCAGTACGTAAGCCTCAGCTCACAAAGTATGGATGCGCTGAAAGCCAAAGGCATGGATTGGCAGAACGGTGAACACCTTGTGCAACATGCATCCGATATGCGCGATGTATTCCTGCGCAGAACGACTGACGCTGCCCGTAGCGTTCATTCAGATTTACCGGTGGTTCACAACCACGGCCATGTGACACGTGGGGATCGCCGTATCCTTAACTTTAACAGTCATTTGGAAATTGAAAGCCTGCCAACGGGTGGTTGGGGTTATGAGCATTTCCCGGTTTCCGCTCGGTATGCGGAGACAATTGGTGCCAAGTATCTCGGTATGACTGGCAAGTTCCATACGTTTTGGGGTGAGTTCGGCACTTACAAACCCGGCTATGCTTTGGAGCAGGAAAGCGCCATGATGCTGGCATTTGGTGCAGGCAGTTCCGTTGGAGATCAGCTGCATCCCTCCGGTGTCATCGACCAGACGACATATGACCAGATCGGTCAAGCTTTCAAACTGATTGAGGCACGCGAGCCTTACCACACCGGAAGTGAAGGCGTTGCCGAGATTGGAGTTATGTCAGCTGAAGCGATCAATGATCCCTTCACCATCTGTACATGGCCCAAACATGCCCCGGGAGATGAAGGTGTTGTTCGTCTGCTTCTGGAATGCCAGATGCAGTTTGATGTGCTGGACCGGGATTGTGATCTCAGCCCGTATAAGCTTCTGATCTTGCCGGATGAAGTACAGGTGGATGCTGACCTCAAAGGCAAACTGGATACCTATTTGGAATGCGGCGGCAAACTCCTGCTTTCTGGCAAAAGTGGTGTTGACGAAAACGGATTCCAGTTTGATGTTGGTGCAGAATACTGCGGGACCAGTCCGTTTGACGTGGACTATGCATTGCTAAGCGCGTCTGAGTTTGGCGAAGCCCCCAAAACACCTGTTTGTCTCTATGAAGGATCGCAACGGATCAAAGTCACCAGTGGCACGTCCCTTGGGGATGTGTATGAGCCGTACTTTAAGCGCTCCGTTGAACACTTCTGCGGCCATCAACACACGCCAAACCGGCGTGAGAAATCAGGCTATGCAGTAGGCGTAAGCAATGGGTCAATCACATACTTCGCGCATTCCGTATTTTCTATCTACATGCATAAAGGGCCGGTGGTTCTGCTGGACGCTTTGCGAAATCTCATCAGCTCTCTCTTGGAAACGCCGTTGGTCAAAGTGACCGAAGATCCCATGCCGGGCTTGAGGGTTACTCTTCGCCACCAGCCGGAAAAAAAGCGGTATTTGCTGCACGCCTTGTTCTCAACTCCTCGGCTGCGCGGCCAGAATAAGGGCACCAATATTGAAGTCATTCAGGAGAAGGTTCGATTGCGCGATATCTCTCTGGATTTGAAGCTTCCGCAATCAATCAGAGAAGCAGGTAGTGTGAATGCAGGCGAAGTAATACTCAGCACTCACGATGGAATTCAACGCCTCCTGATTGGTGAACTTAACGGACACGCCGTCGTTCCATTGTCCTACGCTTAACGACTTCTTAGAATCCTCCAATTCAGACAAAGGGTGTTAATTGGAGGATTCTAGCTAACTACGAACCGAATTAATGGGTCACGCCATCAAATGCCAGTTATGCAGATGTCGGGCTCATAATCGGTGCAAGCGCATATAGGAACGATCAGCTCGCTACACAGAACAAGCTCATGGCTCGCTCAAACATTGAATTTGGACGAGGTAAGCTATTCATTGGCGTGCAGCACCTGAAACTGGTTGTGTCGCAAAGTTTACTCGCTTTCCAACTCTGGTCGTTTGTTTACAACCGGCACGCTCTGAGTTCACGGTTTATGGTTTGGTGAGTTGATCAGTTTTAAAGGCCTCGATTACCCTAAAGGCGTGATTTTGTATGCGGTATTTTCTAGTTTCGTTATTCTGTCTCCTACCGTGAACTTGAGGAGATTACCGGTTTATCAAACGACTGACCAAGCCAATGATAGGCTTCAAGGCCTTTCATTCAGCTGCCCCTACACTTGACGGTATTGAAACCGCTCACATGACCAGAAAAAGTCAACTAGGTCAGGAAGGCGTTCCAGCCTTCTGCCAGTTCAAGGTGCTCGCAGGATAATTGCGTCTATGCGGCAGTAGTGTTGCGTGTAAACAAAAAATGCGACACAACTTCATATCTTCACCTCATTTGCAGGGTGAACCCTACTCCAAACTGGAGGAGTTTATGGGGGACAGATCAAACACCATTATTCCAATCTCAGTTACACCTTCAGTTTGAATTTGGGGCTGAGCGATTTCGATTTAAACATAGAAATGCAACTTGAAACCTTTCGACTAAAATTTTGAAATTTCAACACTATGAGTCGATAAAGTGCTTTTTTGAATCTCCACCAGCCGGTTTCGCAAGTGAATTTCATAGTTTTATTAGAAATTTTCATCCTCAAATATTGTAGTTATTTCCCAGAAAACAGCCGTTTGTAATATTTCAGATAATCCTCATTGACTAAAACTACGTAAATTTTTGTAGACAGCCCCTCAAAATTGAATCTAAGTTGACAACGTTTCATATTGGGAGCTTGTTATGAAAATATTGAATACGGCATCTGCACTGGCAATTGCCGCAATGACATTTGCGGGGGGAAGCGCAAGCGCCGCTGATAAAGAGCTTGTTATTTTTAACTGGCTGGGCGGTTCTGAGCGTGATTTGATTGTTGCTCTCGAGGAAGGGTTCTCTGCAAAGTACCCGGACTACGAGATCAAAGACATTAACCCGGCAGCTGGTGGTGATGATGCGCGTTCGGGCATTCGTTCTGCCATGCTTGCTGGTGAAGAGTTCGATCTTCTGCTGAACACATGGCCGTCCTTTGAGAAAGAACTGGTTGATGCGGAACTGATCCGCCCTATCGATGGCGCATGGGAACAGTATGGTTGGTCGTCCGCGCTCAACGACAGCTGGCGCAATCTGGCAACTTATGACGGCAAAACTTACGGGGCATACTTCATTGCCGGCAACCGGTCGGGCGTTTGGTACCGTCCTGATACGCTTGCAAAAGCGGGTATCACCAGTGAGCCAACCAAGTGGGAAGATTTTATCAGCTCGTTTGGTGCGCTTAAAGAAAACGGCAAGCTACCTGTTTTCATTGGTGCAAGAAGCTGGGCGCAAACCGAATGGTTTGAAAACGCTCTTCTGCGTACCAAAGGGTCGGCCTACGCAAAGCAACTTGCTGAGCATGAGGTGCCTTGGACGGATGCAGGCGTGAAGGAAACTTTCGGCAATCTGCGTGATATGCTGGAAGCTGGCTGTTGTGCTGAATCTGGCAAAATGCTCAGCACTCACTGGACTGATGCTGCTGATGCAGTTCTGAAAGATGGCAAAGCAGGCTTTATGTTGATCGGGTCCTGGGCCAACCAGCGTGCGAAAAACGAGTATGCGCTGACGCCGATCAAAGATTATTCCTACATGCAATTCCCGGTCATCAAACCAGAATTCGGCAACACCATGAGTGTTGATGGAAAGAACTTCCTTGTTATGCAGCAAGCGAAGAACCCGGAAGGGGCTGAACTGTTCATTGACTTTGTCTTGAGCAAAGAGGGTGCTGCAATTATCTCAGCGCAGAACCTGGCAACCCCAAGTGCGAATGTGGATCCCTCGTCCTATGATCCTATCGTGCGTAAGTACGCTGAAATGCTTCCACTCGTAGACGTTTTCTTCGTGCTGGATGATCTGCTTCCTGCAGAACTGAGCGGTGAATTCCGTGTTAGTCTGCAAAAGTTCCTTCGCGACCCAAGCGAAACGAGCGTTGATGAGATCACCAAGACGCTCGAAGCGAAAGCGAGTGAGCTTTACAAATGAGTGTACAACATGGGTCTACTTTAACCTCCCAGACCCAGGCGAGGCCTTTTACAGGCCTCGCCAGCCGGTTCCTTGGAGGACATCTCCGCCGTGCTGACTGGATTGCATTTGCGCTGTTGGCACCCACCCTTATTTTCTTTGCCGTTGGTGTTCTCTACCCACTGGTTGAAACCATCCGGGTGAGTTTTCTGGATTGGACGGGTCTGAGCCAACCAAAGCCTGCCGGGTTTTCCAACTACATTAAACTCTTCAACGACCCTAATTTTTGGAATTCCCTGCGTGTCACGCTCACATGGACATTGGCATGTACCGGTATTTCTGTTGCGATTGGCTGGGCGGTCGCGTTAATTTCCGGTCTTGCTCCCAAGCAGACCGCACCGTTCCGCGTGGCTATCTTTGCAGCTTACGGCATCTCCGAAACCGCCAGTGGTTTGATGTGGCTTGGCATTCTACAGCCAGATTTTGGCTTGCTGAATGGCGTACTCCGAATTGTTGGATTGGATGGCTGGGCCACCCCTTGGCTTGGCGAACCTTCTATTGCAATCTGGGGCGTTATTGCAGCTTATGTCTGGACGCAGGCTGGCTTGCCGCTGCTCACCTGTTTTGCAGCTATTCAGGCGATCCCGAAAAGTCAGATGGAAGCAGCGCATGTGGATGGAGCTTCCCACTTCCAAATCCTACGTTACATCATGGTTCCTCTCAGCCTACCGGGTGTGCGGATTGCGCTCTTCATCAACCTCCTGAACAGCCTCAAAGCCTTTGACATGATCCACATATTAACCGCTGGCGGCCCTATTAGATCAACAGAAACAGTTGGTTACTTTATGTACCAGGAGTCCGTCGTTTACTTTAAACAAGGCTATGGTGCGGCAAGTACTGTTGTTCTCTTGCTGGCAGTTATTGTCTGCTCAATTCCACTCATTCTGGATAAGGCATCGGCAACCAAATGATCAATCAAACCCCAAGATGGCCTGTTTTTGTACTTGCTGCGGTTGCGCTGATCTGGATCATTCCACTGATCGGGATTATCGCAATGTCCATTCGACCGGAAGGAGAGATTCTATCGGGCTGGTGGAGCATAAAACCATTCACCTTCACGTTGGAAGCGTGGCGGGAAGTTTGGATCAACTACCCAATCGGCAAAGCTTTTCTGAACTCTCTGGCCGTCGCATCGCTCGCAACAATCATACCGGTTTTGTTTGCACCTGCTGCAGCCTATGCGTTCCACTATCTTAAGTTCCCATTCCGCCGGATCTTGCTGCTCATTCTGGTCAACGCGTTTGTCGTGCCCAACCAAGTGGTCATTATTCCGCTGTTCAAACTGTGGCGTGAGCTGGGTTTGATCGACACGTACTGGGCCGTGGTCATTCCGTTTGTGGGTTTGTCCTTTGCATGGTCCGTATTGTTGGTGAAGAACTTCCTCTCCAACTTCCCGCGCTCATTGATCGATGCGGCTCAGGTGGATGGATGTGGTCATTTGCGGACCTACTTCTACATCGTTCTGCCAAACAGCATCACCGCACTGGCTGCTGTCGGTATTTTACAGTTCATGTGGACATGGAACTCCCTGCTTCTGCCGATGCTGTTCCTACGCGACAAAGCAACACTGCCCGTCATGCTGTCCACCATCAGTGGCGCATATGAGCCCAACTGGGATCAGCGTGCGGTCGCCACCATCATCACCTCCATACTACCTCTGATTATCTTCCTGTTCTTCCAGAAGTATTTTTCCGCTGACGGCAAAAACAACAGCGGTTCTAAGGGCTGAAAATATGTGCCAACAAAAAGAAATAAAAGACTTTCGATACCGGCAAATTCACCTCGACTTTCACACTTCTGAGCATATCAGCGGTGTTGGTGCAAAGTTTGATGCAAACCAGTTTGTAGACACACTGAAGCACGGCGAAGTGGATTCCGTCACTCTGTTCGCACGCTGTCACCACGGTTGGAGCTACTACCCGACCAATGTAGGCACACCACACCCAAACCTGCAAAACGCAGATCTGCTAGGTGATATGGTCAAGGCCTGCGCCGATGCAGATATCGCGACCCCGATTTATCTGACTGTACAATGGGATGAGCTGACCGCTCGCGAACATCCGGAATGGCGGGTGATGCAGGCGCAAAATACAGCGGCCAATTATCCGGGCACCGAGCCGTCTGCCATGAACCAGCTGACCCCAACATGGCACACTCTCTGCCTCAATCATGAAGGGGCAATTCAGCGTCAAATCGATATCGGGCTGGAAGTGTGCGCGCGCTACAACCCACCAGCGCTGTTTATGGATATTCTGGCATCCTGGGAGTGCACTTGTAACGCATGCCTGTCTTCTATGAAGGCCGCTGGCATGGACCCAATGTCTGCAGACGATCGCAAGAGTCACGACAAACGGGTACTGATGACGTTCTTTGAGCGCTTCTCGAAAGCGATCAACGGCCAATACCCTGATGTGCGGATCTTCTTTAACTCTGGTCACATCTATAAGGGGCAGGATGAACGTTATCAATATTACGGCCATCTGGAACTTGAGAGTCTGCCAACCGGCGGCTGGGGTTACGACCACTTCCCGGTTTCTGCTCGATATGCAGATACGTTGAACCTGCCATTTTTGGGAATGACCGGGCGGTTCCACACGCATTGGGGTGAGTTTGGCGGCTTTAAACGCGCCGATGCACTGACCTACGAATGCTGTTTGATGGTGTCGTTAGGTGCGCGTTGTTCCATTGGAGACCAACTGCATCCGAACGGTCACATGGATTTTTCAACATACGACCTGATCCGCCCAGCCTATACTCGTGTAAAGGCGTTGGAGCCGTATGCGTACAACGCGACTTACCAGCGCGAGGTTGCAATCCTTTCCGTAGAAGCGCAGGTCTCTCAGCTTGGTAGCCACCTTGGTCACCGCAGTGAACCAAGTGACGCCGCATCTGCTCGTATGCTTTTGGAAATGCAGATTCCGTTTGATCTGATCGCCTCCAAAAGCAGCTTTGACGATTACAAACTGATTATTCTGCCGGACAGCATTCGCCTGGACGAAGATCTGGCAGCCCGCTTGAAAGCCTTCACCGAAGCAGGCGGAAGCATTTTAGCAACGGGTGAATCCGGCCTTGATGTTGAAGGAAAGCGATACCTCCTCGACATCGGAGCAGAACTTGCCCCAACCCCGATGGAGTTCGACCCGAGCTACCTCTCCTGCCATGAAAAGCTGGATGAGGACATGGTCGATGCTTCTGTTGTTATGTACGAGAAGGGGGCAGCTCTATATGCAACTGACGGGGATGTGCTGGCTGATGTTCGGCCTTCCTACTTCAACCGCACATGGGACAAGTTCTGCTCGCACCTCCACACACCTGAGGACCCGGATGCAGATCCACTCGGGCCTGCAATCTTGCAAAAGGGTCGTGTTGCGTACGTGGCGTATCCGCTGTTCCGCATGTACGGCACTACGGGCCAGCCGCTCTACAAGTACTTGATTCGAGGTCTCATCTCACGCCTGCTGCCGCAACAGATGATTGGTACAGAACTGCCATCTGCTGCACGTCTGTCGTTAATGGAGCAGAAAGCGGAGGAGCGACAAGTGCTTCATGTGCTGTACGCACCAACTCAGCTGCGTGGTAGTGGAATCGCTTACAATGATGGTCAAACCAGAGCCATTGAGATCATCGAGGATGCACCGGAGCTGAAAGATGCAAAGGCGTGGGTCCGTACGGAAACCGCCCCAGCAGATGTTACGTGTGCTTACACAGGTAAAACTCTGCCATGGAGCTATGATGGCCTCGACAAGAAGCTGCATATCGTTTTTCCTAGCCTCCATATTCATGGGGCCGCCGTCATCTCATATGCAGATGTAAAAGCGGTTGCAGCGTAAAGGGCAATGCAGTGAAAAAACCAACCATCCTCGATGTAGCAGATTCCGCAGGCGTCGCTGTAGGCACCGTTTCGCGTTATTTGAATGATCAACGCATCAGGAAGGACAACCGGGCCCGGATTGAGCAAGCCATTGCTGAACTGGGATACCGTGCCAACACACTTGCCCGCGCGATGAAAACCGAGCGAACGCAAACGGTTGGGTATCTTGTGCCGAAGTTTGACGAGTTCAACTCAGGTATATTGACCCAACTTGTGCGTTCGCTTCGGCCCCGCGGTTATTCCGTTGTTACTTTTCACCATTCCGATGAAGCTGATGCGATTAACGAGGCGCTGGAATCAGCATCTTCTCGGCGCATCGATGCCATCATCCTTTCCGGGACTCATGAGGTGACGGAAAAGGTGCAGGAGCTTTTGGCTGGCGATAGACCGGTCATCATTTTTAACAATGATGTTCCGGGTGTTGAAACAGACAAAGTGCTGGTGAATGACCTTGCGGCTGCGCAGGACGCAGTCAAACGCATGATCGATTTTGGTCATACGCGCATTGGCATTGTTACTGGCGATTTGAAGGGAAGTACCGGGCAAAACCGTTATCAGGGGTACAAAAACGCCTTTGAACACGTGGGCCTGAGTGTTGATGAGGAGTTGGTTTACGTTGGAAATTGGGGGCAGTTGGATGGCTACAGCGCCATGGACAGGTTTCTGGCCATGGAAAATCCACCAACTGCTGTCTTCTATTCCAATTACCTGATGACCATTGGAGGTCTGGATTGCCTCTCCAATAGTGGCAAGCAAGTGGGTGAAGACATCGATCTGGTCACGTTTGATGACCCGGACATGTTCCGCCTGATTCCGCCAGGTATCACAGCCATCGAGCAGCCAATCGAGCAGGTGGCCCGCCATCTGAGTGAGATGGCATTGAGCAGGCTCGATGGCACGGCACCGGACCATCCTCGCAATATTCGCGTCAATTGTGCGCTGAAACTGCGTGGCTCCTTGGGAGTTGCGCGAAAAGCCACCGGAAAACCCCATGAAAATAGTTAGCTACAACATCCGTTATGGAATTGGGATCGACGATAAGCTTGATCTGAACCGCATTGCAAAGGAGCTGGAAGGTGCTGATATTATCGGATTGCAGGAAGTTGATCGCTTCTGGAAACGTAATGGAAACGTAGATCAAGCGCAGGAACTGGCAGATCTTTTAGGCGAATACCGCTGGGTCTATGGACCGGGTCTTGATATGGATGCCTCGTTCCATGATGAGAACGGCAAATTTGTCAATCGTCGCCGTCAACATGGCGAGATGATCCTCTCCAAATACCCCATCATTTCAAGCCGGACATACCCCTTGCCGAAAATGGGGTCTATCAACCGCCATGCCGTTCAGGCAGCCTTGTTGGAGGCTGTGATTGATGCACCGACAGGCCCGTTGCGGGTTTACAACGCGCACCTGTTTTACTGGTCGCTAGATTTTGCGTTGGTGCAGGCAAAATTTGTACGTGACCGTATTAAAGCTGCACCATCTGAAGGCGGTGCATGGTGCGGTGGGCCGGGCATTGATGCGCATTGGCTGAATGATGAGCCGCAACCGCCAATGCCAACCGACTGCATTTTTCTCGGTGACATGAACAACGGTGCGGGGACACCGGTTTATGAGGTGTTTACAGGTCCGCCATCAGAGGAAGGTGGCCGCGTGCAGACGCTGGACGGTTTCATAGACCCTTGGGTCTGGCTGGGAAATGAAGAGCAGACAGGGAAGACTGCGCACTTTGATGACCGGCGCATCGATCATGTATTTGTGGGGGCCTCTCTGCGCCACCGCATTTCCAAAATGTGGGTTGATGAAGACGCCAAAGGCTCAGATCATTTACCGGTTTGGCTGGAATTGAAGGACGCTTAGGGGGAAGCATGGCACAAGTTATACTGAAAAATCTCAGGAAATCCTACGAGAATACCAAGGTCATTCATGGTCTGGATCTGGAGATCAAAGACAAGGAATTTGTTGTCTTTGTTGGTCCATCCGGCTGCGGAAAGTCCACCACATTGCGGATGATTGCTGGTCTTGAAACAATTTCAGGTGGCGAACTTTTCATTGGCGACAAGCTGGTGAACGATATGCCTCCCCGGCAACGCAACATCTCCATGGTGTTTCAGGATTATGCACTCTATCCGCATATGACAGTTGCGAAAAACCTCGGCTTCTCGCTCAAAATTGCAGGTATTCCTCAAGCGGAGATCGAACAACGTGTGGCAGACGCGGCAGGTATTCTCGGTCTTGAACCGTACCTGAAACGCAAACCCGGTCAGCTCTCCGGCGGTCAGCGCCAACGTGTTGCTATGGGCCGAGCTATCGTGCGCCATCCAGATGTTTATTTGTTTGATGAACCACTTTCCAATCTGGATGCTAAGTTGCGTACGCAGATGCGTATCGAGATTAAGAAGCTGCATCAACGAGTTGGCAATACCATTGTGTATGTAACGCATGATCAGGTGGAAGCGATGACGCTGGCAGACCGGATCGTCATCATGCGGGACGGCATAATTGAACAGGTCGGCTCTCCGCGTGAGGTCTTTGAAAAACCGAACAATACCTTCGTGGCGACCTTTATCGGTTCCCCGCCAATGAACTTGCTGGACGCGCGCGTGACCAGCAAAAATGGGGATCCACGCTTGATGTTGGCAGATGGGCGAGAAGTGCATGCCCCAGCTCCGATTCGCAACAAACTGGAAGCTGGAAAGGCTGTAAAGCTGGGCATCCGCCCGGAAGATATCTCGCCGGAAGGCAATGCGTTGCCTACGGGCGGACAAACCGAGCGGCTTGAACTGCCGGTCATGCTTTCTGAAGACTTGGGCTCGGAAGCGACTTTGTTTACTGAGCTCGCTGGGACACCAATTCAATCCATCATGTACAATCCACGCACAGTACATGCTGGAGAAACACTAAATTTCAACATGGCCCTGGATAAATGCCATGTGTTTGATGGAGATACCTTGAAAAACCTGGCGGCCTAACCACGCCAGAACGACCAGTAGACAAAGAAAAGCCCTGAACGGCGACGTTCAGGGCTTTTGATCGTTATATCGAAACAGCTTTACGCCTTTTCGTCCACTTCAAAACCGGAGATCAGCTCCAGTGGAATGTCCTGATAACTTACCGGAGGCAGGAAGCGGCAAATTGCCATGATGCCCACAAAGGTTGCGCCAAAGTTGGTAAAAACCGGGTACGGAACGCCATGAACCGCCGCATCACAAACTTCACCACCGGCTGGGAACCCATTGGTAAGCACGCGGCCTGCTTTACACTCCAGAAGCGGCATCAATTTACGAGCATCAGCATAATCGGCAGCATCCACATGAACGGAGCAAGTCAACTGACCATCGATCTGCTTGACGACATCGTGCATCTGATCAAGGTTTTCCTGCTTGACGACAATGCCGAGTGGCCCAAGGCTGTGTCGCAAGTTTCTCGTTTACACACAGCACTACTTCCGCGTGGATGCAATTATCCTGCGAGCACCTTGAACTGGTAAAAGGCTGGACCGCTCTCCTGTTTCAGCTGGCCTTTTCTGATCATGTGAGTGGTCTCAATACCATCGAGTGTGCTGTGGCGGAATGAAAGTTCTCTGAGAGCATGGGATCTACCGTATTGCCTTGTTTATCAAGGGAGCAGCAGAGATAGGCCCATTCGCTCTTGACCTTAATGTAGGTCTCGTCCATCCGCCACGAGGTGCCCACTTTGTACTTTTGTTTTCTGGCCTCTTCAGCAATTAGCGGTGAAAATTTGATGCCCAACGGTTGAGGGTAGCATGATCAACTTTGACACCGCGCTCCTGCATGATCACGGTGGGAGACAGAATAATGAAACTAGAAAATACCGC
The DNA here is from genome assembly GCF_900104145.1 of Pseudovibrio sp. Tun.PSC04-5.I4. Taxonomy (NCBI): domain Bacteria; kingdom Pseudomonadati; phylum Pseudomonadota; class Alphaproteobacteria; order Hyphomicrobiales; family Stappiaceae; genus Pseudovibrio; species Pseudovibrio sp. Tun.PSC04-5.I4. The sequence goes on along the minus strand of NZ_FNLB01000008.1, from coordinate 275,979 downwards.
ATACAAAGTCACGTCTTTAGGGTAATGGGTGCCTTAAACTGACCAACTCACCATACTTCAATCCACCAATTTAGGGTGCGCTGGTTGTAAACGAACGATCAGAGATAGAAACCGACTAAGCTTTACGACACAATCTCGCCGCTGCATTTGATTGGCAACCTCTTGTTAATGATATTCATTATCCCAACGCCCTTAAGCGTCGCATAGGCGACTCAGTTGTAATTTTTACCCTGAGACACACAAAGCCGGTTGACGAAGGGGCTGCTATCCCCTGCCCAAGGAATGAGGCTAGCCATCGAACTGTCACGCGTTTGTTTTCAAGCCCTGTTGGTTCTAATAGCCGCTGTTGTATTCCTCCACTGCTTCCTAATAAAAGCGATGAGAGTAATCATGTCTTCGGAAGTAGAAACAACACTGAGCATGTTGTCCGGCTGATCTCCTCAACAAAGGCGAGTTCCCCTGAAAATTTCAGGAGAACTCTATATCCAAGATACTAAAAGGCGCAGGCTATATTGGCTGCGGCTGTGCTTAGTAATATTACGCCACCAGCTATACCAGCTGCGATTTTTGTTGCCCCTGTTGGTTCTGGAGCGAAAAGCAAGGTGGCTCCCACCCCTGTCGCTTGAATAGTTGTCGCCTTTGCGACTAGGCAAATCTTCGAACCATTTCCAGCCCGAACACTTCCCACAATCGCCAGATTCTCAGCTCGTACTTCGAATGTTGCATCCTTGCCAGTCGTGATGGTTCCTAAGCTACCCTTCTCGATATCCGCGCAGACGGTCGCTCCCTTTTTAACTTTCGCCGCGTTGATATTGAGGTTCTCATATTCGTAGAAACCGGATCCAAACTCTCTTTCCTGACGGTATACATCCTGATCGACAACATAGAATCCTACATCAGAGTCTGGCACGACCAATTTCAAAAACTCATTGCGGGTGAGATAATCGTTACATGCATACCTATTGGAGGCGGCTTTTGTTGCAGCGGTATAGGCCGGTCCGGCGTCTAGCGGCGGAATGAGATTAAGCCTGGCGTTGAGGAAGTCTTTGTATTCAACGATCGTCGCACCATCACCGGCATCCGTGCCTAATTTTTTGTCGTCATTTCCCTCAAAATATTTCCGCATGTCGCCGACATCATACGTATCTACCAGATCCCCGGCACCAAAATGCCCATCATGATTTACATCGATGACGAAATTAAATGCCGTCCCATAGGTATCGCTAAATGAGTGCCCCGCATTACAAACTGCCTTGAGGGCCTTATCCTTACCTTTCCACGCAGTGAGGCACGGATCTTCCACTTTATCGTCAGCTTGGTCACGCTGCCATGAAGCTGGCGATGGTTTTGTATCCAGCGCTCGCATGTTGAAGTGAACAGCAGGTTTTTTCCAGATCGGCAGAAATGCATGCCCCAACGCGTCTGAAGTAAGCGAAATTTCCTTGTGTTTCGGTTTCAGTTCATCAAACAGAATAGGGCCATATCCTTGGTTGATAGGAATGGCATATTGCGCAAGGTTAGAAAGGCCAGCTTCTCTTGCGTCAGCCCACCCTTTCCAACCCGGTGTTTGAGCAAGTAATTTCCGAGAGACAATATACCCCTTGTAAGGGGTATCGGGACCTAAGCCCTTTGCAAGCCCATAAATATTCTGCGCTCTATTTTCTGAAAACTGCCCGCGCAACAAATGGTTATCGCCGAGCGTCACGATGTCTGAGTGGAAGTCTTTCGGGTATGACAACAAGTCAATGCCGCTATCTACATTAACAATATCGCCGCCCTTGATGTTTAGAATGCCATCCTTGTTGACATCAAGAACCAGTTTATATCCACCTGCAGGTGCGTTTAGCCATTCTACGTCGGTCCCAAAAGTTCCGTCAGTCGCTATAGTGATAGCTGTGGGACCGTTGCTACCGCGCGCATCTTTGAGCGATACATCCGCGACACCACCATATTCGACAGCTTCATCATATTTAACAATGTAGAAGTTCGCGGTCGCTCCAGCAGGGAGCCACGATGTGAGATTCTGCGCGTTGAAACTGTTCTTTGTTTTATAATTGGGTGCGAAAGCAGTTTCTGCATTGGGAAAAGAAAGACCAGAGGAATGCTTGCGCTTTTTGCCCGTTTTGCCTGAAGGCCCATTTCCGGTCCCGTTCATCCCGGCAAGGGATACCAGTACAGGTGTCTTCATAGGCTGCGCCTTTGGCTTCTTCTTTTTAATGCCTTCCAATAACAAACTAACCTTGTAGTGATCAGAGACTAGTACGCCACTGAGAGTTTGGTTTTTGATCAACCCAACCTCGATATCATATCCCTTTTTTTCCCCGTCATCAGAAACGGCAACATGCTTGGTAACAGCTGCGTTCGTTATAAAGCGATCATAAGCACAAGCGGCATCGGCCAACACATTGGTTCTTACGCCAAAATCTATCCACCAAGTCCAACCAGCCGCTCCTTCAAATTTTCCGGGCTTCTTTTGCTCCGAAAAATATGTGCAGTCAGCGTTTAGGTCTCCCAGGATCAAAGCGCCCTGATTGATGGCTTTGAGGTTCTTCTCCAGTGCGATCAACTCGTTTGCCACCGCGAAGTTGCGGAACTGCGTTGGGTCAACTCCCGGAACGCGCGGCCCCGCCCCATAGCGCGGCTTAAGATGGTTGTCGTAAACTTGGATTTCTAGCGCTTCGCCCTCTGGCATGGGAACACTGATGGTCGTGAGCAGTGGTGGGCGTGCCCAGATATTCGTTTTCAGAACGGAGGTCGATCCATTGACAGCTGTGTAGGGCCCAGCTTCATCCAGGTAATCCACCCTGCTTTTCACGGTAATTGGAGGGCCGTCCTTATAAGTGGATGATGGACTAACGCAATAGGAATACCGCTCGCCGTTTCCCCGCTTTGTAGAGCGCCGTGAGACCCAGTCGCACTTCCATCCTGCTGGCATAAAGTGTTGTAGGCCACGGGCAGGGCCCTTAATAGATCTGCCTGTTCCTTGCACTTCTTGAAAGAAAATTATGTGATCTTGCTGAGCCACGCGGGCTATTCGGCGCATCAGAGCGCTACGGTCCTTGTTGTTTTTAAACCCAGCCTTGCTCTCACCAAAGTTTTTTAGGTTCCAACTTCCTATTCTTGCGGCCCAAGGAATATCCTCAGCAAACGCGGGAAGATTTGCACCAGTTACAAAAAGAAATAGCACCAGCGCCCGAAAAACGGCGCGCCACAACACAAACGAAACTCTACCCTGAACTAGTAGTTTCATGATCAAATCCTTCCTCAACTACAATCTCGATAGTTTTTACAATCACCCAACATGGGATATGCTAGTTTCGAGCGAGGACGGTTTGGCGCAATGCATCAATTTCTTTTTGCTGGCGGATCGTATGAAGCGTCAATTCTTCAATTTTCTCCATCAAAAGAACGTTCATCTCACCCAGGTCCAGACCTTCAGTCACGACAGTTTTCTGTGAGGGAACTCCCGGTAGATAGCCTTGAAGCTTAATATGTTGCTCAACTTTTGAAAGCGGCATTAACGGATAGTCTGCATCAAAAACGTAATCAGGCCATTCTGCAATTGTGACCTCAATAGATTTAGCTGTAATTCTGCCATTAACAGCCAAGGCTGATCGAGGCGACGTGGTTCCAATCCCCAGCCGACCGTTTACGGTCAGTATATTTTTATCGAACTCACCATAGATCAAAGGTGTTTTAGAGCTCGAATTTTCAATATAAAGCTTGTTGGAACCGGCTTCATTATAACCCGCAGCACGACCTAAGAAAACATTTCCTGATCCAGTTAAACTTTTTTGCCCTGCCTGAGCCCCAATGAACGTATTTTCAGAGCCAGACTGATTTGAAAGACCAGCAGCCTGACCAAACATGGCATTAAGGCTTCCACTCGTATTCATAGCACCTGTTAGATCGCCAAAGCCGGAATTGAAGGACCCGCTGACATTATAATCGCCAGATTGGGAACCCACATAGGTGTTTTGCTTCCCGCTTACGTTCTTATATCCAGACTGTATTCCTACAAAAGTATTATTATACCCGGTGGTGTTTTCTGAGCCTGAAACTGAGCCCAAAAAGGTGTTGGCTTTACCACTGGTGTTTTTACCGCCGGCTCCATTACCTGAGAACGTGTTGCCAGAACCACTTTCGGCATAGGCGACCCCACAAAAAGCGAAAAAACTAAGGCATACCGCACCTACGATTAATGGGCTTCTATTTGCTGGTTTCTTACATGCACACGAATTCTGCCCACCAGAAATTGAATTCACTTTTTGACTAATCATCCGAGTCGCCCCCAAGGCTTCTTCATTTATAAAATTGAAATGATCCCCGTGAGTGCCGCCCGGTTGTCACGCAAGCCGCACTGTGTCATTTCACGAGATCAATTAAGTATAAATATACGTAATATTATTTATTAACCTAAAGTAACTCGAAATTTTGAATTATTTTTACAGATACAGATTGCATTTTCGCATGCGTATTTCTGCAAGCACTATGCATATATGAAATATTGCATCGCTATTCGAGGATAATTACTAGTATTTGGAAAGTGATCTGGGCGGAAATAGGAATAATTCCAACAAAAGCCATGGGCAAATATCCAATATTTGTTCATTTACACAAATGCTGGCATCAGGCCGCAGTTAAAACCGCCCTCCGCAGCGAACCGAAGAGACCGATCTGAAGTTGAGCACTCACTCACGCGGGATTACCGAGAATTCGCTCGAATGCCCGGTTTGGTTACGTCGAGACATACTGGGAATGGCCGTGAGAACGAGCCAACTGCGGACATCGGAGCACTACTATCTGTGATGGCTGTGTCGCAAAGTTTAGTCGGTTTCCAACTCTGATCGTTTAGTTTACAGCTGGCACGCTCTGAATTGGCGGTTTGAGGTTGGGTGAGTTGATCAGTTTTAAAGGCACCAACTACCCACAAAAAGACGTAATTTCGTATGCAGTATTTTTCTAGTTTCGTTATTCTGTCTCCTACAGTAATCTTGAGGAGGCCTGCAGGAGCGCGGTGTTGAAGCTGATCACGCGACCCTCAACCGATGGGTGATCAAGTTCTCACCTCTGATTGCTGAAGAGGCAAGAAAATGGAAGCGTAAAGCGAGCACCTCCTGGCGCATGGACGAGACCTACATTAAGGCCAAAGGCGAATGGGCCTATCTCTACCGCGCCCTTGATAAACAAGGCAATACGGTAGATTTCATGCTCTCAAAGACCCGTGATGAGGCCGCAGCTACAGCCTTTTTTGAGAAAGCCATTGGCAACAACATTCTGCCGAAGAAAGGTGTCATGGACAAGAGCGGAGCAAACCGGCGGGGCTGATAAATATCAACTTATATTTGCGCCTGACTGGCGGTTCTTTGTCGACATTCTTCAGGTAGAGCTGGCTCAGGGGTTTTTGACAGGTTGTATAAGTGGATTTTGCTCCTAAAACTGGCATGATGCCTAAAGCAGGAGACCTGTATAAGCAGACGTCCCCATTGGTCCCATAGCCCGGCTTTTAAAGCGAAAGTGGCGCTTGCTGGTATTCGCGGAGAGAAAACCTTGAGTGAATTAGCTCAGGACTTTGATGTGCACGCGAACCAGATCAAGCAATGGAAAGAGCAGGCCTTTGCGGCGATGCCAGATGTGTTTGGTGCTGATAAACAGGCTAAGCAGGAACCTGAAGTCGACATCAAACGGCTGGACGCCAAAATTGGGGAACTGGCTTTGGAAAATAATTTTTCCGGACTTCGAAGGGACTGCGGCCCCAGTGGGGCCGCGTAAGCTCGTAAGAAGGCGCTCACAAAAGCAGGCTTGCTGAGCGCCACAAGATGATCGACCATAAGCACAAACTCTCGATTAGCCGTCAGGCCAAAGCCCTGAGCTTATCCAGAAGCAGTGTTAACTACCGGCCCCGTCCGGCCTCACTGGAAACGCTTGCCCTCATGCACCGGCTGGATGAGTTGCATTTAGAGTATCCGTTCGCGGGTAGCCGCATGCTGCTGCGGCTGTTGAAGGCAGAAGGCTTTGATATAGGCCGGCGCAGGGTGCGATCTTTGATGAAGAGGATGGGTATTGAGGCAATCTATCGCCGACCAAACACTTCCAAACCCGCACCGGGTCACAAGATCTACCCGTTGTCAGTGCTGGATGTATTCTCCCCAAAAGCGCTGGTTGAAAATTCCCCACTTTTTCAGCTTTGACTTTTGTTTGAAGGGGCATGCCCCTTCAAACAAAAGTTGGCCAAACTCTCCTCTACGTTCCTGTTGGAAAGAAGGGGTGTGGAGGAGTGGTCAATCTAGGGAAGATCGTAATGATCCATAATTTGAAGCAGCAGGGACTGTCTGTAAGTGCCATAGCGCGCAAAGCCGGGCTGGATAGAAAGACGGTCAGCAAATACTTACACCAAGGCCTTGAAGCTCCTGTCTACGGCCCCCGCCAGCGTGACGGGCGTGTACTGGAGGAATACAAAGGCTATTTACTTGAGCGACTGGAGCGGTTTCCCGGTCTATCTGCCCGGCGCTTGCTTCGTGAGCTGAAGACACTGGGGTTTAAGGGCGGTTACTCCACTGTAACGGAATATCTTCGCCTGATCCGTCCAGCTCCTCCGCATGCATTTGAACGGCGCTTTGAGACAGCACCAGGCCAGCAGGCACAGGTAGATTTTGCTGAGTTTCAGGTGGAGTTCACCAGTGAACCAGATGTGGTGCGAAAAGTCTTTTTGTTTTCAATGGTGCTGAGTAATTCACGGTTTTTGTGGGGGCGCTATTGTGCCAATCAAAAACTAGAGACAGTCCTGCGTTGTCATATCGCGGCCTTTGAGGTCTTCGGCGGAGCGACACTGGAAGTCCTGTATGATCGCATGAAGACAGCCGTTCTGGGAGAGGAGCCAGATGGCACTGTTCTTTTTAATCCTGCTCTTGTCGCTCTTCTGGACCATTATGGCGCTCAGCCGGATGCCTGCCAGCCCTACCGGGCCAAAACCAAGGGCAAGGTGGAGCGGCCATTTCGTTACATCCGGCAGGATTTCTTCCTTGGTCGTACGTTCCGCGATCTGGACGATCTTAATGCCCAGTTCACACGCTGGTGCAAGGAAATTGCCAATGCCCGTGTTCATGCCACCACCAACCGTGTGGTGGGCGAGGTCTTTGGAGAGGAACAGCCCGCTCTGATCCCTTTGCCAGCGCACCCTTATGATGCTGTTTTACTGGTGGAGCGGCGGGTCACGCGTGATGGCATGGTCTCCGTTGGAGGTAATCTTTATTCAGTGCCGGACACCGTTAAGAAACGGATGGTCGAAGTCCAGCATCACCCGCAAGAGGTGCGCATCTATGAAAACGGTCAGCTCATCGCCACCCATCCGGTCATGGAGGGAAAGAACCAGCGCCGGGTTGATCCATGCCATCGCAAGGCTCCTCCACGGGCAACACAGCGCCGTCGTCTGGCTGCGGAGCCAACCAAACACAGCGGTGTAAACCAACGCCCACTGGAGTTCTATGAAGCGGTAGGCCAACGACTTGCCAGTACTGGAGGTAAGCCATGAGTTCGCTCAGTAAACGCATTCAGTCTTCACTGGTAGGCTTAAAAATGCCGCGGGCTTTAGAGGTGCTCGACCACACGCTGAGCCAATTGGAACAAGGGGAACTCACGGCACTGGAGGCCCTGGATTCTCTGCTCAATGAAGAATATTCAACACGCGAGGGCCGCCGTATCGGCGTCGCCCTGACGACAGCGCGGCTTACTCCGATAAAAACACTGGAAAGCTTCGACTTTACCTTCCAGCCCTCGCTGGACAGGGATCGCATCATGGCTCTAGCCGAACTGGAGTTCATCACTCGCAATGAAGTGGTACACTTTCTCGGTCCACCTGGTACAGGAAAGAGCCATCTGGCAACTGCTCTTGGGGTTGCAGCCGTTAAAGCGGGTAAACGGGTGTATCGCATTGCTTTAGCTCACCTCATCGAAGCCTTGGCAAAAGCTGAAAAAGAAGGGCGGTTGACTGAGAAACTACGCTTCTTTGCACGAACTTCACTGCTAATCGTCGATGAAATCGGTTATCTGCCAATTACCAATGGGGGAGCAAACTTGTTCTTCCAGCTCGTCAATGCCAAATATGAAAAGGGATCCATGATCCTCACCTCAAACCGTGGCTTTGCGGAATGGGGGGAGATCTTTGGTGATCGCGTTATTGCCACAGCCCTTCTCGATCGGCTTTTGCATCATGCCGTCGTCATCCAGATCGAAGGTGCTAGTTATCGGTTGCGCAGCCATGCGGACCTCATGCCAGAGCACGTACGGGCTAACGCTTCAATAGCTCCACCTCCACCACCAAAACGACGCGGCAGGCCACCCAAAAAGGAGAGTTAGACCCACAGAAAAGGCTGGTCACCAAATACTCAAACTGAGGACTTTCCGTCCAGCACATGTGGGGAAATTTGACTCAGCATTGACACCCGTATCTGCTGCGTGATGTGGCGGTCTCGAGACCCAATCAGGCCTGGACGGTCAACATTTCATATATTCCGATGGTGAAGGGATTTACCTATCCAGTTGCCATCATTGACTGGTACTCGCGCAAAGTTCTGAGTTGGCGACTGTCGATTGCCATGGAAGCAGGTTTTTGTATCGAGGCTCTGGAAGGCGCGCTCGCCAAACACGGCAAGCCAGAGATTTTCAACTCTGACCAGGGCTCCCAGTTTACCAGCATAGATTTCACCGATGTGCTCAAGCGCGAGAAGATCAAGATCTCAATGGATGGTAAGGGAGCCTAGCGCGACAATGTATTTATCGAACGCTTCTGGCGTACTGTCAAATACGAGGAAGTTTATCTCAATGCCTACGCCAGTGTACGAGAGGCAAGGCAATCCATCGCTAAGTTCATCGCCTTTTATAACCAGATACGCCCACATTCACCACTTGACTGGCACACGCCGGATCAGACTTTCTGCAACCACCCGCCGCACATAACGCAAGCAGCGGCGAAACCGGAGCGGATCCACTTATTAACGACGTTCACCTGTCCAAACAAACTGAACCACCTCTAACCACGGTGACACCTTGAACCGTTAATATAGCTCGGAAATATAGCTACCTCCTTCGGCCTTGGCGAACCATGTTCCACGGGCCTCGCCAAGGCCGCATTCAAACGAGGGGCCGGAAGTTACCACTTGAAAACGCATCAGATAAACGTTGCCATCTCGCTCGATGGTGGGCGGTTCTGCCAGAAGGCCTTCTAAACCAATTCAGAAAGCCTGGCCTTTTCTCCATGCTGCAGGCTAAGAGAATTGTCGTGATACGAACATTGCTGCAACCGCAAAGTGCCACTTTGTTATTGACCTGGCCCCCAATTTTCCTCCAGTGGTTAAGAGGATCCGTCGATAGTAATTATGCGTTATGCGGCCAGTTTCTCCAACCCATTGTTTGCTAAGAATGCCGCCGTGTTAGGTTTCCCAAGGATGAATGTGGTTTTTGGGAATTGTAGTCTGTTTGCCGGATGCTATGTAATGCCAGTTCAACTTCGTATCCTGACAGAATTCGAGAACCGCAGAACTTGTCATTTCTCTGCCGTTGTATGAAGGGATTGTACTTGGTTGCCCACGATGCTTGATTACTGCTTCTAATTCTCTCACTAATCTAGCTCCAGACAAAGATGTATCTGGGACAAAGACGAGGCATTCACGGCTAAAATCATCAATAATCGCTAGAAGTCTAAATCGTCTGCCGTCGGTAAAGGCATCACTGACAAAATCATGGCTCCAGCGTTCATTTGCAAGGCTGGGAACTGTCATAGGGCGGCTTGTGACGAGTGCCCGTTTTCGCACGCCACGTTTACGAACCTGTAGACCTTCCTTACGATATAACCCGCGCCGTTCAAAAAAGACTTTCTTCATGGCCACACGCAAGGGCCATCATCAGTGCTAACGCGTTTGTAACGCACGCTTGAACGATCAACATTCAAAACAGAACAGGCCCGCCGTTCACTCACGTCATGGGTTTTGCAATGAAAAGCAACTGCTTGACGTGCGCCGCCGGGCCCTACTGTTTTTTGCATCAATGTCGCGCAGTATGGCCTTATCCAGCATTGCTTCTGCCAATAAGCGTTTCAACGCGGAGTTCTCATCTTCAAAATCCCTTAGTTTACGGGCATCCGAAACGTCTAGGCCGCGATACTTAGCTTTATTTTACAAAAATAAGGCCGTACTGATCCCGTGCTTTCAGCAAACTTCTGCCGTGGGAACCCCGCTTTCCTGCTCCTTAATTATCCCAATGATTTGTTCTTCCGTAAAATGCGGATGCTTCATATCATCACCTCATCTGCAGTGTGAAGCCTACTACAAACTGGCGGAGTTTATGGCGGGTAGGGCACCTTTTACCCGTAACTTGTTGCCACGCCTAGGCTTTGTCGATGAGATTGCGTTGAAGCCTAACGTGGCCAAGACCGCTGGCTGATCTCCCAAAGGGGCAGATCTAATTGATTATGCATCCTTCGATCACTGGAAAACACAGTGCTTAATCGCCGCCTTACGTCATGATCGACTGGAGGTTCCCTGATTCATTGAAGGGGCGATGAACGGCAAGTTGTTTGATCTCAGCATTGAGACCCAAGTGGCACCGACGCTGCAAAGCAGGGAAGTGATTATCCTCCACAACTTGGCATCGCACTAGAACCTAACCGGTGCGGTGACAATGAAGGCTTCCGGTGGGTGGTTTTTATTTCTCCCACCTTATAACCTAACTTTGAACTCAATCGAGATGGCCCTTGCAAAACTAAAGGCACTGATCCGTAGAGCCGCCGCACGTACGATGAGCTGTGGCAGGGGTAGGCCATGTCTGTGATCTCTTTACCGCAGAGGAGTGCTACAATTTCTTCAAGGCAGCAGGATGTGAGCCCGATTAACGCGACATGCTCTAGGCTAATGGTTGCCAATAGGATAATAAGCTCAACTTATGCGAGAGAGGTATCCTGTACCTATGCCGAAGCTTGATCAATTTCCATTGTTTTCCGCACGTTTGCCTGAACTTGCGGTGCGGGCTTTGCCGTTGGTGCGCGAGGTTGGCTCTATCACCAAAACAGCACATCGGTTGGGCGTTAGTCAGTCTGCTGTGAGCCAGTCTATTGCTGAGCTGGAGAAGCGACTGGGCATAAAAGTGCTCATCCGCGGGGCGCAGCCCGTGCAACTGACTGAGGAAGGCGTTCTTCTATCTCAATACGCGCAAAGCGTTGTGATTGCGGAAGAAAAAGCGCTCGCTCAGATTGATGACTTGCGTCATAACAGAGGTGGCCGTGTTCGTATCGGTTCTTCAGGCCCATCTGCCTCTACGCGGTTGTTGCCAAGCCTGATGCAGCGATTTTCACAGCTCTACCCCGGCATTGCCCTTGAGTTGCGAGAGGCGCAGGACCACGATATTATAGCCGCGTTGAGACGCGGCGAAGTGGATGTCGCCGTTGTTCCCGGTGCAAAGGAAGAGAGCGAGTTTGAGACCATTCCGCTGGCCTATGACCGGTTGGTGGGCATTGTCTCCAGCGAGAAGGCTGAGCCCGGCAGCTTAAAGGCCGCGGATTTCCAGAACCAGCCTTTCATTATGACGAAGGGAGGCAGTGAGCCTCTGGTGCGTAAATGGTTCAACCAATCAGACATTGAACCAAGAGTGGACCATTCCATTCAGCAGATCACGTCAATTCTGGCATTGGTGAAAGCCGGACTGGCTCATTCCATCATTGCAGAACTTGCGTTGCCGAGAGGAATGGCGGGTGTCAGAGTGCTGCCCCTTGACCCGCCAGCGCCTCGCAGTTTGTATCTGACGCGCCTCCCAACAACTCCAGCCAATACAGCTTCATCGACATTCTGGACGTTTTCTGAATATGAAATTTACCGGGATACGTGAGTTCCGAAGCGTCCTACGCATGAGTTGCAAGGCTCTGTGATTACAGCGAACGCGGGCATTATCCGCGCATAAAAATACCCCGGCAAACTGGGTTCGCCGGGGTCGAATTCGCTGCCGTTCAGATATTCTAGTCGATTTTGCTCAGCAGGTTGTTCATAGAGGCTTTTGCATCACCGTAGTACATGCGTGAGTTCTCTTTGTAGAACAACGGGTTCTCGATACCGGAATACCCAGTGCCCTGACCGCGCTTGGAGATGAACACGTTTTTCGCTTTCCAAACTTCCAGTACTGGCATGCCAGCGATTGGGGAGTTTGGATCTTCCTGCGCAGCTGGGTTCACGATGTCATTCGCACCAATAATGATCACAACATCAGTGCTTGGAAAGTCATCGTTGATCTCGTCCATTTCCAGAACGATATCATAAGGCACCTTTGCCTCTGCAAGCAGCACGTTCATGTGGCCTGGTAAGCGACCTGCAACCGGATGGATTGCAAAGCGGACGTTTTTACCTTTGGCACGCAGACGCTTGGTCAGCTCTGAAACAGCTTGCTGAGCCTGAGCAACGGCCATGCCGTACCCCGGTACAATCACAACGCTATCTGCTTCATTCAGTGTTTCAGCCACGAAGTCGGTGTCTGTCGCCACCATCTCGCCTTCAATTTCCTGAGCAGGGCCAGTGGTGTTACCAAAGCCGCCCAAGATCACCGAGACAAAGTGACGGTTCATCGCCTTACACATGATGTAGGACAAGATTGCACCTGAAGAACCAACCAGTGCACCGGTAACGATCAGCAGATCGTTGCCAAGCAGGAAGCCTGTCGCTGCTGCTGCCCAACCGGAGTAGGAGTTCAGCATGGAAACCACAACCGGCATATCCGCGCCGCCGATGGCCATAACCATGTGCACGCCGATACCGAAGGCCAGCAAGGTCATCACATAAAGCGTCCACGAGCCTGCGTGGTTCATGTACATAATCATGAGCAGGATGGAGAACAGAACGAGTGCTGCGTTGAGAACATGGCGACCTGGCAGGATCAGTGCTTTACCGCCAATCTTACCCGCCAGCTTGCCATAAGCGATGATCGAACCGGTAAAGGTGATCGCCCCGATGAACACGCCGAGGAAGATTTCAGCTTCGTGAATGACCTGTTCAGCGCCCATCAAACCTGCAGGTGGATTGATACCTGAGTTGATGCCGATGAACACAGCGGCCAGACCGACGAAGGAATGCAGAGCCGCCACAAGCTGTGGCATGCCAGTCATTTCAACACGTTGCGCAACAATTACACCGGCAACGGAACCCACAACCATGGTGATCAGCAGCACAACAACAACAGTGCCACTGCCAAGGTCGACGAGAGGGCCAAGAACGGTTGCGACCACGGCGATAGCCATGCCGATGATGCCGAACCAGACAGCGCGCTTGGCGCTTTCTTGATTAGAAAGTCCACCCAGAGCAAGGATGAACAAAACAGCTGCCGCGATGTATGCGGCGGTTTGAAGTCCGATAGACATAATGCTTCCCTCCCCCGCTTAGGACTTGTTGAACATCTGGAGCATACGGCGCGTGACCATAAACCCGCCGACGATGTTGATCGAGGCAATGAGCACCGAGATGCCCGCAAGAATGATGACGATCCAGCTGCTTGACCCAACCTGCAACAGAGCGCCGAGAATGATGATGCCGGAAATTGCGTTGGTGATCGCCATCAGCGGTGTATGCAAGGAGTGTGCAACACCCCAGATCACCTGGAAGCCGATGAAGACGGCAAGCACAAACACAATGAAGTGCTGCATGAAGTTGACAGGCGCATAAGCACCAATCAGCGCCATAACTGCACCACCGAGAATCAACATGCCAATCTGCTTGCGACCTGCTGCTTTTGCTGCGGCTGCAGCGTCAACGGCTTTTTCTTCCGCTGTTTTTTCAGGCGCTTTTGGCTTCTGCGCTGCAATTGCTGCAATCTTTGGCTTTGGCGGCGGGAAGGTGATTTCACCATCCTTGGTCGCCGTTGCACCGCGGATAACATCATCCTCCATGTTGATGTTGGCCTGACCGTCCTTCTCAGGGGTCAAGTCTGTCATCATATGGCGGATGTTGGTGGAGTACAGTGTGGAAGACTGGGTTGCCATGCGAGACGGGAAGTCAGTGTAACCGATGACGATAACGCCATTATCCGTTACAATTTTCTCGTCCATCTTCGTCAGTTTACAGTTGCCGCCTTTTTCAGCTGCAAGGTCAACAATGACTGAACCCGGCTTCATGGAGGCAACCATGTCTTCGGTCCACAGCTCCGGTGCATCGCGGCCCGGGATCAGTGCTGTGGTGATAAGAATGTCGATATCAGGTGCCAGCTCACGGAACTTGGCAAGCTGTGCTTCGCGGAATTCAGGAGAAGAAACAGACGCATAACCGCCAGTTGCGGCGCCGTCCTGCTGTTCTTCCTTGAAATCCAGATAGACAAACTCAGCACCCATGGATTCAACTTGCTCAGCCACTTCCGGGCGAACGTCGAATGCCAGCGTGATAGCGCCGAGCGATGTGGAAGCACCAATGGCTGCAAGGCCAGCAACGCCGCCGCCGATAACCAGAACCTTGGCTGGTGGTACTTTACCAGCAGCGGTGATCTGACCGGTGAAGAAGCGGCCGAAATTGTTGCCTGCTTCCATAACAGCGCGGTAACCGGCGATGTTTGCCATGGATGACAAAGCATCCATCTTCTGCGCGCGTGAGATACGGGGAACCATATCCATCGCGATCACATTGACCTTTTTGTCCGCAAACTTTTGAAGCAGCTCACCATTTTGTGCTGGCCAGAAGAAGCTGATGACTGTTTGTCCCGCATGGGTCAGGTCAAGCTCAGAGACTTCTGGTGGACGTACTTTGATGATGATGTCCGATGTTTCCCAGAGCGTTTTTGCATCTGTGACAACTTTAACACCAGCTTCTGTGTAGTCCGCATCTGAGAAATTCGCAGCTGCGCCAGCACCAGTTTCAATAGCACACTCGTAACCCAGCTTTTGCAGCTGGAGGGCGCTAGCCGGTGTCAACGCGACCCGACGTTCCCCGCCAAGGACTTCCTTAGCAGCCCCTATGATCATGTTATAACCTCTTGTGTGTTAATAGGTTTCCAGCAGAAATCGCTCGTTACCAACTGTTCCAATCGTTTCTTATTCTCTTTCCCAGCGTAGTGGCTGGTACAGTTTTTGCGCAATGCGCCAAAGGCCCTAAAATCAGTTATGGTGACCAAAAGGAATCTTTTGGGCCAATTCTGCTCGATAGGCAGCGTAAGCTCCTTGGCGTAAACTGCAAGTCTCTCCTAAAAACGACGAAAGCCCCTCAACATTAAAAGAGACCCCGTTCAATTCCCAGTAGAGTAAAGCACTATCTGATCAACAGAAACTGACATTTACCCAAGTGTTAGTGATCAAACTAAAGAATGAGGGGCCTAAGTGAAAATGAGTCAATCTCAATAATCATCGTGTCGGACAGGTTTCCACGACAGATGCACTTATCCTCACGAGCATAGAGTAGCTGGTAAAATTTTATTAAAACAAGTATAAATGCTTATTATACTTTGAATGTTGATAAAATTATTCCACACGCTTCTGCGGAAGTTATATTTGAGGTGGTGCTTATGTCTGTTTCTCAGAACCCCTGTCTAGCCTGTAATATCGGGCAGGATTGTTGCAATCGGCTCACAGGATTAAAGGTTTCAGAGGCCGAATTCCAAACTCACTTCCAACACCACGCAGATCGTATCTCCGTCCTGAAGACGGGCAAGATTTACGAGATCAGCGCTCTGGATGAAAAGCCATGTCCAAATTGGGAAGAACAGTGCACGGTCTATGATACACGCCCGGTGGAATGTCGTTTGTTCCCCCATACAATTGGGCAGGTTGTCGAAAAAGAGCATGAGGTTCTTTTAACTGTTCACTCCAGAACCAGTTGCCCGTTGAAGGCCGACCTCAGGATGTCGGAGAGCGATGCGGTGGAGATGACAAGAGAATTCGGGGTGAACTCTTATGGCAGCAACACAGCAATTCGGGTCAAGCGCGAGACGGGAATTGCCTTTTTGCAAGCCCTTGCGCACCGGGCTGTCAAAAAACTGAGCAACTGAACCACGAAACAGTCGCGTTGTGTTGATAGTGGCGTGGTTTGCATTGTTTTGCGTTTTTCGGAGTTTTTTTGCGTTCCTATGCAAAAGGCGCTGCTTTTGCCGCAGCGCCTTCTATGACTCGGGTGAGAAGAAGTTATTCCCCTCTCAAATTGATATGCCAAGGTTGATTAAGCCGAAACTGCCGCTGTGATCAGAATTTCAACCTTCAGACCATCCATTGCCAGCTTACATTCACCGCAAGCACGGGCTGGTGGGTTCTCAGCATCAACCCATGCATCCCAAATGGAGTTCATTTCTGCAAAGTCAGCAACATCGTTCAACCAAATAGTAGCTTGAAGAATACGGGACTTGTTGGAACCAGCCTGCTCCAGAAGAGAGTCAATGTTTGCCAGAATAGCGCGGGTCTGTTCGGCGGCCGTTGTCCCTTTGGTATCGACCTGACCGGAAAGATGAACGATGCCATTGTAAATAACGACTTGGCTCATGCGGGTGCTTTTGTCGAGGCGGATAATATCAGACATGAAAATTCCTAGGACTTATGTAAATCGTTGAGGTGAAGGAACCGGACTGATCTGAACGCCATAAATGCCCTTCTTGCAGATAAGCTACGAAGCAAAACTACCGGGGATTCAATATTTAGGAATCTCCCTTGAGAGAGTGCCGCATTGGCAACACAGTAATCCGCACTGCCAATTGTCTATTTCCTCATGTTGCGAAGGCTCATGCGATAAATCACATCATGGCCATCCCAATAACGGTGCTTCAAAACCGCAGCAACGTGAACTGCAACCAGTCCCAATAAGGACCATGCCAACCATTTGTGTGCCAGAGCTGTTGCCTCTTCCAAATTCACGCCAGCAAACGTCTCCATCGTTGGGAACACTTTTGGCATAGCGATAGTAAACCACTTGACGCCATACCCACCAAAATCAACCTCAGCCCATGCAACAACCATTACTATGAGTGGCAGCAGATAAAGACCTAGGTGTCCGAGATGAGAGCCAACCTTTTCCCAAGAGCTTAGTCCCTCTGGTAAAGCTGGAGGACGGTTGACGAGACGAATAACAACGCGAACCAACAGCAATCCTAAAAGGGTGACGCCGATGGAAATATGGAGATCGAAGAGGCTTTCTTGCAATTCAGTTTCGTCAACTGATGGAAGGGTCATGACATACCCGATCAACCACATAGCCAAAAAGCCGAGGGCCATCAGCCAATGCAGTATTCGAGACGAGCGCACATATTGTTGATTGGTCATAATTTTCGCCACTTATTTTTTTGTTTAGCCGCAATCTGACAACCGCAAATGTCGTTTCAGGTAATCTGAAATCTACGTGTGAATGCTGCTTTTTGCCCAGGAACTGATATTCTCCCATTCTGAAGCCAACCTTAAATCTTCCAGTGTTCTGCTACTCAATTGAAAGCGATATCCGTGCTCCACACACCTCACTCGTGTCGCAAGCCTTGTCGGTTCTCACAGGGAGACTTCCGGTTAGACAGATTTATCTGCGAGTGCGATGAATTGGAGAGAGGGGGCCCATCTCAACAGCGTGATCAGCCGTGCGACGTTCAAACCCTACATTGTGTTAGGACAGGTCCTTCGCAGATGCCTTGCGGATTTCTCAAGGTCCCTTCAGAGGCTAAATTGAGCGCACGAATAACGGCATTGCCATAATTGCGACTGAAAATAGCGGCAGAGCGACCTGTAGAGTGGAAGCCAATGGTCGCCTCCATTTCAAGCAGTATTGTTTTGGCGTTTGGTGCCAGCTGAGATGCTGCGCCAATGCCAGCGATGCCTCCGCCAATGACCAAAAAATCGCACTTCTCTGCCATAGTTGTCCTCATCAGGACGAATTATTTAAACTGATATATCTAGCAGTTTTATGAGTGATTTGCGGTTAAAAAACGGCCTTTCGCGCGTCTATATTGTGCCCGTAACAATTAAGGGATCGGGTAGCTGCGGGCGACTTCAATTTCAGGCTCGTAAATTGGCTGGCCAAATAGGTTGACCAAAATGTCAATTTTGCACTTCGATTCTGAGGTAAAGTTAAGAAGCGGCATATTTTTGAGACAAATTATTTTGGTAGACCGATTTCTTGTTGAACTAAGAATTCCTGTTTTTGATTACTGATAAATCGACGTAAACCATGCCAATATGAAGAATGTATAGCGAATATTTTGAAATGTTACTATGAAATACTTTGATTACACGTCTTTGCAAAATTACTTTAAAGTATACTATCAACTCAGAATTAGAATACTTTATTGATGTACTCAACATATATCGATTATAATCTATAAAATTACTTAAGTGCTAAACTGAATATCGGATAGAATAACGACACTCTCTAAGTATTTACTGAATTTCGGGCAAGCGTCTTTCCCAGCAAAAACTGTTTATCTGCGGCAGATCATTAGTACCAACACCTAACCTTAATATTTTGGTTGACCTTTTAAGAAAATTGGTCAGAAATGGCTACAGAGAGATATCGCTGAAGGGAAGTCAGTCGGTATTTCGGGAACGACACACTATTTCGGGAAATTTGTACCAGATGGTTTTTGTCTGTGTACTTCAAGGGAGAACTTAGAAGAATGTTCCGTAAATCTCATTTTATCGGTGCTGTACTCACCTCCGCTTTGTTGGTTGGCGCAACTGTTGCAGACGCTAAAACCCTTAAGGTTAGCCACAACTTGCCGACAGACAACCCAGCGAACATCTCTCTGGAGTTCATGGCGAAACGCGTTGACGAGCTTTCTGGCGGCGATCTTAAAATGCGCATTTTCGCTAACGCGCAGCTCGGCACACAACGTGAATCTGTTGAACTGATGCAGAATGGCCTTTTGGACATGGCACGTTCTAATGCAGCTGAAATGGAAGCATTTGAAGAGTCATACTCCGCTCTGACCCTGCCTTACATTTTTGAAAGCGAAGATCACTTCTACAAAACTCTGACTTCTGATGTTGCTGAAGACATTTTCATGTCATCAAAAGACAAGGGCTTTATTGGTCTTGCATTCATGGTTGATGGGTCGCGTTCATTCTACGCGAACAAAGAAATCAACAGCCCGGCAGACCTGAAAGGCATGAAGATCCGCGTACAGCCTTCCCCATCCGCAATTCAGATGGTTGAGCTTCTCGGCGGCGCGCCTACTCCAATCTCCTTCGGTGAGCTGTACTCCGCTCTGCAGCAGGGTGTTGTTGACGGTGCAGAAAATAACCCACAGGCACTGGTGGACGTACGCCACGGTGAAGTTGCAAAAATATACTCCCGCGACGAACACACCATGATCCCAGGTGTTCTGATGATCTCCACCAAAGTGTGGGATGGTCTGGAAGCTGACGATCAGAAAACTCTGAAAACAGCTGCTCGCGAAATGATGGACTTCCACCGCGATCTTTACAACACGCAGACTCTTGAAGCGATTGAAGCTGCAAAGACCAAGCTTGAAGTGAAATTCGTTGAAGTTGAAAAAGCTCCATTCATCAAGGCAGTTCTGCCAATGCATGACGCGCTTTCCGAAAAATCCCCTAAAATGGCTGATCTGGTTGCACGCATCAAAGGTCTTGCTAAATAATATAAGAAGTTTCTAGCTAACAAACTTTATGCCCCGCCTCAATTGAGGCGGGGTTTTTTATGGTTTGGCCCTCCTGGGAAAATCATCATCCACGCAATGAACAGTGTTAGACGCCACTTAATCCGGATCAACTTTAATGCCTAAACCGTTCAGCAGCAGATGCTGTTGGCTGGCAGATATAATGAGACCCCGGTAGTCTTTTAGGGATCTCAATTGGAGCGCACCAACTTGCCCGCCTCTAAGGTCTGCATAGGAGAGATCCAGACGATCCGTTTCAGTGTCGCTAAGGCTCGAATTTTTGAGGTTTGCGCTGCGCAAGATAGTGTTTTCCAAATTGGCACCTGAAAGGTTGCAGTCAGTCAGGGTGCATTCCTCCAAATCCAGATCTGACAGGTTCGCATAGGTGAGCTGGCAGTCCAAAAACGAAGCGCGCGGTTTGAGCGCGCGCTTGCTCAACACCTTACCGAAGTCACATTTCTCAAAACCGGTCCCGCTCATCTTGCAACTCTGAAAGGAAACGCAAAACAGCTCGGCATTTGGAAAGTGCGTAAGTCGCAAATCGCAATTGGAAAATTCACAATTGGATAGGTCGCTGAAGCGGAAGTTAGCGCCAGCACGAGTTTCTGGATGGTAGAAATCGCAGTTCTCAAAGGTTGCCTGCCGCAGGTCGCAGTTTTTAAACGAACAGTCGAGAAACTGGCAGGCCTTCCAGTGGGTATCTCTCAGATCCACAGAGTCCAGCGTGCTTCCTTCTTCAATTTTACAATTGATGAAGTGTTGATCCGTGAGATCCTCTGTCTCAAGAGATTGAACAAGCAGGATTGCATTTTCAATTGGTTTACCAGAGGCAATGAGATTTGCGAATTTCGCTTGGGTGAGGACGCTATAAGTGTCTGAGGTAAGCATGTGAGCACCATAAAAAGAGGAAGGGCCACTTTGCCATGCGCAAAGCAGCCCTTCAACCGGTGTGGTACTTTTAAGAAAAAAAAGCCGGCGCCGCCTTTTGAAATACGGAAGGCTTAGCCGGTTAGGCAATGACTTATAAATATATCGGAAAACCCTACTCCCCAAGCAAGAGGGCCTTCCATTTGCAAACGGCAAGGACAAAATTCTGGAAAGAAGCGCGTCTTCTGTGCCAAGACTGCTTCCGTAAACATGTGCCCCAAATACCTCACGTTTGCAGATATGAATTTAGCGGGATTTTGTCGTGACGACTTGATGCAATTGCACTAGTTTACCGTAGAAATACATAAATTTTGAAAATACTACCTAATTAATTGAAACATATACATAAATACCATTTTTCACTCAGCATCGGCATATATGATGCATAAGATGAGGCATACACTATAGCGTAACCAAGGCAACTCCCCTAAACGGAGGGCTTATTTCCTCCAAGGATAGCGAGAGAGTGTGGTCATTACCAATCGCACAATCTCCGTCTGTGATCCTACATCCAACCGGCGGGATATATTGGCGATATGATTGCGGGCCGTATTGTAAGTTATGCCCAATTGATCCGCTGCTTCACGGGTTGAAGAACCACTGGTCAACGCTTTCACTACCTCAGTCTCTTTAGGTGTGAGGTTGAGCAAATGGCCAATTATCTTATCGGGCACCTCAACAAAGTCCGTTGGATCAAACACCATCAACAGACAGTAATTTGGTCTGGCCAAAAAGCGAGCGAGGTAGTCCGGGGCATCGTGTTTCTTATCAACGGGATTGATGAAAATCAGAGTATTGGGACCAAACTCATTCCTGATTACCACCGGACTTGGTGGCAGACCTGTGGAGATGGTTTGTTTGATAGCGCTGTCCAGTGCTACGGCTTCATCATTGCCTTTGGCGGAAAATCGTTTGTAGCGCCCGACCTGCAGGTTTGTGTGCGAAGACAATAGATCCTCCGCGCGCTTATTGAGCACCTGAACGCGACATTGCTCATCCACCACCAACGCTGAGAACGGCATTTGCTCCAACCAGAATTTACCTAAACCTTTCGCTGGAGCGACCGCTTCTCGCATCCGCCGTTGCAAGGATAAATGGAATGCATTGTGGAAAAAGGGCTGTAGATACCGGACCTCCTCATAGAGCTGGTCCTCGTCTTCATCCGAGACCGTTGAAGGTAGGCTAATATTAACGTAGGAACACAGCCCTTGCTGCCTGTCGATCAAAAGTGTTATTGCGCGATCGATGTTGCTGTTGGGTTCAATGAACAGGCCCATATAATCGCGATGAACCTCATCCTGATGAACATGGCGATGCGGACGACAGGGTTCATCCAGAGACGCATTTTTTAAGAGGCCGGGCAGAGGGTTTAACTCTGCGACTGGTGCAAACGTTTCATGAAACGACTTATCGACGTTGAGCACACTGCGGAAGTCGTATTGATTGTCCAATAGGTTTTGTACGTTGATAGCAAACGGAAATTCAGAATATTTGTCCTTAAGTTGTTTTACGGCATTTTCCAATGGCTCTTCATTCATGAAGGTCCGAAAGATATCTGTAATGCTCTGGTCCAATAGCGGTGTCATACGAACACTTTTGCAATCTGGCTCGCAGAGGGGACGTACAACGCGTGCGTATCTTCTGTTTGCTAATAAAGGGTTATCTCAAATATATGAGATTTCAGTGGGTTAAATCAAGTAACTTGACTATTTGATAAAGATTCCACATTCCGCAGAGGCATATAAGCCACAGTACGTGCGTCCGAAGCGGTGAAAAAATTGAAAGAACCCGAAATGGAAAACTTCATTTGATTGAATATTCTTATTCCATAACCTGTATTATCCGATATTTTGAAGGGTGAGTAGCATTATCGAGTCATACCGATTTTGATTTAAAGAGTTCTCGGAATTAGAAATCCTATCAAGCAGACTGCGTGGGAGCTCTTATCTAAGTGTTGCACTAGAGCTTGTTGCTAGCTATGCGATTCAGAGTTTCCATGAGCGTTGATCTGTAGAGCTGCCGCAGGCACATACGATGAGCTGTAGCAAGCGGTAGGCCATATCTGCGATCTCTTTACCGATGAGGTGTGCTACACCTTCTTCAAGGCAACAGCATAAGAACCCGATCAAACGCAGCAGGCACTAGAGTCGTATTTTTTTAGAAGTATAGACACATGTTCGACCCGATGGTGAGCGTTTGCCGATGGTCGTTGATATCAATGGAGTACACGCCCAGTATCCCAAATTCAGTCAGTAGAAAGCTGGTCCCTTTAACCGAGGATGACCGGTTAGTGCTGCGTGATTAACCTAATTTTATGCCACAAAAATATTCGGGCGAGCCCCCTCCTCTGTAGCATTCAGGAAATATCAGAGGTGCTGGCTTGTAGAAAAAGTTGCTTGCGGACGGGCCCTGCTTTAGCTGGGTCCGCCCCAATGTAAGGTCAATCTCAGAACTAGCTTTCAGCGTTTAACTTGCTTTCAGCGTTTGGAATAAGTCGAATGCTTGATCTGGCTTCAGGTTATCATGAACGACACCTGAGACCGCCTGAATCATTGCTGCTGGAGCTTCTGATTGGAAGACATTGCGGCCCATATCGACACCTGCAGCACCTTGATCAATTGCCCGGTAAGCCAGCTCTAAAGCTTCCAGTTCGGGAAGTTTTTTGCCACCAGCGATTACAATAGGGACTGGGCAGGAAGCCGTTACCTTTTCAAAGCCTTCGCAGTAGTATGTTTTTACCACGTTGGCTCCATTTTCCGCGCAAATACGGGATGCAAGGGAGAAGTACTTGGCGTCGCGGGCCATGTCTTTACCCACAGCTGTTACCCCCATGACAGGAATACCGAATTTTTGCCCTTCATCGACTGCCTTATATAAATTTGCAACTGTCTTGGCTTCCGTCGCGCTGTCGCCAATGGCCACCATTATCGCCAGAGCAGAAGCGTTGAGGCGAGCCGCATCGGTCACATCCAGAACGACGTTGTGATTAAGCTCTGTGAGAATGGACGAGCCAGCGTCGGAACGGAGGCATATGGGTTTTTGCAGAAGTGGCGGAATACTTGATCGGATTATGCCGCGTGCAGCCATCAAACAGTCTGCGTATTTGGCAATGGGCACGATGTTCAGGTCGATACGTTCCAGGCCCGATGTTGGCCCCATTATGAAGCCGTGATCAAAGGCCAGCATTACCGTACGACCGGTGTCTGGCCGGAAAATGCGGCTCAATCTGTCTTTGATGCCCCAATCCAGATGGTCGCAGCCTTTCAGGTAAAATCCGCTTGTTTCTAACGGTTTGTCCAGCCCGAAGTCTTTGCCTTCTCTGATATCATCGAGATCCGCCATGACTGTGTTCCTTGCTAATAATTTTCGGCTGTTTGGCCTGAGTGAAATTCTCAGGTTTTATGGTGCGTAGCTCACCCGCGTCAGAGCGCTGTGGCAAATCCTTCAAACAGGAAGCTGATGCTCGTAGCTCCCGGGTCTAGATGACCTATGGAACGTTCTCCCATCAGTCGGGCTCGGCCAAACTTGGCGACGTATGCCTTCGTTTTTTCAGCGCCTTCGGCAGCTTTCTCCGCAGCCAAACTAAAGGCCGTTTCAATTTCACCGGATTTGCGAAGTTCACCCACAAGAGCCTCAGTTGCCGGAGCAAAGGCGTCCATCATGGTTTTATTGCCAGGCTCAGCTTTGCTGGTGGCCTTAAAGCCGACGAGCCCTGCTTCGAACATGTTCGCGGTTTGCTCAGAAGTAAGCTCATCATCAGGTGCTTTGGTTGCCAGACCAAGGAAGTAAGAGCCCAGCAGAGGGCTGGTGGACCCGCCATCGCACATCATGATTTTCATCGCGATGCTCTTGATGAGCTCACTTAAGGGCTTCTCGCTGTTTTCACTAATGGCATGTGTAACAGCTCTCATTGTTCTGAGGATCGTGACACCGTGATCGCCATCACCAGTTGCTTCATCCAGTTTGGAAAGCATTGGATGGCGCTCTTCAATGATAGCTGCTGCTGCTTTCAGCATTTCTATGAATTGGGCCTTTGTTAATTTTTTTGACATGGCCACTTTACCTTTCTTCGGTGTAAAGCCGTCCACGGCGCATTCCTGTGCCGTGGAGTCTTTCACGTGTTCCGTATCACCACACTGCCAAATTGAGGGAGGTATGCCTCGGTCTGGCCCGTGACCGGCAGTCGGAACTTGTCTTTTTGCTGTAAATACTTAGCGAACCCGGTAGTAGGGCGTGTCGCAAGGTTCGGTCCAAAGTTGCTTCAGTTCATCATCAAGCTTGCAGGCGATCATCTGATAACCAGCTGCTTCCTGAACTGTCAGGTATTCACCTGCTTCACCCTGAACCACTTTAATTCCAGCCGCTTCAAAGTACTTCGTTGCGTCTTTGAAAGTGATCAGCAATTCCATCAGAGTGGACTTGCCTGACCCGTTAATGACCAAGAGAACTTCATCACCGGACTTAAGCTTCAGCTTTTTGACAATTCTTTCAGCAAGCAGATCAGCTGTATCCTTTGCGGATTTCATAGGCATGCGTATGCCGCCGCCTTCACCGTGCTGACCAGCGCAGATTTCCATTTCGTCTGCACCAATCTCGCCGCAGTCACCACCGGTTGATGGATGTGTTGCGATTTCAGATAGCACGGCAATGGTTGCTGTGTTTTCATTCACCTTGCTGGCAATGCGATAGACTTCATCAAGGTTTTTGCCCTGTTCAGCTGCAGCACCCGCCATTTTGTAAACGATAAAGCAACCACCAAGTCCGCGTCCTTCTTCATCCTCAGTTGGGCGGATCTCTTCGTTGGTGAGAACCTCCTTCACAAGGATGCCTTCAGCTGCGGCAATCTGCTTTGCCATTTCAGCGCTCATTACGTCGCCAGCATGGTTGAGAGTAACGAGGAGTATGCCAGCATCTCGTTTCAGAGCGCGCATCGCTTCAACGACGGTTGGAGGTCCCGGAGCCGCGAAAACATCACCGACTACGGAGATATCAAGCATGCCTTCGCCAACCCAACCCTGCAGAGCCGGTTCGTGACCTGAGCCACCAAGCGTTAAAACAGCAACTTTGTCTGAGCTTTTTTCCGTCTTACGGCAGAGCAATTTACCCGAAACGAGCTTGATTTTGTCGGGGAAAGCGCAAATCATTCCCTCCAACATTTCAGCGGTCAAAGTTTCAGGGTCGTTGATGAATTTTTTCATCGCCATGTCATCTTCCTTCCTTGTCCCAAGGGACATTCGAACGATAAGATTTTGAATTTTCAGGGGCTCAGACTTAGGAAATCGACAAGAACTCGACCGGCTGACCGTCTTCAATTATGAAGCCTACACGAACGCCAGGCGCTGAATCAAAAGGCTCAAGCAGGCGTTCCTTACCGGCCATAGCCTCTTCAACATTGTCAACTTTGTAGGCGATGTGAGCTTCCGTTTTGAGGAGTTCAGGCATCGGACTGCCTTCTTCAAAGCGTAACCATTCGATGTGGGCTTCACTGGTCGCAGGGTCAGTGACATACAACTTTGCGTCAGCCATGTAGTTTTCATTGGGACGTTTCACGGATGTCGGAATGCCAATGTGATGAAACTCTTTTCTCATTTGTCCTCCTTCTGAAACGTTCACGGCCTCTTCAAAATACCGGTTATGGTCTTGTTGAAGCTCCCAGCCAATTGACGTTCCAGCGCTGTTTAATTGGGTTATTCGCTACCCATAAGCAAACGGTAACAATTGTTCAGACAATAGTCAATATGAAATTATCATTTGACTGGACATATGTTATTGTTGAATTAACATCTTGAAAAGTAGGTTTAAATTGGGAACTGAGAACACTATTTCATTCAAGGAATAACATAGTGTTCCTTGTTTTAACGCCGAAACAAGACGGGAAATTTGCGTTAAAAATTATTGGGGAATTGTAAGGCCAGAATATCTGCTGAAAAGATGAGAGGAGGTCGAATTTTGCCACCCGTTTGCTTCGGAGCAAGTCACCAAGCAAACTTGAATGAAGGTAAGGTTCGTTTGGATGCTCTATATAATAATGCTCTGCCAAAATGTAATCCGGGCAGAGCTTACAGAGCAGTTGAATCTAATAGTATTGGATCAAAGATTATCTTCGTGGAACTTAAGTGTAGCCCGTGCGGTGAGCTCATCTACGATCAGGTCGGTGATCAATCCTGTCATCAAGGCGCCGCGTAATGCCTCGGCTTTTTCTGTGCCGCCGACAATCGCAATGACACGTTCTGTATTCCGGATTAAGTCCCGAGGGATGCGCACAACAAGATCGTCTTCACTTTCAATAAAGTTACCGTTCTTGTCGAAGAAATAGGTGTCTATTACGCCAACGGCCTTTCCAGTCTTCAACTTATCGCCAAATCTCACTGCAGTTGCTTGATCGGGTACAACCGGATACGTGTCGACGCTGAGGATGACCGTATCCAACTCTGACCAAAGCTTGTAGATGGTTTGAAACTCGAAGGTATCCTCAAACAATTCTTTATCAGCGCGCGCATTGGGAAATGCCGGGGCGTGTAAATATTGAGGTGTAAACCCGATTTTCTCGGAGAAAAGCCGGGCTAACTCATTTGCTTGCATCGATTTGATTGGAAATGGTGCGCTGCCGATTACCGGGCACACCTTATGGTCTGGGCTTGCTTGCGTTATGCTTGCCTGGAGTTTTTCGGTAAGCTCGCCAATTGTTTCGCCCCAACCAAGGCCTACATTTTTCATCTCTGGCAGAAGATTGTCGATATAGCCCGCAGCCTGAGACACCAGCAGTCTCTGAACAAGTTTCTCTTCTTTTGCACTCGTGGGAATGATGATGCCTGCTTGTACGTTAAAGTACTTGCAAAACTCAGCCATGAGATCTTCATCGCTGCCCATGGGGGAGACAACTTCAATGCGCACAATGCCTTGTTTGCGGGCATCAGAGAGGATTTTGCTTACAGCCGGACGGGAGATGCCCACAGACAGAGCAATTTCGGCCTGTGTCAGTTCCTTCTCGTAGTACATCCGACAGATCTCGACCATCCGCAGAGTCTCGCGGTTAATCCTCAAAGGGGTCGTCTCTGTCACTGTCATTCTTCTAGATTTCTCTGCAGCTGGAATTTGTTGCGCGTGAATTGGCCACCAACTTCGATTGCCCAGCTTCACTCTAAAATTTTCTGGTCAATAGATTACGTGTGCGGTCAATCAGGCTTATCTAACGTAAACATCTGAAACATAGCAAGGTAAAAAGCCAAGGAAAACTCCTACAATGCCATAGAGGAGTTGCAAGTAAAAACTGAAGTGTTCTCGTTTTTTCCACCAAATCCGACTGTATGTCTTAGCTATCTATTTTCAGTGCCTCAGATCCGTGGTGACGGTACTGAGGCACTGAAGCTTACGCTAGGTCAAGCAAGAAAGAATTTTCCATTCGGGTGGCTAAAACGAAGGCCCTCGTGATCATGGTGTGACGCATACTCTGTGACGATCGCGCCTTCTGGCCCTGCCCGCATCCAATGTCGCTCCCCCGGAGCAGAAAGTCTGGCCACATTCCCTTCTGTGACTTCTTCGCGATGCAAGGCAGTTGTGCAATCTTTGTGGGAAGAAGGAATGTCAGCGTTCACACCTTCTGTGGCTTCACCCTGTGCATAGGTAAAGATCTTCCCATGGCGCACATGCCAGGCTTCCAACTTCTCGCCGGTATCATCGGTTGCTACATGGTAATGCTCTGGAATAGCCTGATTGGGCAGCAAGAAGATCTCATGCCCGCTGATGTTGTAATCCGCATCTGTCATCCAGAAGATACCAGCCATGCCGGATTCGGAAAAATTGCCGATATTGAAATCTTTGACCCAGAAATCGTCCGTCTCAAACCGCTTTGGGATGGGGTAGTTATAAAACCGCATCATTTCCAGATAGGTTTCACGCGCAACTTCCATTTTGAACTTACCGTCATCGGCGTAGAAGTGCTCGTTTGGGTAGACCTTGAGTTTGTTTGTCATGGTGTTTTCCTCTAAGGATCTTGTGTTGTGTTCAATGAATTTTGGAGTGGCTTTGCAAGGTCGCTACGGCTTGGTGCAGCGACCTGCTGAGAATTTCAGCTGGACTTCAGGGTCAGCGTTTGTCGGAAAAGCGAAGCGAGGCCTGCAAGACTGCCGGATTTGGCGCGTTCGTTCAGGATCATCGCAGCAATCAGAACCACACCTTTGATAATGGTCTGCCAGAAGATCAGGACGTTCAGCATGCTCAGGCCATTGCCAATCACAACAATGATCATTGCGGCAATTAAAGTGCCCAACACCGAGCCCTTGCCGCCTGTCAAAGGTGTCCCGCCCAGCATCATAGCAACGATGATGTCCATGTAGAAAATCTCATAGACACGCGGATCTCCTGTCCCAAGGCGGGAGGCCGTCATAATTCCTGCGAGGGAGGCAAGCAGGGCCACGACCACAAACAGTGACATGGTGATGAAGTTGACGTTGATACCAGACAGCACTGCTGCGTTCTTATTGCTGCCAATGGCCATGGCGTATTTGCCAAGCAATGTCTTGTTTGCCAACACCCAGAAGAAGGTGCAGCCGACAATGGCCATCAGAATTGGCGTTGGAATGCCAAGGAAACGGCCGTTCATAAGGTCGCTGAAATTGTCAGGCAGGCCGCTGCGAACAGACTGACCTCCACACACAACCAGTGCCAGACCAGCGCCGATAAACATCATGCCTAGTGTGGCAATAAATGGCGGAATGTCCCATTTGGTGACGAGGACACCGTTGATGATCCCAAAACACGCACCGGCAAGCAATGTTAGCAAAACGGCAAGAGAGAGCGGAACACCCGCCGCCGCGAGCATGGCATACAACACGCCGCTGAAGGCTAGGTTTGCACCGGCAGACAGATCGAAATTTGCCGTCATCATAAGGAGTGTTGCTGCGGATGCTGCAATCAACAGGGCAGATGACTGCTTCAACATGTTGAAATAATTTTCAACATTGAGGAAGTATTCTGATTTGTAACCGAAGTAGGCGTTCAGTGCGATGAAGACCAGCAGGAGAACAAAGACCTGGGATCTCGCAAAAGAGGTGAGCTTATCTTGCAGGGTCATTGCTTAGCACCCTTTCCTGCGACAACTTCCATGATGTAATCGGTATCAATCGTGTCGCCGTTATCTATTACTTCCCGAATTTCGCCGTCGTACATAAGGACAATCCGGTCACAGAGCTGTAAAACTTCTTGCAGTTCCGAGGTGAAAACCACAATGCTCTTTCCCTCGTTGGCGAGCTCGCGGATGATGTCGTGAATTTCCTGCTTGGCACCGATATCAACGCCGCGGCTAGGTTCATCCATCAAGACGATTTCGCTATCCCGGTTCAGGCATTTGGCAATAACAACCTTTTGCTGGTTGCCACCGCTGAGCAGCCCCACATGGTGCTCCCGGTTACTGGCCGCGATAGACATCGCCTTCATGTAGAAATCGGCCAGCTTATTCTCTGAGGATCGCTGAATCAGCCCGTGTTTGAGAACCGTTTTCATTTTCATCAGCGGAATGTTCTGACGAATTCCCAACAGGGCGAAAATACCCTCCTCGCGCCG
This sequence comes from Pseudovibrio sp. Tun.PSC04-5.I4, assembly GCF_900104145.1. Classification (NCBI taxonomy): domain Bacteria; kingdom Pseudomonadati; phylum Pseudomonadota; class Alphaproteobacteria; order Hyphomicrobiales; family Stappiaceae; genus Pseudovibrio; species Pseudovibrio sp. Tun.PSC04-5.I4. The sequence goes on along the minus strand of NZ_FNLB01000008.1, from coordinate 245,901 downwards.
TTCTTCTGGTACAAGAGCCAGCCCGGCTTTCAGCGCTTTGCTTACGCTGTTCAGGTGGGTAAGTTTTCCTTTGACGCGAATTTCACCTTCGCAGTCATGTCCATAAAGGATCTCGGAGACTTCCGTTTTGCCAGCGCCTACAAGACCGTAAAACCCGAGGATTTCACCCTTGTGGAGGTCAAAGCTCACATTCTTCAGCTTGTGGGTACAAGCGCCTTTGACTTCAAGGATTTTCACATCACGCGTTGATTTGCTTGGCACATAATCGTTTACAACGACCTTCCCCAGCATCAGGCGCACAAGGTCCGTGCGGTCCATTCCCTTCAATGAGCGGCTCTCGACCATTCTGCCATCGCGGAATACGCTGACATAATCCCCGATCTCGAATATCTCACTCAACTTATGCGAGATGAAGACCATGGTCACGCCATTGGCTTTTAGGCGGGCAACCGTTTCAAAGAGTTTTCTGGTTTCACCAAGGCTTAGGGCTGCAGTTGGTTCATCCATCACCAGGACGGCACAGTCCGCACATAGCGCCTTGGTGATCTCGACGACCTGCTTTTGAGCGACGCTCAAACTGCCAACCAGTGCATCCAGTGAAATTTTGCTGTCAAACGTGGCAAGGATATCCCGAGCCTTGTCGAGCATCCGGTTCCTTTTCGGAAAACCAAAGCTGTGCTCTTCCTGACCAAGTGTCAGGTTGCCGGCAATGGTCAACTCATCAACCACGTTGAGTTCCTGATAGAGAACGCTGATACCAGCTTCCATCGCTTCCTTCACACGGGTCGGGGCAAAAGGTTTGCCATCCAATGTGATCTCGCCGGAACTTTTGGCAAGGACGCCGGTCAGAATTTTGATGAAGGTGGATTTCCCCGCACCGTTCTCCCCGACGATGCAATGGACGGAATTCCTTTTAATGTCGAAGCTTACGCCCTTGAGAGCCGTTACTCCCGGAAAGGTCTTGCCTACATTGCGGATTTCCAAAATATTGGTGTTATCCATGACTACGCCCTACTCGCAACAGAGAAACGATGGTTGAGCATCAAAGAGCCGATCAGAATGACGCCATAGGCAATGCTCTGGTAGTAGAATGGAATTCCAAGCAGATTCAGGCCATTTCCAAAGAAGCCGACGACCAGTGCACCCAGCAACATGCCGAAGGTTGTCCCCACACCGCCCATCATGCTGGTGCCACCCAGAATAATTGCTACGATAATGTCGAATTCCAAACCCTTCGCCACGTTTGGCGCGGCAAGGCCCACGCGGGATGTCTGTAAGATGCCGCTGAGACCTGCAAACAGCGCGACCACCACATAAAGAAACGCGATGATGCCAACGGCGTTGATGCCTGACAGTTTTGCTGCCTTGAAGTTGGTGCCAACCGCATAACTCAGGCGGCCCAAAGCGGTGCGTTTTTCAATGAAAACAAACAGCAGGAAGGTGACCACCATCATGACAATTGCAAGCGGGATCATTCCGAAAATCAGTTCGCGGCCTAAGTCCACAAACTCCATCGGCAGGCCGGTCATGATGTTTGCACCACCGTCCCAACGTGCCAGGAGAAAGGCAAACCCGCGAGCGATAAACATAACGCCCACTGTCGCGATGACCGGATTGATGCCCAGCACCGCCACCGTTACAGCATTGATGCCGCCCCAGCCCATTGCGACCACACAGGTCAGCAGGACGGAAAGCTCAATCGGCACACCATGCTTTGATAAATAAGCATGCAGAATACCTGAGAATGCCAGAACACTGCCCACAGAAAGGTCGAAGTGTCCCGTAATCATCAGTAGGTTAGCCGCCGACGCAATTATGACAATCACTGCGACTTTGAGAAAAACGTTTGTGAAATTGGTTACGGAAAGAAAGTTTGGAGAGGCGAATGACAACCCCACCACAATCACCAGGAGCGTGCCTATTAAGACGAGTTTCTGGGTTTCTATTCGCAGTAACTGCTGAATCCTGCCCACCTTTACCTCCAGGCCTCTTCGCATGAGTGAGAGGCTCTCATTTTTGCAGTTTGGCATGTGCGTTGAAGACGGATGCTAAGCAACGCGGGGATTGGTTACTTGCCCGAGAGGAGGTTCCCTCCCCCGGACAGTGCAGATTGTTGCATTTGTTAAAGTAACAAAGCTCAACGTTGCTTGGCGACCATAGCTTTTAGGTCTTTTTCAAAGCTAAAGTTTTCTTCGAGGAAGGTCTGAGCGTCTTCAACGGTGGAGTTCCAGTAGTCGAACTCTGGGCTGTCTGTATCGATTTTTGCCCATTCGTCTTTAGCGATTTTGCCTTCAATCATTCCCATAAGGGTGTCTACTTCGGCTAGGCCGTTGTCACGAACCTGACCATGGCTTAGTTTGAAGGAGCTTTTTGGATTAAAGATCTTAACCATTGCATTTTCGCCGGCATCCACGCCTGCAATGATTTCGGTCAATGGCTTGCCATCGTCCATGCGTCCGCGTCCAAGCTGTTCGGTTGCAGCAAGAGCACCCAGAGCCATGTCATCATTCGCACCGAAAATGATGTTAACTTCAGGATTTGCCTGCAGAATATCCAGCGTCACTTCCATGGACTTGATCGTGGAACCGAAGCCATTTTGCATCGCAACAAGCTCTGCTTCCGGTGCTACGGACTGAACGCCTTTGAAGAATGGTTCAGTTCTGAGCACTGCAATTTGCTCAAATCCGCCAAAATTCAGGATGGCAACTTTTGGCAACTTGCTTGGGAAAGCCTTAAGCCATTGTTCAGCTGCAACTTCACCCATCCGGAACGAGGAAACTTCCTCTTTTGGTTGGATATGTGGTGCGGATTTTGTTTTTGGGTAAATCAGAGTGGTGACAATTGGAATACCAGCTTTTTGTGCAGCTGCAACTGCCGTTGCAGTCATACCAATGTCTGGTGAGTGTAGAGCAATGCCATCTACTTTCTGTGCGATAAGATTTTCTACTGCACTGAGAGCAGATTCACTGCTTGCCTGCCCATCAACGATAATTGTTTTTGCACCGTACTTCTCTTCCGCATATTCAGAGAAGATCTTTACAATAGACTGGTGGTAGGAATGCTCAAGTGTGAAGGGAATTTTCCCTAAAACAACTTGCCCGTCCGCTGCGCTTACTGGTGATGCGACAATAGTAAGTGCTGCGGCCATAGATACGATAAATGTTTTCATGTTTCCTCCCCCACACTCCCTCCCAGGACGTGGGTCCCCTGATGCTCGAGGTCTCGTAGCGCCGGAAGCTTCCCGCTGACACGTGAGCTACAGGTGTTCCTGCAGAATTCTCAAGCGAGCCATTTTGTGTAGCCTGATCCATTGGTGGACCGTGTATTGATAGTCACTCAACATCTGGCATATGTCAACACATATGTCAGATAAATGGCATGACATTTGTCAGATTCTTCTGACGGCCAAATTTAACTTTAAAAACAAGCTGATGTTACGGGGAGAAAGTGTTGTTGGAGGGGGAGCGAATATATTTTTTTGGTTTGAAGCCACAAAAACAAAAGAGCCCGCGGGGTGGCGCGGGCTCTTTTTCTCAGCGTTGTTATTGTTGTTAACCGACCGCAATGCCGGGGAAGATAATCAGCAGAGCAACCGCCACGATCTGGATCATGATAAACGGAAGCAGCGCCATGAAAATCTCCCCTAGACTTATGTCAGGTGGGGCCACGCTTTTGAGATAGAAGGCCGCGGGTCCAAACGGAGGCGACAGGAAGCTCACTTGCATGTTCATAGCAAACACAACACCGAACCAGATTGGGTCGTAACCGAGCTGGGACACGATCGGCACGAAGATCGGCATGGTGAGAAGTGCGATACCTACCCAGTCAAGGAACATGCCGAGCACGAACAGGATCAGCATCATGAACAGGATCACAACGATTGGTTCGTCAGAGACACCGGTGATGAGGGCCTGAACGAAGCGGATACCGCCCATCAGGTTAAACACACCAACCAATGCGGATGCACCAACGCCGATCCAGACAATCATGCCCACAGTCGCAAGGGTCTGGCGTGCAGCCCCCATGATCAGTTTGGGCGTGAACTCGCGGCGAATGATGGTGGAGATGGTTACACCAAGCACACCAATGGCAGAAGCCTCGGTAACACTGGCGATGCCGCCGTAAATGGAGCCAAGGACGAACATCACAACCAGAATTGGCAGGAACAAGCCCTTGAGAAGGCGCAGCTTCTCGGAGAGCGCAATTTCCCCAACTTCTGGAATTGGAGCGACGTCAGGGTTGGAGTAGGCGCGGATCAGAATGTAGGCGGCGTACATGCCTGCCAGCATCAGACCGGGGAAGAAGGCAGCTGTAAACAGATCGCCAATGGAAACACTGGCAGTCAGGCCATAAATGATCAGCACGATGGAGGGTGGGATCATCGTCCCAAGCGCACCACCAGCACAGCACACGCCGATTGCCAGCTTGCGGTCATATCCAAGGCGCAACATTTGCGGCAGTGCGATTACGCCAAGCAGAACAACCTCACCGCCGATGATGCCGGACATAGCTGCCAGAACCACAGCCACCAAGAGCGTTTGGATGGCGATGCCGCCGCGCAACCGTCCACCGACAAGGCGCATGGCATCAAACAGATCCCGTGCAATGCCAGAGCGATCTAAAATCGCTGCCATGAGCACGAACATGGGAACCGAGACGAAAACAAAGGAATTCACAAAGCTGAAGATGCGACTGACAATCAGCGGCACTGCGCCGGGGCCAAACCAACCCAAAGCGAAGATGAGTGCAACCAGCAGAGTGACGAATGCCAGAGGCATCCCCGTCAACAACAGCAGAAGCAATGAGCCGAACATCAGAACTGTTGCCAGTTCAATGCCCAGAGCTTTGAAATCCGGGATCAGGACGAGTAAATCGGTCATTTTTTTCTTGCGTAGTTGACGGCCAGAATAAGGAATTGCAGGCACATGAGGATAAGGATGCCGAGCAGGAAGAGCTTCAGAAGACCCGGAGTTGGCGGGTTCCACGCTGAGCCTGATGTTTCCAGACGAAAGACACCAGCAGGTGTCCAGATCGCGCGTTTAACAACGAGCCATCCAGCCCAGGAGAACAATGCACTCGCAAGGGCACAGGCTACAGAAATGACAATGTTGAATATGCGACGCATTTTTGGTGAAAGAGCATCATAAATCAACACAACACGGATGTGCCGATTGGTTGACGCGCAATAAAGGCCACCAAACAGGAAAGTCGTTGCAGTTAGAAAAATAACTGTTTCATGAGCCCATGTGGTGGGTGAGTTAAGCAGATAACGCATCGCAACTTCTGTGATCAGAATTGCTGCTGATAAGATGATGGCAACTGCGAATATGTTGCCAAACAAAGCGATAATGCGCCCCAACAGACCAGATTCCGGTATGGCGTTATAACCACCGTCTTCATTCTTTTGATCTGACATTAACTTTACCTCCCAGGGTAGGTCCCGAACCGCCGGTGAAAGGGCGGTTCGGAGAGTTTCATGCGATAAAAATCGGCTTACTCACCAAGAAGACCTTGCTCGGTCAGGTAGGCAGTCAACACAGCGTAAACACGCTTTGCGTTTTCAGACCGTGCAGCAACGATTTCCCACTGAGTACGCGCAATAGCACGGAACTTAGCGCGTTCTTCTGCAGACCAGTTGTGAACGGTGATGTCTGGATCAGCAATAGCTTCTGCCACTGCAACTGCATCACGCATGGAAAGCTGAGCAGTCATGTCACGCGCATAATCGCGAACAGACATTTCAAGGATTGCCTGAACGTCGAGGGGCATACCGTCCCATGTTGCTTTGTTGATTGAAACTTCAATCAAAGGCATGGAGTGGAAACCGGGGTAGACGGGATGACCGGCTACATCGTGCATACCCTGCTGGTGGTTGGTGGAGAACACAGTGTAATCAGCTGCGTCGATCACGCCTTTGTCCAGTGCGGTGAACACTTCTGAGCCTGGCAGGTTAACCGGAGTTGCACCCGCAGCTGCGAATACGTTCTGAACAAGACCTTCAGGTGCACGCATTTTCAGGCCTTTAAGGTCTGCAACGCTATCAAGTGGCACTTTGGAGATGAAGGCTTCAAGACCTGGTGTTGTAGCACCAATGAACTGCAAACCGTATGGGTTCAGCAGTTCGTTCATCATCTGCTTGCCGCCGCCGTACTCCATGAAGTTGAGCATTTCAGACGGAGAACCGTAAGCGCCAACCGGGTTAGCAATCAGGCCGAATGCAGCATCTTTACCAGTGAAGTAAGATGTATCGGTGATATGGCCGTCAATAATACCTGCGGCAACAGCGTCCTGAGTTTCAGTATGCTGCACGATGGTGCCAACAGGCATCATTTCAACATTCACACGATCATTGGTGAGTGTTGCAACACGTTTTGCCCAAGCCTGCTGAAGCTCGAAGTTTGGGTTACCAGCCGGGTCCGAAGACTGGAAACGGAGTTCGTAATCTGCTGCAAGAACAGATGTAGCTGTGCTAGCTGCGATGAGTGTGGCAGCAACAAACTTTAAAATTTTCATACTCACAGTACCTCCCTGAAGAGTATTCAGTGTATTTGTGGCGTTAGGCCACAGCTTCCGGCATGATTTGGCGCAAAACTCGATTGATTATTTCTGTTTTGGTACCAGTCACGTCGATATTCATATGCAGCTCATCTTGTGTTGGTGGCTGCAGTGTTTCCATTTGGCTGTCGAGTAACTCAAGCGGCATAAAATGATCTTGCCTGTTTAGCATTCTTTCACGAATAAGCTCTTTTTCTCCTGATAGGAAAATAAAGCAGACATGAGGCACATAACTGCGAATAATATCGCGGTAAGCCCGTTTGAGTGCAGAACAGGCAACAACAACAGCCGGTGTGGCCTCTTGCTGGTTTAGATCAACAATCGCTTGTGAGAGATCGTTCAGCCATGGCCGACGCATTTCATCCGTTAACGGATGGCCTCGGCCCATCGCTTCAATATTGTCTTCAGGATGAAAATCATCGGCCTCGACATAAAATGCCGGGAGGCATGCAGCCAAGGCTCGTGCCACAGAAGTTTTACCAACCCCGCAAACACCCATGACGACAAATACTGATTTTTTATTATCTTCCACGGCCCTAGTTTTCCTCCTGAGAGAATTTCACCATAAATGATTGCGCAATCATTTTGCAAGCGGTAAGTGAAATATCTAAACAGGTGCTGAGAAACAGGAGATTTTTTTGATGCCCAAACCGACGCTCGTTGATGTTGGACAGGAAGCTGGAGTTAGCGCAATCACGGTTTCCCGCGCTCTTCGCTCACCTGAGAAGGTATCGGATGCGCTGCGCATCAAGGTTGAAACAGCTGTGAAAAAACTCGGCTACGTCCCAAATCAGTCCGCTTCAACACTCGCATCGAGCAAGACAAGCTCCATTGTTGTGATGGTTCCATCCATTTCCAACAACGTATTTACCGATGTGTTGGGTGGAATCAGCGAATCTTTGCAGGGATCCCGGTTCAACATGCAAATAGGTCATACCAATTATGATCCGCTGGAAGAGGAGCGGATTCTGCGTTCGTTTTTGAACCCTACGCCCTCAGGCGTCATTCTATCCGGCATCGAGCAGACTGCTGAAACCAAAAAGATGCTTGCAGATGTTGGTGTTCCCATTGTGCAGATTATGGATATCAACTCCGATCCGATTGATAGGATCGTTGGCTTTTCGCATGATCAAGCTGGTGAAGAGGCAACACAGCATCTCATTGACGCGGGTTACCAGAACATCGGGTTCATGGGCGCGCAGATGGATCCGCGGTCCCAAAAGCGTCTGGTTGGTTTCAAAAAAGCGATCAAGGCACATGGCGAGCTGCGTGTTGAAAGCATCGCCGTCACCAACAAACCATCCAGCGTCCAGTTGGGGGCCCTGTTGTTTGGTAAGCTGACCAGCACTTTCCCGGAATGTGATGCGGTCTTCTGCAACAATGATGATTTGGCAATTGGTGTTTTGTTCGAATGTCAGCGACGTGGAATTCGTGTTCCCGAAGATTTAGGCATCTGCGGTTTCAACGATCTAGGCATTACCTCGGAAACAGTTCCTAGCATTACGTCGATCTCCACCCCCCTGCGGGAAATAGGCAGAATTGCGGGGGCCATGGTGCAGAACGAGGAGAGCATGCCGACTGATCGGATTATCGATCTGAAGTACTCTGTCTCAGCACGCGAGAGCACAAAGAGAGGCTGAGGGCAAGAACCCCCTCCTCTGCCTTCAATGATAGTGCTTGCAGTGGGATGTTTTGCCAAGGCCCGGATTAAAACTGTTGGTCGGGTCTACCAATTTATAGAAGTCGACCAGATCCGGTTTGGCTTTGTAGATGTGGCCACCGTTGTGCTCCACTGGGTATTCTGCGCCGCGTTGATCTAGGATTTCCAACATCTCCTGCTTGAGCGCGTCGACGTCGACACCCTTTTTGACGATGTAATCCTGATGCAAAATATGACACATGAAATGCCCATAATAGAGACGGTGAACCAGCTTCTCTTCTATGTGATCGGGAAGTTTTTCAAACCAACTGCAATCATCTCTGCGTAACGCGATATCCAGCGCAAGGATGTCTTCAACTTCATCCTCATGAATGGCTTTATAACGGATTGCTGCGCCAGCCGCTGCAAAACGATGCAAGGCTGCGATTTTCGCCTCTTCGCCATCTCTCGCAAAATAGTCGCCTGTGCCTTCGTCAAAGAAGCGCTTCAAAAATTACTCGGCTTCATCAATACCAGCATCGCTCATTTTCAGGATCAGATGATGCTTGTAGCGTTGGCGAAACAGGGTCATTCATTTTTGGCAAAACACTGGCCATATACGAGCCAACCCCTGCATAAACCGATCCGTCACGTTCTTTGGCAAGAAACTGATTTTGCTCAGATATGCATCAACAGCGCCTTTGATAGCGAAGAACATGGGGAGTCGATCAGTCCCAAGGTGCTTGATCAAAACCACATCCCGCTCATACGTCCCCTTTGGCGTTGAGCCCTCCGTCAATCAGGTATTAGCGGCTTGCATGATGACGATTTTATCCGCTGCAACGCAGGCCTCCAGAACCTTCCATTGTTCCAGCAGGGTGCCGGGACGCACCAGAGCGGAACCCTTTGCGGAACCGCTCTGTTTTCTTGGGAACGCTGAGAACGTTACGACGTCCGACGATAGCTTGAAAAAGTCTGGATCAGCGCTGTGTTTGTCGTTGCGGCCTCCTAATACGCGACCGATGGGAGCCATGTGGCCAGCGCTGGCAGGTAGTACACCAACAGCAAGCCGACCAACTGCAGCAGTACGAACGGAATGATGCCGCGGTAGATATCTGTCAGCTTGATTTCTGGCGGGCAAACGCCCTTGAGATAGAACAAGGCAAAACCAACAGGCGGCGTCAGGAACGAGGTTTGCAACGTCACCGCAACAAGGATCACGAACCAGATCAAGGCAGGCTCATCAATCGCGCCGAAGCCATTAATATCCAGACCAAGTCCATTGATGATCGGGCGCATTAGTGGCAGAACGATCAAGGTAATCTCGATCCAATCCAACACGAAGCCCAGCAGGAACACGATGAACAGGATGAAGATCACTGTTCCGTTGGCCCCAAAGCCTGTTGAGGCAACCATATCTTCAATCAACGCATCGCCTCCCATTTCCCGCAGAACGTAGGAGAAGATCGTCGCGCCGAGGAATATGGCAAAGATGTAGGCGGTGGTGTTGAAGGTGGATTTTAAAACGCTCACCAGCTTGCGGAATGTAAGTTTGCGATAGCCAAGTGCCAGCAAGGTTGCACCGAGTGCGCCGACGCCAGAGGCTTCTGTTGGGGTGGCCAGACCCGCAAAGATGGACCCTAGAACCGCAAGGATCAGCAGCAGCGTTGGCAATGCAGCCAGAGCAACGTCTTTGATCGCATTCCAATCGGGAGCTTTTGCGCCTTCCGGTACTGGTGCCACGTCGCGTTTCACCAATGCGATGATGAAGATGTAGAGCAGGTACAGCATTCCGATGATGAGGCCGGGGAACACGGCTGCCATGAACAGGTCACCCACGGACAGAGCCATCTGGTCTGCCATGATAACGAGCATGATGGATGGCGGAATGAGAATGCCAAGCGTACCCGAGGCGGACACCACACCAGCTGCCAGAGATTTGGAGTATTTCTGCTGCATCATGGCTGGCAGGGACAAAATACCAAGCAAGACAACGGAGGCGCCAATGATGCCGGTGGACGCTGCAAGGATGATGCCGATGAGCGTAACGGTGATGGCGAGACCGCCGCGTACCGTGCCAAACAGTTTCTGCATGGCATTCATCAAGCGCTCAGCAACACCGCTCTCGTCCAGCATCAGGCCCATGAAGATGAACATCGGCAGGGCGACAAGAACAGCGTTGGACATTGTCGCGTAAACACGGTTCACGGTTGCGCCAAGTGTCAGGTAATCAAGGCCGGTGAATGTGCTTTCAAGGCCGGTCCAGACCATCAGGTCATTGTCAAACAAGTAGGCAAGGCCACAGAACGCAACACCAACGCCCGCCAGCACCCATGCAACTGGATAACCGGAGAACAGCAGGGCGATGAATGTCAGGAACATGGCGATGACGAGCTTTTCTTCTGTCGTTTCGACGAGGAAGGAGAGGCTGAAAGCGACAACGGCAAAACAAAGAAACGCAACAAAAATGAGGCGAATGCCTTTGCCTTGGCGTTCTGATTCGGTGTTAACCCAAATCGCGTGTACGTCATGAATGAGGCGAGCTATTGCAGCAATCGCAAGTAAAATAAAGCTGATCGGGATGACGGCTTTGAGTGCCCACCGCGCCGGTAGACCGGTTGGGCTGGCGGACCGCTCATTGACGCGGAAGCTCTCCTGAAAATAATCGAACCCCTGATCGATCATCAGATACAGGAACGGGGTGAGCAGGGCCAGAATGCCCACAATCTCAATAAACCGCTGAGTTCGTTTGTTTAACTGCATATGCAGCAAGTCTACTCGCACATGACTATCTGTCACCAGCGCGTACGAGATCCCAACCATGGTCACAAGACCGTAGAAGTGCCATTGGATCTCATCAATTTGGGGGAAGTTCTTGTTGAAGAGATAACGCATTGTTACCTGGAAAACAATTGCCACAATCAGGAGCAGATTGGCCCACATCACCACATGACCAACACCCTTCACAGCGCTCTCAAGGACGACTGCTATGGATTGTTTGTCTGAGTCTTTGTGCTCAAGAATCTCTTCAAAAAGCTCGATTGGATCTGAGGCATCTTGAGGGTCTTCAGTCATAGTATCCATTCTCGCAAGCCAACGCGGCAACATGGTCATCAGGTAAGTGTCGTATCACCTCGGAAAAATGAGAATGACCTCAAAGGAAGCCACTCCCAAAAATCATACTATTTGCGTGGCAAGAATGCGTTTTCTTTCCAGATTTTGTAGTCGTCGCGGAACTGGTTCATGTCAGTTAAAACCTTCGCGAAGAACTCGTCGTTGGCAGATTCTTCTTTTGCAACTTCGTCCCAAGTCGTGCGAAAAATGTCGAGCATTTCTGGGGACCACTGCATGATGTGAACACCGTGGTTGTTGACGTTATCGTTCATTGATATGTGCTGGATTGCTTCACCTTCGGCTAAGCTGTCAATCATAGAGGCCTTACAAGCATTCTCAATAATTGATTGATGCTGGTCGCTGGCTTTGTTCCAAACTTTTTTGTTGATCAGCAGTTCGAACACTGTTGCCTGCTGGTGCCAACCCGGGAAATAATTGTATTTCACCAGTTTTTGGAAGCCAAGGCGGCTATCAATCGCGGGCATGGAAAATTCTGCCGCATCAATCGCGCCTTTTTCCAGCGCCGGGAAGATCTCACCACCTGGCAGCAAGGAGGTTGAAACGCCCAGCTTCTCCAGAACTTTACCGCCAAGGCCAAAGAAGCGCATCTTGAGGCCCTTCAGATCTTCGGGGGAGTTGATTTCCTTAGCGAACCAGCCGGATGTTTTCGGAGCGGTGATAGCACATGGCAGAACTTTTACGTTGTAGCCGGCCTGATCATACATTTCCTGATAGAGGGTAAGGCCGTTGCCGTAGTAGAGCCAGGCGACGTATTCGCCAGCTTCCGGCCCAAATGGAACAGCAGAAAACAGCGGTGCAGCAGGAATTTTACCGGCCCAGTAGCCTGCTGTTGTGTAACCGGAATTTATTTTGCCAGAGGAAACAGCTTCGAGGATCTCAAAGGGCGCAATCAACTTGCCCGGCTCATACACCTTCATTTTGATGGTGCCGTTGGACATCAGTTTGAGCTGCTCGGCAATACGCGGAATTGGACTGCCGAGGCCCGGTAGAAATGTTGAGAAGGCCGTTGGTGTTTTGAGTAACAGCTTGTCCGCAGCATTTGCAGCGGGTGCTGCAAGTACTGTTGCGGCCAGAGCAAGGCTCAAAATTGAGTTGTTCATCGTTTCCTCCAGAAGGATATTCAACTGTTGCAAATAACGTTATCGTGCAGCCCTCTCAGGCAATCGATATCTGGTAAATAATATTGACCTCTGGATATTATTGGCTGATATATTTGATGAGATTCACCGCTTTTCTGCTTGGCTAATGAGGTATTACTTGGCGTCTAGTTACTTATGTTATGGCGAAATTCATAGCCAGATACTGGAAAAGGAACAACAAAACAACGCATTACTACGTAAATTTGCGTTGAAATTTCAAAAGCATGGGTTGGTTCTTCCTCCCTTCGGATTTGGAAATTATGCCTACCAATATTGAAATAAGGTTCGCTGGGAAGTGTGAGTAACGGGGTCTGTAAATTATCTTTTTGAACCGATCGACCATGATACGGTCGTAGATTCTGTAACCGATCAGATAGAAGGCCTCATCCTGGCAGGGGTCGTTCATCGCACCCTTGATCAGCGCGGCTATGAGCTCGGCGCTGATCAACCTCATCAGCCGTAACCAGACTGCGTTCTATGACTTTCTCGAGTACAGACGTGTGCAGGAAGGGTTCGCCGCGGGCTTGGCTGCCGAACGCGCCACAAAGCTGGATCTGGACTGGATAGAGGAATTGCTGGTTAACCTGCCAGAGGCGCAGGCTGCCGGGGATGATAGTGCCTCCAAGAAGAGCGACATCGCCTTTCACTCCTCTATCGTAGACGCCAGCCATAATGCGATGCTGGTTCATATGATGTCCTCCATCTATGAACTGACGAAAAAGGCGTGTTTTATAACCGCGAGTTTCTGCGTGCCATCGATGGGACTGGAGAACAGCTGTTGGATCGGCATGAGGAAATTGGGCGTGCGATCATGAACCGGAACAGCGCAAAGGCTGAAGACGCTGCGCACCGGCATATCGATTTTGTTGAAACGTCTTTCCGCCTTGGCCAGGACCAACAGCGGTGTGAGCTCATCTCCTCCAAACTCTTTGCAATTCAAAAAATTGAAGAGTGACCCTCGTGCTATTTGGTGATTGCGCCAGATATGGGCATCTGGCAAATCGCAACCACCAAGGGCATTGCAGATTAGCTTTCGATCCAGGCTTTGAGATCAGAGACAGTTGGTGGAATATGGACAGCCATACCGCCGGAAAATTCTTTGAACGCATCCTCATTGATGTCATTGGTTCCCACCAACACGGCTGCACCATTTTCGAGCGCTTGAGCGATCAGATCACGGAAACCGCCTCCGCTGGCTTCCTGCTCACCGAACTTATTGAGAATAAAGACATCGTAGGTGCCATTGACCCGCTGTGCGACTTCGCCTGCAGCTTCTGCGAGGGCGGATGTGTTGAGCCTGCAGCCGGATGCTTCCTTGCCGAGTGATTGGGTGATGGAGATATCAGGGCCATCCGGTAGGACGCGCACTTCCATGTCACAGCGGTGCCGATCTTTATTCACTGTATCTGCTTGAACAATACCGCAGGTTCGTATGCCCTGCTCCCGAAGCTTTTCGGAAAGCTCGGTCAGCACAAGTTGTCCTTTTGGCATCGTGTAAGCGATTTTCATGAGAATCCTTCCTCGGGGTCACGGGCGTTTTTATATCAGCTATGTGAAAACTCTCATATCAAACTGCAATAATTCTAGTTTGATCTACGCAGGGTTATTGCTGCGGCGAATGAGCACAATCATCGATTCATGCAGAGTTTTCGCGTATTTGCTGGAAAGTCGCCGTGCAGTTTTCTGTTAATATGAGTTTTATCCTCATATTATTGATATTAGTCAAATAGAAGACGTGGAGAACGTGATTTATAGAAAATGCAACTCATTCGCATTTGCGAATTATGAGATTACTTTCTCTGTTTCGATGGAAACAAACAATGATCACACGTCGTTCATTTTTAACGAATTCTGCCGGGTTTGCTGCTGCTTCTACACTTGGAAGCGCGGTGCCGTTTATGGCAAATGCTGCAAGTCCCAGCCTCTCTCTTTATGGTCCGCCTGTCGGCCCTTCAGTTGTTTTATCCTACATTGCCAACAAAGGCTTGCTTTCTAAATTCACTGATAAGGTTGATTTCTCCGTCTACAAATCACCTGATGTCTTGCGCGCTGGCTTTATTTCCGGCGACTGGAAACTGGCAGGTACGCCCTCCTATGTTGCTGCAAACCTCGCCAATAAAGGGCTGCCGGTGAAGATGCTCAATATCATGAGTTCGGGCATGCTTTACGTGCTCAGCTATGATGAAGCAGTCAAATCTCCCGCAGATCTCGCTGGTGAGAAGATCGGCATGTTCTTCCGCAATGATATGCCGGATCTGGTGTTTGGTCGCGTGATGGAACAAAACGGCCTGACAGAAGGCAAAGACTACACCCTCCATTATGTGAGCACACCGTTTGAAGCGCTGCAGCTTTTGTTGTCTGGCCGTATCAAACATTGCGTTTTGCCAGAACCTGCCGCAACAGCGGGCATGGTCAAGGGCAAGCAGATGGGTAAATCAATTCATAGGTCTATCGATCTGGCGAATGAATGGGCCTCCGTTACGGGCGGCGCAGGGCGTTTCCCTATGGCTGGAACGATGGTGCATGAAGACCTGCTCAACGCTCAACCCGAGTTGATTGATGGGTTCCACCAAGCCTGCATTACCGGAACGGAGTGGGTGAAGGCCAATCCGAAGGAAGCTGCTGCTGTGGCCGCAGAAAGCATCACGCTGCCGGCGCCGATCATCGCCAAGTCTATTCCGTATACGCATTTGGTTGCGGACCGCGCAAAAGAGGTCAAAGCGGAGCTGGAGCAGTTCTATTCCATTCTGGCGGAGAAAAATCCGGCCATCATCGGCGGGCGACTGCCTGACGCTGACTTCTATCTGTAATTAAGTCGGCTCGGCAGGTTGGGCTGTTGTTCCGGTCCCTTTCCTGTTGAGCTGCTTACGATAACAATGAGAGATCATCAGATGATCCATCAAGTCGCTACAAGACTTATCAGTAAGCTCTGGAGTGGTTGGGGCACTCTTGCTGGTGTGTTTCTCATTTTCGCACTTTGGCAAATTGGCTACGAGGCTTTCGGTCCGCTGGTCCTGCCCGAACCCTTGGAAGCTCTCACGCAGTTGGGACGTTTGCTAAATCAACCGTCCGGGTTGGAGAATATCCTGATCACAGCCAAACGCGCGTTTGCGGGGTTCTTTCTCGCAAGCGCTTTTGGCATTACTCTCGGTCTCATTGCCGGGTGGTCCAACACGCTCTCGCTGCTCTGTAAGCCCTTCATCACCGTCGCACTTGGTGTTCCGCCCATTGCATGGATCGTACTGGCGCTGTTGTGGTTTGGTGGCAATGATGGAACGCCGATCTTCACGGTGTTTATCTCCACCGTTCCGCTTGTGTTTGCTGGCGCCCTGCAAGGGGTTCGTATGCGCGAGGCGGAGCTGGATGAAATGGCAGGGAGTTTTCATATCTCCCTGTTTGATCGTTTCTGGCATGTGCAAGCCCCGCAGATTGTCTCCTACCTGTTTCCCGCATGGGCAACGGCTTTGGGCCTCAGCTGGAAGGTTGTGGTGATGGCGGAGTTGCTTGCCAGCACACGCGGCATCGGGGCTGGACTGGCGGAAGCCAGAGTGAACATCGACACCGCCTCCACCATGGCGTGGATTGTTGTCGTTGTTGGCCTTCTGCTTATTATTGAGGGCATGTTGCTTAACCCAATCAAAGATTATGTGGAGGGTTGGAAACATGCCGACTGATACCGCTCCCCTGCTCTCCGTTATCTCTCGTTCTGCTCCAGAGGCAACGCCGCCGATCTTGTCGGTGGAGGTGAAGGATCATCGTTATCATCCGCTGCAACAAACACTTGCACCGTGTTCTTTGACTTTGCCAAAGGGACAGATCACCAGTCTGATTGGTCCGTCCGGGTGCGGGAAATCGACGTTTTTAAAGATTGCAGCCGGGTTGATCACCCCAAGTCGTGGGAATGTCTCCAACCAAGCTGGTAAGACCGCTGTGTTGTTTCAGGAACACCGATTGTTGCCATGGAAAAGCTTGCTCAACAACATCAGCTTTGGCCTGAAAGGGCAGCACCTCACCAAGTTCCAACGTATGAAGCGAGCGAGAACTGTGGCCTATGCCATGGGTTTCACAGAGGATGATTGGATCAAATACCCCTCCGAGCTTTCTGGCGGTATGCGTCAGCGGGGCGCGCTTGCAAGAGCGCTGGCAGTCGAGCCGGATCTGTTGTTTTTGGATGAGCCGTTCAGCGCGCTGGATATTGGCCGGCGGCGCGAGCTTTACCGCCTTGTTCTACATCAAGTGGAGCAAGAGCAATGCTCCGTGCTCATGGTCACTCATGATGTAACCGAAGCATTGGCGCTGAGTGATCGGGTGTTAATTATGGCTCCTGATCCCGGACACTTTGTAAAAGAGTATGAAGTACCCATTCCACGGCAAGAGCGGACACGCCGCAATCTGATGGAGCTGGAAGCCAAATTGCTGGCAGACGATCGCATTGCAAGCCTGTTTAACATGAGCAACTGGGAGACGCTGATATGACAGACCTTTCTCGTCATCCAGACCAACACACATCCCTCTTTGACAGTGTTGTGTTCTCAGAGGGGTTCCGCGTCTTCTTTCCGCTTGCCGCTCTCTACGCTGTTCTTTCAATTCTCGTCTGGGGCTTGGTCCTCTCCGGTTCTGTGAGCTTGCCGTTTGAAGCGGACTCTTTATTTTTCCATCAATACGAGATGCTCTTCGGGTTTCTGACTGCCGGCATGGCAGGTTTCTTAACCACTGCGGTTCCCTCATGGACCAACACCCCACGTATTGCTGGAGCAGAGCTGGCCGGCCTTGCCGCGCTTTGGTTGATTGGGCGTCTTGCCTTTTGGTTTATGGGTGTTCTGCCGCAAAACGCCGTGTTTGGCGTGCAATTGCTGTTTCCTGCGGTTTTATTGGCGATGCTGATCCCACGGCTTTGGGGTGCAAAAGCGCAGCATCTCATCTGGCCTTTGCTGATGCTGGGTGCTGCTCAGGTCATTTGTGCATGGGAGTACGTGGAAACAGGCGTGCTTAGCCAAGGTCTTGCCCTTGCTGTAGGCGCGTTCGTCATCATGGTGTTGACGGCACTTGCTCCAATTACCATGGTTATCGTCAATGATGCGCTTTCTACACGAGAAGATGGGGCCACCTTTATTCCACGCCCACCCATGAGACGCGCAGCCATCTTCTGCATCTGTGCACTCACCCTTGCTCAGGTCATGGGAGTCTCGAATGCTTTGCAGGGCTGGCTTGCGTTGGCCTCTGCCTGTGCCGTGCTCAATATTTTACAGGATTGGCATTTATCAGGCGCCCTCAGAACGCACTTCGCCCGTGCGCTCTATCTGCTCTACTGGTTCATCGGGATTGGCTTCGCATTACAAGCTGGCGGCCTGCTCGGCCTTTTGTCCGCTGATGCATATGTTTCTGGCCAGCATATGATCTTTATCGGCGGCTTTGCCTTTGCAACATTGATGGTGCTGATCATCGCAGGACTGCGCCATTCCGGAAACGCGCTAAAGCTTACCCCCCTGCTCGGCGGTGCCATTCTATCGCTTATTGCAGCCTGTCTGGTGCGCTCGTTAGGTCCATTGCTGTTGCCGGATATGGATACAATGCCATTTGCGTGGGGCCTCTTTGCCCTCACCTTCACGCTCTACCTGATCCACTTCGTGCCGATCGTCTTTCGGGAAAATAATGCAGGTTAGAGGATAGCTGCCATGCCAGAACGAAGGCTTGGCTGACGACAAACAACCCGCCTTAGGTTTCCCATCGCTTTAGTTGGGTGATGATTGCTTCGGCGAGTTGTTCCTTACTGTAAGGTTTTGCAAGGCGGGTGATGCCCTCGATGAGGTCCGAGCTTGGTTCGTGTTCTTTCGGGAACCGGCCAGATGTCACCACCACCTTTTGGTCGGCACAGGCTTTTATGGCAGCTTCCGCCAATGTCCAGCCAACCTTGCCATCCTCCAGCTGAACATCCGTAAACAGCACATCAAACTTGGTGCCGTTCTCGATGAGCACTTTTGCAGCGCCGTACGTGCTGGCCTCGATGCAATCCAGACCAAGCTCATGAAGCATAGTCTTGGCGCGCAGCAGGGTTTGTAAATCATCTTCCACCAGCAAAATCCTATAGGCCTTCTCAAAGGTCCATATGGCGCTCTGTTGTTCCAGCTCAACGGGGGCTTGCGGAATGACCAGAGTCACCGTGGTGCCCTCACCTTTTTCGCTGGTGATACCCATTTCGCCGCCCGATTGCTTGATGAAGCCGAACACCATGCTGAGACCAAGGCCGGATCCGGCTGATGTTCTGCGTGTGGTGAAAAACGGCTCGTACACCCGCTCCAATGTATCCTGATCCATGCCGCAGCCATTGTCTTCCACGCTGATGGAAACCGTATCCGTGCCATTTGCAAGAACGCGAATGGCAATAGTACCTGCGCCGTGAATAGCATGACCGCTGTTGATGCAAAGGTTGATCAAAGCGCTTTCAAGCTGGCCGGGATCAATGCGGACAAAGGTCTGCTGCTCCGCCAAATCCGTAGTCAATATTATGTCTTCATCCAGACTGACGGAAATGATTTCAGACACGCTTTCGATGAGATGATTGATCTCAACCACTTCCGGTTCCAGATGCTGCTTACGGGCAAAGGCAAGCAAGCGCTGGGTCAGGTTGGTAGCAATCTCAACAGCGTTGTGAATGCGCTGGAGGTTTCCGTTAATCTCGCTCCGCTGTCCGGTCTTGCGTTCAATAATGCCAACGCTGCCAGAAATGCTGGTGAGGATGTTGTTGAAGTCATGCGCAACTTCCCCGGTCAGCTGCCCCAGGCTTTCCAGCTTCTGCTTTTGCTGGGCTTGCTCCCGCACAAAGCCACGGTCCGTTGCATCTGAGAAAGACCAAACTGCACCACCTTCTGGCAGAGGGCTCTTGCGCACCTCGATCAAGGCCCCATCATTGCCGATCAACTCTGCAAAGCGGAAGCGTGTTCCGTGTGGACGCACGTTTTCCTCTTTCCACCGGAAGCCAGAATGTTGAATGAGAACAAGGATATCCTTGGCCTTCTCAATCTCTGCCTCACTCATCCGTAGCACTTGAGACAGGCGCGGGTTCCACGCGTTTAAACCGTGCTGTTGATTGGTGATAACAAGACCGTCGGAGATGCAGTTGAAGGTGGTCTCGAACAGCTCCGTTTTGCGTTGCAGCTGCCCGTAAATTCGGCGCAAGCGGATGGAGTTGGCGCGGAAAATGCGGAATGAATGCAGCAAACGGGCAATCTCGTCATCCTGCCGTGAGGGGCGTGGCAATTCTGAGGAATGATCGCCCTTCGCCAGCTTGGACATGGCCAGCGAAATACGATTGATATTCTTGGTCACATAACCCGCAATGTAGTGGGCAGAGAACAGGGCAAGGACAATACTGGCAATGCCGGTGAAGAACACAACCAGTTGAGCACTGGATATATAGGAGGATGTTTCCTGCCGTTGCTTGGCGATTTCCTCACCCGACAAACGCACAAACTCGGAAACCAGCTGGTTGATCATTTCGGCGCTGGATTTGATTTTAAACAGCGCATTGCGGGCTTCCAACTGACCTGACATGGCAAGATGGCGGGTGGCATAGAGGCCGATGTCATCCTCGGCAATTTGCTTAAGTTTGGCGTGCGCTTGCTGCAATTGCGGGCCGGGGCTGTTTTCCAGCTCTGCCGTTAACACTTGATAACGGCGGCGCAATTCACCAATGCTCAGAAAGTCGGTTACATGGGCCGCAGAAATAAGCAGGTTGGCAGTTTGCTCCACCAGTTGCCACGCATCGCGCTCCGCCGCTGTTTGGTAAAAACTGGCCGATTTATTGATGGCATTGCGTTCAATCCGCGCCAGATCAACAAGGAGACCGCGCACACGATCTTCAGACTCGTTTATCTGCTGCGCAGCGTTGACCAGTACGGCCACCTGAGAACGCATGAGCGACAGGTTCTGCTGTACTTCAGGCAGAAATTTACCCAACCCGCCCTGCTCCTGTTGCGGAGGGAAGTTGTCGCGGTACTGCTCTTCGGCTTTGGTCAGCTCTACCAACAGGCGCGAGCCTTCATTATCAATCTGGTAAACCGATGTCAGGTTCAGCAAAAACGGAGCGGTGCTCACCAACCCTGCGGATTTGTTGGCCAATTGAAGAGAGCCAGCAATAGCCTCAATGGTGCGTTGGTACTGCCCAACAAGCTTCACATTGGCCTGATCCAGCCAATACCATGCAATGCCACCGGTAAACAGCGTCGCAAGGGTGAGCAACGTAATGGCGGCCAGCAAACGCGTCTTGATGGAAAGCAGCGCTCGTAATGGTTTGGGCAGCAAGATCATGCCGGGCTCCGCCTAAGTGGTTTCAAGCGCAAAGACATAGCCTTTGCCGCGTCGGGTTTGCAAAAATAATGGCTTGGACGGGTTTGGCTCTATCTTACGGCGCAACCGCAGGATCAACACATCAACCGTGCGGTCCATATAACGGGAGAGGTCGCCGCCAAGATGTTCCAGCAGTTCAACCCGGTTGATGGGGCGATTGGGGTTGTCGATGAGGAATTCAAGCAGGCGCAGTTCCGAGTTGGTCAGGTTGACTTCGCGGAGGTTGGCATCCAGCAAGCGGCGCTCCTCGCTCACAAAGGTCAAATCACCAAGCAAAGTGCTGGATGTGTTTACTGGAGCTGCAGCAGAGGCCTGAGGTGCCGGACTTGCCCGCTCAGCAGGGACAACACGTTTATACCGCCGCAACACCGCACGAATGCGGGCGATCAGTTCTCGTGGGTTAAACGGCTTCATGAGGAAGTCATCAGCGCCGGTTTCCAGCCCGACAATCTTGTCCACCTCATCTCCGGTGCCGGTCAGCAGTATAATAGGGAAGTTAAAGGAGGCGCGCAGGCGCTGTGCCAGCATCATGCCGCTTTCCCCGTCCAGCTTCAGGTCGATGATTGCAAGGTCAAGGCTCTCCAGTTCCTCAAGCTCCAGCAACTCCTCGCTGCCATGGCACGGCAACGCGAGAAACCCGTATTCATGCAGTAATTCGCGCAGGACCTCCCGTATAGCCGGGTCGTCATCTACGACAGCTACCTTTGAGGGTGACCTATCCCAACTCTCGGTCATTTATGTAACCTTCCTCGCAACCCGGCTTAAGCTCCCATATGTACTGTGGTGGTATAAGTACATTTTCAGCGGATTGGCGCGAGAATGCGCAGTTTCCACTCATGTCATCAATAGATCTAATATTTCATATGTAACCTAAGTTTGTAATATATGTAATATTAGGAAGATAAATCTCCATATTGGGAACATACTTAACGCTTAAGTGGGAGCAGTTCAGTCATATTTCATGTAAATTCAAGTCTAAATTGAGATGGAGGTTAGGTGTACTAATACGTTGTTATACCTAGATCTTGTTTAACTTGGGAGAAAAGAATGAAAAACGCTCTATTAGGTAGTCTGGCAGCCGTAGGTTTGCTCGCTGCACTTCCAGCAACAGCATCTGCTGGCGAACTGAATATGGTTTGTGGCGCTGAGCAGGACTGGTGCGAATTGATGGCACGCGGTTTTGAAGAAGAAACCGGCAACGAAGTTCTCATGGTCCGTAAGAGCACCGGCGAAACGCTGGCTCAGGTTCGCGCAGAAGCAAGCAACCCTAAGATTGATGTATGGTGGGGCGGCACCGGCGATCCACACCTGATCGCAGCGTTTGAAGGCCTGACACAGGATCCGGGCGTTGACACCAGCGACCTGTTGGGCTGGGCATCCAACATGCACAAAATCTCCAATGGTGGAACTGTTGGTATTTACGCTGGCGCACTGGGCATTGCGTACAACTCCGAAGTTCTGAAAGAACGCGGCCTTCCGGCTCCTGCGTGTTGGAAAGATCTCACCAACCCAGCTTACGCAGGCGAAATTCAGGTTGCGAACCCGAACAGCTCCGGCACAGCTTACACCGAGCTTGCAACATTCGTTCAGTTGTTTGGCGAAGAAGAAGCTTACCGTCTTCTGACCGAAATCGGCAAGAACGTGAACCAGTACACAAAATCCGGTTCCGCTCTAAGTAAAGCAGCTGCGCGCGGCGAAACAACAATCTCCATCGGCTTTATGCACGACATGGTGAAACTTGCTGGAAGTGGCTTCCCACTCAAGATTGTTGCTCCATGTGAAGGTACTGGCTACGAAGTTGGTGCTGTAAGTGTCATTAAAGGCGCAAGAAACCCGGAAATTGCAAAGCAATTTGTTGAATACGCTCTGCGTCCAGACGTACAGTCCCGTTCTGTGGAAGTAAAATCCTTCCAGGTTCCGTCCAACTCAAAAGCAACCGTTGCTCCAGAATCTCCAGATCTGGCTTCTATCAAGCTGATCGACTACGATTTTGCAACATACGGCGAACGTTCTACTCGTGAACATCTTTTGAGCCGTTGGACCAAAGAAGTTAAGAACGCGTCTCACTAAATACTAAAGAGCCGAGGGGCGGGTTTAAACTCCGCTCGTCCCTCCGCTTAATTGTTCTGCTTAGTAGTCGCGCCTGAGCGATTACACAAACTCTCGGATCAACATCATGAGAAAGACAATTGCGCTCTGGCTAATCGCCGGAATAGTGGGATTTTGCGTAGTTCCCTGGTACTCAGTCGAAAGCGGCTTTTGGTCTTTCAGCTGGTTGTTCAGTGAATTCATGAGTGAAGACACTGCCCCTGCTCTGGGTCAGGCTTTGCTTTATGGCCGCTGGTGGTTCCTGCCTCTCGCTCTGGCATTGGGCGGTATCGGTGTTGCCTTTACCGTGATCAAAGACGAGCGCATTCGGGCTAAGTCACTCGTGTTCCTGTCCATCACAGGTCTTGCGCTGTTGGTTGCGCAAGGGTTTGCAATTGGCAGAACAGGTCCTGAGTTCTTCATTGATGCGTTGAACTTCGGCTCCGCTGCCGCGGGTCAAACCGGGCTTGGGTCCGGTGCTATGATCACCGCTGGCGCGCTCCTGTTCATCCTCACCACCAGTATTTCCGGTCTGGGCAAAGGCCGCGGCGATGCGTTCATCGTTGGCAGCATTGGCCTTATCATTGCGTTGGTTATAACCTTCGTCTTCTACCCGGTTTCTCAAATCCTGATCCGTGCATTTCAAACAGGTGACGGCGGCATTGATGTTGTGCTGTTCTTCACCCGTTTCTTCTCTGCCGATATCTGGAACCTCTCCTGCCTTGCTGGCGGCAAAAGTTGTGGTCCGGCCTGGAACTCTGTCTTCCTTGCAATTCTTACCGGTGTGGGCACGACGCTTCTCGGTCTGGCCTTTGCGTTGGTCGCAACCAAAACAGCCTTCCCTGCAAAGAAACTGCTGCGCATTCTCACCATCATTCCAATCATCACGCCTCCGTTCGTGATTGGTCTTGCGCTGATTTTGATGTTTGGCCGCGCTGGCGTGATCACCGATGTGCTCTATGAGTTCTTCGACGTTTCAAAAAGCCGCTGGCTCTACGGCTTCTCCGGCATTTACCTTGCACAGTTGCTGTCCTTTACCCCAATCGCATTCCTCGTGCTTATTGGTGTGGTTGAAGGCGTCAGCCCGTCCATGGAAGAAGCGTCCCAAACCCTCAACGCAAGCCAGTGGCAAACGTTTAAAAACGTAACATGGCCTCTGATGCGTCCGGGTTTGGCAAATGCGTTCCTGCTTGGCTTTATTGAAAGTATCGCTGATTTTGGCAACCCGCTGGTGCTGGGTGGAAACTTCAACGTGCTCTCCACCGAGATCTACTTCGCCATTGTTGGCGCTGTGGCTGACCCATCCAAAGCAGCTGTTCTTGCCGTTGTCCTGCTCTCGCTCACCCTGTCTGCTTTCGTGGCACAGCGGATGTGGCTTGGCAAAAAATCTTACGCAACCGTCACCGGTAAGGCTGATTCCGGTCAGCATTCACCGCTTAACCCGGCGCTTAAGTGGGCGTGTTACGGGTTTGCGCTTCCTTGGGCCGCCTTCACCGCAATTGTGTACTCCATGATCGTGTTCGGCAGCTTCGTGAAGCTTTGGGGCTACGACAACACCTTTACGCTGGATCACTACATCCGCGCCTTCTCCATCAACTTCGACAATGGCATCCGCTGGACCGGTGTGGCTTGGGACAGCTACTTTACCACGCTGACCATCTCCACCATTGCAGCACCGCTGACCGCTGTTGTGGGTCTGTTGACCGCCTACTTGCTGGTGCGCCAGAAATTCGCTGGGAAGAACCTGTTCGAATTCAGCACAATGCTCAGTTTCGCAATTCCGGGCACTGTGATTGGTGTGGCTTACATTATGGCCTTCAACACACCGCCAATTGAACTGACAGGCACCAGCATCATTTTGGTCATCGTGTTTGTGTTCCGCAACATGCCGGTTGGTGTACGCGGCGGTATCGCGGCTATGTCTCAACTGGATAAGAGCCTTGATGAAGCCTCCATCACGCTTGGTGCAAACAGCTTCACCACTGTGCGCAAAGTCATCCTACCTCTCATGGGTCCTGCTATCCTTGCGGCACTGGCCTACAGCTTCGTTCGTGCCATCACATCTGTGAGTGCGGTGATCTTCCTGGTGAGTGCGCGTCATAACATGGCAACTTCGTTCATCGTGGGCCGTGTGGAACATGGCGAATACGGGATCGCAATTGCGTACTCCTCTGTTCTCATCATCACCATGCTCATTGCCATCCTGCTGCTGCAGGTCGTCATCGGGCAACGTAAGCTTCGCCGTCAGAACCGTCTGCAAACCTCAAACAAGAACAAAGAGCTGGCTTCAGCTTAATCAGTGAATTTCTGGAGAAAATCATGTCTATTATGCAAAAAGCAGGCTCCGTTCAGTTCCGCAATGTTGTTAAAAAATACGGTGACGTCACTGCTCTGAAGCCGCTTAATCTGGACATTCAGCAGGGTGAACTCGTCACTCTGCTTGGCCCAAGTGGTTGTGGCAAAACCACCACCCTGCGTTTGATCGCAGGGCTGGAGGCCGCAACCGAAGGCACCATCTTCATTGGTGGAAAAGACGTTACGCACCTGACCGCGACATACCGCAATGTGTCCATGGTGTTCCAATCCTATGCACTGTTCCCGCATATGAGCGTAGCGGACAACGTGTCCTACGGTCTGCGCGTCAACAAGGTGCCAGCCAAGGAAGCCAAAGCCAAGGCAGAAGAAGGTCTGGCCATGGTTGGTCTTGCTGGGTACGGCGAGCGCCTGCCAAGTGAGCTTTCCGGTGGCCAGCAGCAGCGTGTTGCTGTGGCCCGTGCTGTCGTGCTGGAGCCGGAAGTGTTGCTGCTTGATGAGCCGCTTTCCAACCTTGATGCAAAGCTGCGCCGCCATGTGCGTGAAGAGATCCGCGATATTCAGCAGAAGCTTGGCCTGACAGCGGTCTACGTGACCCATGATCAGGAAGAAGCGATGGCTGTGTCTGACCGCATCATCGTCATGAACAGAGCGGAGATCGCACAGACCGGAACCCCGCGTGAGCTGTACAGCCATCCAAACTCCGCGTTTATTGCGGACTTTATTGGCGATGCAAATGTGGTGGACTGTGAGATTGTTGGCTTCAACACCGGCACAATCACTCTGCGCGTTGCCGGGTCCTCCATTGTGTTGCCGTACTCCGGTCCAGAGTGCAAATCTGGCAAACTGGCTATTCGTCCAGAAGCCGTCACCGTTAGCAATAACGCTGTCAATGGTATCCCTGTGGGCGTGGTTTATGCAGCTTACCTTGGCAACCAGATTCAATACACTCTGGAAACTGAAATTGGTCGTCTGTTCGCCATTGACCATAACCTGAGCGCAACGGTTATGCCGACTGGTTCAGATGGTTTCATCCACCTTAAAGAAGAGGGATTGGCCTTTTTGCCTGAGGCATAAAGACCGGGACGGCTACCTCCCTCCTCCGCCCTCTTCTTATCTGAGAAACCCGGACATCCCCCGTGTCCGGGTTTTTTCACGTTTGCCTCAAAGGTGTTGCGGGGACTAGTACCCGCTCCGATTGTGATACCGTAAGGTAAGGAATCATCTTAGTGAGAGGTATTGTCAATTCTGGTGTATGAGCATTTTCTTAAGCAGCGTTTTGCACGGCTTCTGCTTGTTCGATACCGTCTTTGAAATTGATGCCTGTGATGACTTTGCCAAGATCGGCAAAACCGCGTAATTTTTGCCAGCTGCCTTGCGCGCATTGGCTGAGTTTGAACATCATGTGAAGCATGCCGTCCCGTTTCAGACATCCCTTTGAGCGTTTGGTTCGGTGCCTGATGGTCGCGAATGTAGATTCAATCGGGTTGGAGGTGCGGATTGACTGCCAGTGCATCTGCGGAAAGTCGTAGAACGAGAGCAGATCGTGCTGGTCTTTGAGAAGGCATTCCACTGCTTTGGGATACTTGCCCTCAAACTGTTCCACAAACAGGTCAAAAGCCACTTCTGCTTTTGCTTTTGTCGGCGCCATCCAGATATCCTTGAGGCATGCCCTTGCTTTGTCCTGTAGGGACTTGGGCAAGTAACCCACTATGTTGTTTGTCTTGTGCACCCAGCAGCGCTGATGGCGGGTTTGGCTGAATACCTCATCAAGCGCTGCCCAGAAGCCCATGGCCCCATCGCCGACTGCCAGTTTAGGCGTGTTCATACCACGGCTCTTCAACTTCACAAGCACCTCGCGCCAGCTCTGCGTGCTCTCCCGCACCCCGTCTTCAATGGCAAGAAACTTCTTCCGTCCCAGTGAGTTAACTCCTATTACAACAAGCGTGCACAGCTTCACGTCTTCTGCTCGTAAGCCGCTGTAAATGCCATCAGCCCAGATATACACCCACTCATCCGTGTCGAGGCGGAACTGACGCCAGCTATCATATTCGCCAGCCCATTCCTTCTTCAACCTCGAAACTGTGTTCGCAGAAAGCCCTGTTGCCTCAGGTCCCACCAAAACTTTCAAAGCGTCTTCCATCTCACCGCTCGACACGCCTTTCAGATAAAGCCAGGGCAAAGCTGCTTCTAAGCTTTTGGCCTTACGAACATAAGGAGGAACAAGCGCGGAGTGAAACGTGACTGGCTCACCTGAGCGCGCCCGCACTTTGGGCACTTTCACAGTCACAGGCCCGATGCCAGTCTGGATCTCGCGCTCCGGATGATAACCATTGCGCACCACACGCGCACGGCCAGCCTCATCAACCTCATCTTCATACAGCGAAAGTAAAGACTGAAGTTCTGATGTAACAGCCCGGTGCACCAGCTCCCTTGCCCCTTCTCTTATCAACTGTGTAAGCGGATCGCCCAAAAGGCCGTTTTGACGAGCAAGCTCCAGAACATTATCTTTTGCCATGGTGGCGTATCTCCAAGTGGTTGCAATGTTGAATTGGTCATCAATCAGTCAAACCGATACGCTGCTATCTTAAAAGCCCCATACACCAGATTCAGTAATAGCTCTCTTAGTGAGCCGCGCGAATACCGCATGCGGCCTGTTTCTGGGGGTCGATAATGTCGAAAAACATCGCCATATTTTCGGATGGAACCGGTCAAGAAGGCGGCAAGGGGCCAGATACGAACGTCTACAAACTTTTCAAAATCTGCGAAAACCGCACAGAAAACCAAATCACGTTCTACGATCGGGGCCTTGGCACATCGGCTCAGTCAAATTTTGCGGTTCGGGCCCTCGGGAATGCGACTGGCAGTGGCATCTCCCGCAATTTGCTGGACTGCTACCGGTTCATTTTTGATAATTACATGGCCGGTGACAAGATTTACCTGTTTGGGTTTAGTCGCGGCGCAGCAACAGTGCGCAGCCTTGCCGGGTTTGTTGAGATGTTTGGTATTATCCCAAAATCGCGACCGGACCTGATCGACGTTGGCTATGGAATTTACAGAATATCCGACATTGCCATGCGGAAGAAAGCGGCCACAGATTTCGTAAAGCAGCACCATAACATGTGGGCGCCAATCGAGTTTCTTGGAGTGTGGGATACGGTGGCAGCCTTGGGCCTACCTTGGGAAGGGGCCTCCAGATTGCTGAACAAGGTGCCATGGTTCAAGCACGAGTTTCATGATCTTGATTTAACACCGGCTGTCCGCAATGCCTACCACGCTCTTTCCATTGACGATGATCGCAGGGTGTTCCATCCGGTGCTTTGGAACCAGCGCACCGCACCCAACCAGATTATGCAGCAAACATGGTTTGCAGGGGTGCATACGGATGTTGGCGGCGGCTATGCCGAGGCGGGCCTCTCTGACATCACGATGGCGTGGATGCTTGGCCATGCAAAGCGGTGTGGGTTGCTCATCCATAAAAAGAGCGGCAAAGCACTTCAGAAGAGCTTGAAACCGGACTACAAAATTGACACCCACAACCCACGTGCAGGGGCCGCCGGGTGGTTTTACTCGGTGGAAAATCGCATGTGGCCTGACAAAGATGGAAACGGCGAGGACCGCGGACAACCGCAGGTGCATTCCAGCGTGTTGGAGCGCGCCAAAACCTCTCAGCTCTCCTACAAGCCATGGATTTTGGAGAGAAACCCCGTCGAAGAGCCGCCGATCAGCCGAACCGCGCATGAAAAAGAGTTGCAGCCGCAAACCGAGTGAGCAACAGGCACACACAAGCCGAAGCAGGGGATGCCTGCTCCGGCTTGTGTCATCGTTGCTAAGGTCAGGATTTGCGGCGGCCTGTGATCATTGGTGTCACCAGATCTTCGCGTTTCCAGAGCCGGTAAAACAGGATTGCGCTTACATGCAGGATGACCAATATCAGGGTCGCCCGTGCCAAAATGCCATGCCATGCCAATGCAGTTCGGGCTCCATCGATACCGACCCATGAGGCCAGAGGTCCGACATTGATGTAATCCTCTGGGTCCGCAAACAAACCAAGCGCCGCTTGTGCTGCTATAACACCCAGCAGCAGGAAGACGAACAGCCCGCCAAGTGGGTTGTGACCGTGCCAGTTGCTTGCGTTGCGTTTCGGTAGTTTGCTCATGTATGCCAGCAGGGCCTTGGGGCCAAAGATGAAGCTGGAAAAGCGAGCCGTTTTGGAGCCAAGAAAGCCCCAAACCAACCGAAATGCGATCAACGCGAGTACCGCATAGCCAAACCAGAAGTGCAGGGTCATAACGTCTGGCCCGAATTTGCCCAGACCCCATGCAGCAGTAACACCGCCCGCAAACAACCAGTGGAACAGGCGCAGTGGAAGATCCCAGACGCGGGCCCCTGTCTGCTCTTGCCGGTCCACACCATGATCAGCGCTCGCGACTGTCATGCTTAAAAGTCCTTGGCGCGGTAATGGCTGTGACACGCCTTACAGGTGCCGCCCAGTTTCATAACTGCTTTGCCCAGTGCAGGACGCCCGCCGCCAGCAGCTTCATTGAGGGCAACAAGAGCCTGATAGAAATCTTTGCCCTTGGCCTGCATGCCAGGCATATCTTCCCAGATCACCGGAAGGGCGCGGGTTTTGCCCGGCAGGTCGGCGTTGGATGTGCCCGGAACATACAAACCAGCGGCGTTATAGTTGGCAACAGTCATCATGTTGGCCGCAGCCGCTTTTGCGGTGTCTGCGTTGTAGTCGACATTGCCTTTTGCCATGGCTGCAAGTGTACCCATGTCATAGCCAAGCAAGGTGTAGTAAGCGCGGCGTGCGTCCACCACATCTTCTTTCTTGACGCCCTCAGCAAAGGCGGATGTTGCTGTCATCGCAACAAGTGCAGTGATCAATAGTTTACGCATGGATTTCTCCGTGTTTGGCGGCATTAAAGTAATCGATGGGGACGTTTCGTTTACTCTGCGATATCTGAAATATACATTTCTGGGTAATCGCGACTTGCAGGTGTTTTTACTTATTCGTGTGATGGCGGTTTGTTTTTCTCATCACATGTTCAAAGTCTATGTTTACTTGCTGCAAGAATAGATGAGATTCTTTCGTCTTCAATAGCCATGTTGTAATAGTTTGTCGCAAACTGTACCTGTAACTCCAATTTGGATACATGCGCTCCCGGCTCTCACACCATCTCACCTTCATACAGGTGTCCTTCGTCCATGGTTATGATGCGGTCTGCCATTTTCAAAATGCGGTTGTCGTGGGTGACCATGACTGTGGTGATGCCCCGCTCCCGCCCTAGTTGTTTCAGCAGGTTCACAACAGTCATACCGGTATCTTTATCCAGTGCTGCGGTTGGCTCATCTGCAAAAATCACATCTGGCGAGGAGACCAGCGCACGGGCAATGGCAACGCGCTGCTTTTGACCGCCGGAAAGATGGGCCGGCAGATAATCAAGCCGCTCCTCCAACCCCAGCACCTTGAGTATGTGACGGGCAGCTTTATCCTGCTGATCACGGTCAACTACCGCATTCACGCCGCTTTGGTGCACCTGTAGACCCATCAACACGTTTTGCGTGGCCGTCAGGCTTTCGTGCAGATTGTGGGCCTGAAAGATAAACCCAAGCCGCCGCCGCAGCATGATCTTCATGGTTTCATCGGCGCCATGCAGCTCATGACCCAGCAGCGAGAGCTGGCCCTTTTGCACATCGCGCAGGCATCCCATAAGAGTGAGCAGCGTGGTTTTGCCGGAGCCGGACGGCCCCATGAGGACCGTCAGGCTGCCCTTCTCAATCTGGAAGTTTACATCAAAAATGGCTTGTTTACGGGCTTCCCCCTCGCCAAACCAGTGGTTAAGGCCAGTGACGCGGATCGGGGCTGTTGGTGTGTATGTCATGTGTCTCGCCCTAAAACAGATCAGCCGGGTCGGCATGGGCCAACCGCCGTGTGGCAATGGTTCCTGAAAGCCCACAGGCCACCAGCGTGCCGAGGAAAACAATCAGCGCCCGCGCCAGTGTCAACCCGACAGGCAAGCCGGACTTGAGTACCAGCATTTTGTAAATGCCCATGGCCGCCAATACACCGGGGAAGAACCCGAGCACCGCCAGCACCATAGCCTCCTCAAAGATGATACTGAGGAAGAACCCCTGCCCGAAGCCCATGGCCTTGAAGGTGGCGTATTCCTTCAGATGGTCTGCAACATCGGTGCTCAGCACCTGATACACAATCACGATCCCTACCAGCACACCGATGATGGTGCCAAACCCGAAGATGATGCCGACTGGCTTCTCGGAGGTTTGGTAGGCCTGCTCATCGGAGGCTGCTTTGGTGAAACTGCGGATTTTGAGCGTTGCCGTCGGCAAAACTTGCTTTAACAGCTCCACAGTCCGCTCAATGGAGGCACCGGGTTTCACCTTCAGCAAAATATGGTCCGGCGCGCCGGAACTGCGTGTGGGCGACAACCGCAATACGCTTTGGTCAGACATCACCAAGTTACCATCCGCGCTGAAACCCGCCCCGATTTGCAAGGTGCCAATCAGTTTGACCTGACGGTTTTTCATCTCAAACACAGCCGGTGTTTCTGGAGAGAGGGAATTGAAAAACTCCTCTGTGCCACCCCGTGTTTTGCGGTCCACCAAGGCGGTATCGGGCAGTGCCAACTGAAGGAACTGAGGTCTCAGAACAGGCGCTATGAAGTCGATGGATTCAATCGGCAGGCCAACCAGCTGCAAGTTAGCGGTCTGGTCTTCCTGCACGCGCCAATCAACTTTGGCGATGTACACTGGTGCGGCGGAGGCCACCTCGGGCACCGTCAAGGCGCGCAGCATATGCACGCGGGCAACGTTGCCGCCTTCTGTCAACGATTTAGCATCTGATGCGGAGATCAGAATATCGGCCTCGAACAATTGGTAGGGCTGCAATGTGGACCCTGTGAGTGCGCCCATCATGCCAAGTTGCACAAACACCAGCACATTGGCGAAGGCAACACCGGAGAGCGCAGCGGCAAACCGGCCTTTGTTGTGGGTGAGCTGGAGCCAGCCAATCGGCAACCGGCCCAGCAACCATGTGAGGAACTGGGTCACTTGACGCCCTCCTCATCCACGGTGTGAAAGTAACCCAGAATTTCCAGATTTGTGAATTTTGCGGCCAGTTCCGAGGAGGTCTCATCCAACGTCACCACAACGGTCACCACGCGCGCATCCGTATTGGCTGCCGGGTCTACGCTGATGATGTTCTGACGCCCCACAAGCAGGCCGATTTCCGTCAGCTTGCCGCGCAGCTCGTGGGTAAGGGCCCCGGCGCGCAGTGTCACCATCTCGCCCAGCTCCAACCGGCCAATCTGGTTCTGGTAGATTTCCAGCTCAGCCGTCATCTCACGGGTATTACCAAATTCAATGGTCCCGGAGGACGATGGCCGTTCGCCGGGCTGCACAAGAACGTCCAATACAGTGCCATCAAACGGGGCACGGACAACGGATTTTTCCAGGTTTACTTCAGCAGTGCGCAGGGCAACCTTGGCGGAATGGAGCTTGCGCATAGCCAGCTCAACATCGGCTTGAGAAACGCCCGTAACATTGCTGTAGCGGTTGAGGGTCGCCTGTTTGCGGGCCACATCCAGCACCGCGCTTTGCGCTTCCGCCTTAACGCGGTCCAGTTGCGCCTGTGTTGTAACTTTGCGGGTGAACAGAGATTGCGTGCGGCTCAATTCCGCCTGCGCTAACACCGCATTTGTTTTGGAACGATTGAGCTCTGCCTCATTCTCCACCCGGCTGGCCTGAATGGAAAGCTGAACTTGCCTCAGCGAGGCTTCCGATACTGCGATCTCCGCTTTGGTTGCTTCCACGCTGGCTTCCAGCGACGGACGATTGTCCAGCGTTGCCAGAATGGTGCCCTTTTTCACCCAATCGCCAACGGAGACAGGCAATTCTGCAATGCGAGCATCACTGGCTCCAAATGGCAGGGCAATAGTGGAGACGCCATTGCGCGGCACCAACTTGCCAAGGGCAACAACGGCTCCGGCTTTCAGCGCCTTGATGTCGCTTTCCGTCACTGTGGTGTTGAGGGGAACGGCGATCTTCTGATCACTGCCGCCACCCGGTACCAGACCCGTCATCTGATAAAAAATGCGCAGACCCGCAGGTTGGAAATACATGCCCATAACGCCGCCCGTGAACATGATGGCAAAGAACAGCGGGATAAACAGGATGATCCGCTTAAACGGCAAACCCTTTTTGACAGTGCCGGATGTGGAGGCAATACCCGTATCTTCCAGCGGTAGATTTGTGTTTGGCAAATTAGGAGAGTTCACAGGACCACCTCAGCAGTAATTTTATATATCACTACTTTCTAATATTCTAATATGAGACACAATCAATTTATAAATTGTACCTATTTGTATCAGCGGTGGATTTGGGCAAAACTTACGACAGACCAGCGAGTTTGTGCAGGCAATCCGCGTTGCGGATTGCCAAAGAACAGGAGCATATGCGGGAATACAAATCACCACGGGAATGGTGATTTGTATTCTTCGTAACTGTTATTATTTCGTTCCCATTGATACAAAGCGGAATTGTACTGGGACGTAGATTCCAGCTCTGCCTTGGGATTGTTTTTTTGTTCTTCAAACAACTCTTCGTAGGCTTGCGTTAGAAGTGTGACGACTGGATCGTCAGAATTGAACTCAGACGCCTTACCGCCGCTAAGTCGTTTATAGTTGGCCTGTGCCTCTGCTTTATGTTCAGCCCACACAAAAGATTTTTTCTCCTCAGCAGAGCTTTTCTCATCGAGAAACTGCAACAGATTGAGGTAGTTTTCTGCAATTGGCACAGCGTCCGGATTGTCGCCTTTCAAAACAGAATCAAGTTGCTCCTCCATAACAAGTTTGGCGGCTTTGATTTCTTCCTTTGAGAAGTATCCAGTTTCATTGCTGGAAATAGCGTGGAGAGTTTGCCGGTCGAAATTCAGATCATCAAAAATATCGTTGCGGAAGCCTTCAATGTCATCATGATATTTGCTGGAGCTGGTATCAAGGTCACCATAGCGGCTCGTCAGTTCAGCACGCGCATCAATTGCAGTGCCTGAAATCGGCTTTAAAGTGGATCCTTCGGATTCTTTTTTTGAAGTTCCATCAGGATCTGTTAAATTATGTTTTGATTGAACCCCAGAGGAAAACCCAGCGTTACCAACATATTTTGCGACGCTATAGTTGGATAAGCTGTATGCAGCTCCATTTCCTGAATGAATGCTCATTAATCGTTTTCCTTTTGAAAAAGTACTGCTCCAACACTTACGCCTCTGAGCCTTCGTAGAGCTGGACTGTATAGCGAATTTGATGGGGACCCTACGGCAGGCAAGCGGGCAAGCAAGACCCCTGCAACTCGGTTGCGGCAGCTTTTAACGACACAGCTATCCTATCGTTCCCCATCCCAACGGGAATAAGTATTACTCGGAGATTGCGAAGACTTCGCTGGTGCTGAGGTCTTTGATCATGTCGATGGCCGACCCGTTCCAGTGGTAGCTGAAATGCCGGGCTTGTGCAGGCGCTACAACGACATCAGGGTAGAATGTTGCGATACACAGGCCGCCCTCATCGCGGGCGCTGGGGTAGATAATCCCCTCACCGCTCAGCTCTTTGAGCCTCCGCGCGAAGTTTTGCGAGGCCCTGTAGTCATCTGGTGCGTGTAGCGCCTCAAAGCGTTTGTCCCTCACGTCTGCCAGCTTGGCATCTACACTGCCAATCAGCTCTCGCATCTGCGCAATCCAGCCGGGTGCTTCATCTGTTGCAGCATAAAACAAACCGGTGTGATGAACTGTCTCGAACAACGCCGTCTCAAAGGTTTTGGCAGCATAAAACGCGCCAAATGTTCCATCATGAAACCGGCCTGGACGATCCTGCGAGGCATGAGTAAACGGGGCCATGAGGTAAGACGCCCCTGCTCCATTGACGCGGCGCTCAACGGGAACCTTATCCAGATTACCAATTGTAGCGGCAAGGCGCGGGTTTGTTCTGCTTTCAGCGGCAGCAAGCAATTCCCAGTCTGCGGGGTTTGCGATATCCTCAAACAGGTCAATGGGTGGATAGGCGGAATTTACCAACCGGTAATATCGAGGCCAGCGAAGAGGAACAGTTGGTGCGTCAAGTCCGTTCTCAACCAAAGTCAATGTGGTCACCAGCCGCCCCGCTGCGCATTAAGGTATCGCCTTACCCGCATCAGGTCCGTCAACTGGCCGTGGAGCATAATCTCCAAGGCGGATACATTGCCGAAATCTTTGTTGGGGCGTTTGATCCAGCCATAACCGCGGTTCGCATCCGCAAACAACACGCGCAGCGCTTTGTGTATGCCAAGCAGATTGGAAAGGCGGGCCGCAAGGTCCACTCCCACACGCCCATAGTGCTGTGTCTTCCAGCGTTGATAGGTGCGCTTTGCAACGTCACCCAGCAATTTGCTGGCCTGCTCATCTGTCAGTTGCCACCGGTCAAACAAGCTTAGTACCGCTCGCAGCATGGCCTGTACCTCAGCCTCGGTAAACGTGGGGCCACTGGGTGCGTTGGTCTGCTCAATTTTACGAAGAACGGGCATGACATCTCCTGCGGAATCTGACGCGGATGCTCTGTGACATATGGCGTAATATGGCGGATTTAGCGCCAAAAGTCAAGATTTGTATGTTTGAGAGCGGATCACCGCATCTCAACGCACGTTTTGACATGTTCCACGCAAACCAACGCACATAGCAACGCAAATTATTTTACGCGCCGTACCGTGTGTGAGGGTATCCTGCCACTGGCTGCTCAGAATTGCATGTTGGACGGGAACCAAAAAACTCAGAGGACGCACGCCTTGAAAATTCCATTTTGGCACGACGTCAATTTGGAAGCATGTGTCGTGGTCACGAACCATCACAATTGGCGTGAGATTAAAGCTATCTGGCTCGTGCAGGAGGAAAAGGCAATTTCAACGAGCCTCGAGAAATTCAGTTTAATGATTGGTGACAACTGCAAGATTGGCCCGAACTCCGTTATTGATTAGAACTGCTTGCGCTGCCGGCGTTGTCTCTCTTAACACCTCCAACAAGCTGAAGGTCTTGGGCATCCTTTCGGAACCAACTGATCAGCGCTCGCGGGAGTTTATTCGCCAGTCCTTTGCCCCATTCATGCTCGGCAAACATACACCCCAAATGAACAGTATTGATTGCACAACCTGCCAAAACCAAAAGTGAGTCAGGCCTGAGCCATCGACATCTCCTAAACTCAATGGCCAAAGGATTTACATGGATGGCAACGACGCGTGGTGGCAGAATGTCGTTATTGAGCAGCTCTGTCACGCCAACAAATACGAGGAGGACTTTCTCAAAGCACATTCAAGCGTTAAAGGCGTACGCTATTACCCAGAAAGTACATATCTTTTCATAACCCGATCAGACCTTATTCAGCACTTGACTGGCAAACACCAGATCGGGCTTATGACAACCAGCTGGGCAATAAGCGGCATAACAAAAGCATACCGCTAATATACGACACTCAATTATCTAACCAAACTTCTTCATCTATTGAAATTGTGCGCTTTTTTAAGCGCCGAGAAATCTGGAATTTGCACTGATGAGATTAAAAGAAATAACCGGTGTTATGTCTTTGATTGCGGCACTGATGGTTATTGCTGAACCAGCACTAGCTGCTGGCTTTTCCGGCGCACAAGCTAAGGCGGATTTTCTCAACGGCCTCTGGCATCCGCTTGGCGGGCTGGACCATATCCTCACCATGGTTGGTGTTGGTATCTGGGCGGCGCTGGTGCTTACCCGTAAACGATTGGTGTGGCCGCTGGTGTTTATGCTGGTTATGTTTATGGCATTTTGGGCGCGTTTCATCGGCGTTGTCATTCCGTATATTGAGCCGGGCATTCTAATCTCGATCATCGTCATCGGCCTGTTGATCGCATTTGCACTCAAGCTTCCAGTTGTCGTTGGCGCGTTGATTGTAGGGGTGTTTGCGGTGTTCCACGGCGCCGCACATGCCAATGAGGCCAATGCTGGCAGCTTGCTGATCTACGCGGCAGGCTTCTCCGTTTCCACCTTTGCACTCAGTCTTTCCGGTCTTGGTTTGGGCTCGTTAACAGAGTGGAGCAGTGGCCGCCTGATCTTGCGTGCATTCGGCGCAGCTTCAGCACTGTTTGGCATCTATTTGCTTTACATGAATTACTGATTGGTCTTGCGTTTACAAGGCTCTCCCAGTAGGCGGAGGGCCTTGTGCTCTTGGTTTCTCAACCGGAGCAGATTCTAAGGAGTAGCATCTTCTGTGCGTACCCCTATCGCTTTTGTCTGATGGGAGACAGGGGTGATGTTTAGTTGACCACTTTGATCGCTCAGAAAGCCCGTTTTTGCAAGCGTTTACACGACCGCACCGAGGCTACACTTCTTTCAGAATTTCCAAAAATATATCATGCCAATTTGCCACGTTTGACGCGCAATCGCTTCACATTAACTTCAGGTGGTTATTGACTGGCTTCTGGCTTAAACAAAAAGGGATCGGCGCCAGATCCCTTGGAGGTCTGGCGCCGATCCCAGCAATGCTTCATAAACCAGCGTTAGACAGACTTAACTTTGTGAAGGAAGTCATTAATTTGCTGGCGAAGGCCGATGACCTCCTGACGGACTGAAACCGCGGTCTTCGAAACCAGATCAGATGAATGATTGGTTTTCTCCGCAGCCTGAGCAACTTGCACCATATTTTCCGATACGTTCTGCGTTCCCGCTGCTGCCTGATGGACGTTCTCCGTAATCTCAGCGGTTGCTGCTCCCTGCTGCTCAACAGAGGACGCGATGTTCGCGGCAAACTCGTTCACTTCTCGGATGCTGGAGGTGATTTCCTGAATTGCTTCAACTGCATCCTTGGAAGAGGTTTGGATTGCTGAGATCTGTTGGGAGATTTCCTCAGTTGCCTTGGAGGTCTGGCTGGCCAGTTCTTTCACCTCACTTGCCACGACGGCAAAGCCTTTGCCCATTTCACCAGCACGAGCTGCTTCAATGGTTGCATTGAGCGCCAGAAGGTTAGTCTGTTCAGCAATATCCCGAATCAGATTGACCACTTCTCCAATTTTCTGCGCAGTCCCATCCAGGTCCATGACCTTGGTGTTGGTTGCTTCTGCAGCCTCATTGGTCTGGGTGATGACTTTGTTTGTCCGTGCAATCTGCTGAGCGATCTCTTCGATAGACGCTGAAAGCTCTTCTGAAGCTGACGCAACCGTTTGCACGTTGGCTGTCGCTTCTTCGGAGGCTGCAGAGGTTGCTGTTGATTGAACAGTAGTTGTCTCCGCAATTTTGGCGAGTTCTCTGGATGTCTGTTCCAGTTCTTCAAATTGACTAAGAATCTGGTTCAGAGTGGTTTCTGCAGTCCCAGAGAACGCCTCAACAAGCGCCGCGGCCTCTTGCTGGCGAGCTAATTCCCG
The DNA here is from genome assembly GCF_900104145.1 of Pseudovibrio sp. Tun.PSC04-5.I4. Lineage (NCBI taxonomy): Bacteria > Pseudomonadati > Pseudomonadota > Alphaproteobacteria > Hyphomicrobiales > Stappiaceae > Pseudovibrio > Pseudovibrio sp. Tun.PSC04-5.I4. The sequence continues at coordinate 207,255 of NZ_FNLB01000008.1, read as the reverse complement.
TTCATGTTCTTTTTCAGCTTCCGCCTGCAAGGTGTGACGTTCGGAGATGGCTGTCACAAACACCTTCAGAGCGTTGGCCATCTGGCCAATCTCATCATTACGATGGGTGTATTGAACTTCTTCTTTCACATTGCCGTTCGCAAGTCCCTGCATCCTGTCTGTTAGGTTTACGACAGGCCGAGCAATGGAGTTGGCTATGAACCACAGAATGCCACAACCGAGAATGCCGGCGATGACAGCTACGATCAATGCGATATTCCGCGTAGAGCGATAGCTGGCGGTGAGTTCATCTGATGTTACGGACATGGCGGAGAACCAATATTGTCCAGTATTCCCTAGAGGGAACCGCTCCATGATGAACATCCGGTCACCAAGTTTTTGTATGTTCGGTTGGTCAGTTACACCCCTCATAACCGTTTTAATTACTGGGCGAACCTGTTCGCCAAGTCTGGATTGATCACTATGATTAACCCAGAGGCCACCTTCACTAACAACAGCAAGAAGGCCAGTTTTATAATGATTGGCTGATGCCAGTTCCCCCTGTGTCAGGGATGTTGTCCGCTGTTCTATTTTTCTCTATTTTAAGGTGGGCGGGATAGGAAGATGACGTGGGATATTCACCGGAACGAAAAGCGGCAGTGCTTAAGCGGATGCTGCCACCGGGCAACATAGCCATTCGGCAGTTGTCGCGCGAGGAAGGGATTTGCGAGGCGACGCTCCATAAATGGCGGGCTGAGGCGCGCGGCAAAGGCCAGCTTTTGCCCTGCGCTGACACGAGCCCTGAGGGATGGTCCTCGCGTGATAAGTTTGCCGCTGTGTTGGAAACGGCGGCGTTGAATGAGGCTGATTTGGGCGAATACTGCCGCAAGCGCGGGCTCTATCCGGCGCAGATCGCTGCATGGCGGGTCGCTTGTGAGCAGGCAAATGACTGGGACCGCGCCAGCACTGCGCGTCTTGGTCAAGCGACGAAAGAAGAGAAAAAGAGGGTTAAGGATCTGGAACGGGAACTGGCCCGAAAGGAGAAAGCTCTGGCTGAGGCTGCTGCGTTGCTTATTCTCAGAAAAAAGGTCTCAGCGATCTGGGGGGGCGCAGAGGACGCATGATCAGCACCCCAGATCGCACAACCGCAGTCGCTCTGATCAACGAGGCTGTCACCGCTGGCGCACGACGCCTCATGGCCTGCGCAGAGCTGGAGATCAGTGAGCGGACATTCAGGAGATGGACGAAAGACGGCCAAATTCAGCCCGATCAGCGGCCTATTGTGCCGCGCCTGGAGCCAGCTAATAAGCTCAGCGAGTATGAGCGTGCCGCAGTGCTGGAGGTCTGTAATTCAGAGGAATTCGCCAGCTTGCCACCCAGCCAGATTGTACCAAAACTGGCCGATCAAGGCCGATATCTGGCGTCTGAATCCAGCTTTTACCGCATCCTGCGCACAGATGGTCAGCAGCATCACCGTGGCCGTGCCAAGCCTCCTGTACGGCGCAAACCACCCACCAGTTATCAGGCCAGAGGGCCCTGCCAGGTGTGGACATGGGACATAACCTGGATGCCCGGACCGATTGCGGGCATGTTCTTCTACCTTTACCTGATCGTGGACATTTTCAGCCGGAAAATCGTCGGCTGGGAAGTGCATGAGCGAGAGAGCGCAGAACGAGCTGCTGAGCTCATCGAAAAGGCGGTGCTGGCCCAGGGCTGTGTTCTGAAACCTCTGGTCCTCCACGCAGATAACGGCAGCCCAATGAAGGGGGCTACCATGAAAACAACGATGGAAAGGCTGGGCATTACAGCGTCCTACAGCCGACCACGTGTCAGCAACGACAATCCCTTTTCAGAAGCGTTATTCCGAACCTGCAAATACCGCCCTGACTGGCCCTACAGGGGATTTGCCACAAAGGCCGATGCGCAGGCCTGGGTGAAATCCTTCGTCATCTGGTATAACAGCGAGCACTTGCACAGCGCGATCCGCTTCGTTACGCCAGACGCGCGCCATGCAGGGCAGGACCGAGCAACGCTCGATAACCGTGCCAGGATTTATGCAAATGCACGTGCGCAAAAGCCAGAACGCTGGTCAGGAAAAACACGCAACTGGCTACCTGAAGGACCCGTCTGGCTAAACCCGGAACGCGAAATCAGCGGCACCGAAATCAGAGACGCTGCATGAAATTGGCGGACAACTTGTTTGACAAACACCGAGTTTCTGTTTCAACTTATCGAAGTCAATATCAACCACCACACCGCCAATGCTGTTGCCTTTTGCATCAAAGAAAGGGGTTGTAATGGAAGCTGAAACAGTGTTTTTGCCACCAACATCAAAGGTGTAAGGTTCCGTGATGTGTTGACTTTTTTTCCTGAGCGCTTTGTAATACCAATCTTGGGCAGATGCTTTGTTGATGCCTGCTGTCCGGAAACCGATGGACCCGTTTTTCTTGTAGAAGTAAGGCGCGAAGCGACCCGCGTCTGTTGAGTATTCATTTCCGACAAAAGTTGTATCTTTACCGAGAACATCAGGCTCCAGCACAACAGTTACACCAAGAACATCAGAAGTTCCTTGCAGTGCTGCACGGGTCATGTCTGCCAACGAGTTCCGGTTAGAATCGCCGCCCTGAATTTCTGCGGCAAAAGCGGCGGCGAGTGTTGTAGAGAGGACCTGTGCTTCCTTCGTAATATCCTGCGCTGTAACAGCCAGACCTGAGGCTACGGATGTAAACAACGCCCGGCTATCAGCCTCCGAATTCTTCATATTGAGATAGGTGGTGGTTGAAATTACGAGTGCTGAAGCGACGATGAGGACCGCGGCGGATGCACTAACAATGCGATGACTTAGTTTCATTTTTAATTCGCCATAAAGAATAACTTCGGATTAAATCCCGATGTTTTATTCACTTATGTGTTTTGGGAGGCCTGAGCGTAGGCAGGCAGCAATTAGATTAACAACAGGTAAATATTATTGGGAGTAATACCACATATTTGTCAATATTTACTGATGTCTCTTCCAAAACTACATGAGCATTCAAGCTTAATTGGATTTTCAGCCAACTAAATCGTATTTATTCGATGTTACTAAAATAGATTAAGGTTAACTATTAGGATTTTCCCCTACAAGCGTTTTGCGCTTTCAGGTAACACTCATTTTGAGGCGGATATATCTCTCCATCCTAACAAAGAGACCAAAAACTAGGTCAACCGAGTAAGCAAAGCTGTCACAGAAGTGATCTTGACGCGCTGTAATGTATCAAGCTGTTGTTACAACGGTGTTGCAAGCAAGGCGGATTTCAGAGAAATTATTATGTATTTTAGAGTTTAAATTTGGCACTAAATCTGATTAAGACTTACACGTATATCTCATAAACTTAAGTGTATTTGAGTTCTTAAGTAATTATATATGTAATTGAAAATATTTCTCTTTGTAACATTTCGTAACACCTTGTAACACTAGTATTTCTGCGCATTGCTGCGCGTCCCTTCCGCACTGATCTTCGCAGAGAATAGCCCCTTGCCTCTTCATGACTTAGCCGAAGCTTAAGGAGGTGCGCATTCACCTAGTATAATCGGGAGATAAAACGGTGAAGGATCAAAAACATGAATTTTCCATCCAATTGCCATTAAAGGGCATTGTTCAAGCCGTCACAGAACTGCCCGATCCCGTGTTTGCTGAAAAAATGATGGGCGATGGCATTGCGATTGATCCAATCGATAACGTGCTTCACGCCCCGTTTGCCGGAAAAATTACGCAGATTCATAGCTCCCATCACGCTGTTACATTGCAGCAAGGCGACGTTGAGCTTTTAATGCACATCGGCCTTGATAGTGTTGCGCTGAAAGGCCGTGGGTTTGAGCTGCACGTTGCTGAAGGGGATCAGGTTCAAGCAGGTCAGCCGCTCATCACATTTGATGCAGACCTTATCGCCCGCGAATGTGTTTCCGTACAATCCGCGTTTATCATCACCAGTGGGCAGGAAATTAAGCCGACTGTCTCCTTTGATGGTGTTCAGAGTGATTTAGCACAGACCGTCTTCACAGTTCCGAGCAGCAACGACCCAAGCGCAGCTCCTGCCCCGTTTGAAAGCACCGCAAACGTAGATGCCGAACCTGCCCAGTATGAGGTGACCGGCTCCGTTCAGATTCCTAACGTGACTGGTTTGCACGCCCGTCCTGCGGCTCGCCTTGCTGTTGTGGTGCGTCAGGCAGATGCAAAGGTTCGCTTTAAAGCCAATGGCAACACCTGCGATGGCTCATCTGTGACCGGCATTATGTCTCTCAAGACAAAGCTCGGTGATCTGCTAGAGATTGAAGCTGCGGGAGACGACGCTCAACAAGTCACCGCAGATATCATTGCCGCTATTAAGGCGGGCCTTGGCGAAGAAGTCACCGCTGTTACCAGTTTTCCAGAAGTGGAGCTGGTGAAAGAAACGCCACTTTTGCAAGTGAAGTCCGGCGACGATGGCGTGTTGCTTGGTTTCACAGCCTCTCCGGGCCGTGTCATTGGTAAGCTGGTTCAGCATAACAAAACTCTGCCAGAAGTAACCCGTAAAAGCATCGGCCTAGCAGAAGAGCGGGCAGCTTTCAAAGCTTCCGTCAAAGCAAGTGTGCAGGACCTGCAGAGCATTATTGAGCGAATGACCGAACAAGGTCAGGAAGAACTAGCCGACGTTTTCAACGCCCATGTGCAGTTGTTGCAAGATCCGGAACTCTCCGAAAAGCCGCTTGCAGACATCGCAGGCGGACAAAGCGCGGCGTGGAGCTGGAAGCTGGCGTACGAAGCGCAAGCAGAAACCCTCGCGAAGATGGATGATCCTCTGCTTGCTGCGCGTGCTGCTGACGTCCGTGATGTTGGTCTGCGCGTCCTGAAAAAACTGCTCGGCGTCGATGATGGCACCGAAGTTTTGCAGGAAGGCACCATCCTCCTGCAGGAAGACGTCACCCCATCCGAAGTCGTAGCACTGGACCTGAGCAAGATCGTTGGCCTGTGCACCACACATGGCGGCGCATCCTCTCATGCAGCAATCATCGCTCGCAGCAACAACCTGCCGTACCTAGTGAACGTTGAAGAAGCCATCAAGGATTTGGAAGACGGCACACCGCTGCTTCTGGATGCCAAACACGGTAAAATCAAAGTCTCTCCTTCTGCAGAAGAACAAACTGCTTTCGCCCTGAAGATAGAGAACGCATCTAAGCAGGCGGAAGAGTACCGCCGTGATGCGCATAAGCCGGCTATCACCACAGATGGTGTGCGTGTTGAGATTGCTGCGAACATCGGCAGTCTGGAAGATGCGGAAAAAGCCGTTGCAGCTGGCGCTGAAGCCGTTGGCCTGTTGCGCTCAGAATTCCTCTACATGGAACGCTTGAACGAGCCAACTGAAGAAGAGCAAGCTGACATAATCGGCAATATTCTTGAGGTGATGGGCAAGGATCGTCCCGTCATCATTCGCACGCTGGATGTGGGCGGCGATAAACCTTTGCCATACATGCCAATGCCAGCGGAAGAAAACCCGTTCCTCGGTGTCCGCGGTGTGCGCATCGGTATCGAGCGCCCAAGCATTTTGCGCCGTCAGGTGCGTGCAATTATCTCTCAGGCCCACAAAGGTCATGCGCGGATCATGTACCCCATGATCAGTGCGCTTGATGAGCTACGCGCAGTGAATGCGCTGGTCCGCGAAGAGCAGAAAAACCTTGGTGTGGAACACGTTGAAGTGGGCATCATGATTGAAGTGCCGTCTGCCGCATTGATGGCTGACAAACTGGCGGAAGAAGTCGACTTCTTCTCCATCGGCACCAACGATCTGACCCAATATGTGATGGCGATTGACCGGGGTCATCCAGCTCTTGCCTCCCGTGCTGATGCGCTGCACCCAGCTGTGCTGCGGATGATTGATATGACCGTAAAAGCTGCGGAAAAGGCTGGCAAATGGGTCGGCGTTTGCGGCGGTCTCGCCAGTCAACCAGAGGCTGTTCCAATTCTTATTGGCCTCGGTGTCAAAGAACTCTCGGTCAGTGTTCCGGCACTTCCTGAGATCAAACACAAAGTTCGCACTGTATCCATGGCAGATTCCATCAGTATAGCGAAAGCAGCGCTGGAATGTGCCGACACAAGTGACGTTAAGAATCTCCTCAGATCACAATAGTGGTTCGGGAGTATTATGTGGGAGTAAGTGTTCCGATCTGGAATACTTAGTAAAATTCAGGGGGCATGGCGTGTTCGCACACCATGTAACTCTGGGGGAAAAACAATGAGTAAATTCTCAAACGCATTCGGATCTTTGCAGAAAGTCGGCAAATCCCTGATGCTTCCAGTGTCCGTTCTTCCGGCTGCTGGTATTCTTCTGGGGGTTGGCGCTGCTGACTTCTCATTCATTCCTGATATCATCAACCAGTTGATGGCGCAGGCAGGCGGGTCGATTTTCGGTAACCTGCCAATCATTTTTGCTGTTGCTGTGGCGCTTGGCTTTGCAAACAACGATGGTGTTGCTGGTCTTGCAGCCGTTGTTGGCTACGGCGTTCTCCTCGCTACTATGGGTGTAATCGCTGGTTCAATCGGGGTAGAAACAAAACCCATATTGGGCATTGAATCTATTGATACCGGTGTGTTTGGCGGTATCATGGTCGGCTTTGTAGCCGCGACCATGTTCAACCGCTTCTTCCGAATAAGGCTACCGGACTATCTGGGCTTCTTTGCGGGTAAGCGTTTCGTTCCGATCATCACCGCTTTTGCATGTATTGCACTGGGCGTTGGCATGGCGTACGTGTGGCCTCCTATCGGCGGTGCGATCAGTTCTCTCTCCCGTTGGGCAGCAGAAGAAAACCCAGAGCTCGCGTTCTTCATCTACGGTATTGTTGAGCGTGCATTGATCCCATTCGGCCTGCACCACATCTGGAACGTGCCGTTCTTCTTCGAAGTTGGCTCCTACATCGATCCTGAAACCGGTAAAGCTGTTACAGGTGAAATTCAGCGTTACCTCTCTGGTGATCCAACTGCAGGCAACATGGCTGGTGGTTACCTCTTCAAAATGTTTGGTCTGCCTGCTGCTGCATTGGCAATCTGGCATTGCGCGAAGCCTGAAAACCGCACCATGATAGGCGGCATCATGATCTCCGCCGCGCTGACTTCTTTCCTGACTGGTATCACCGAACCGATTGAATTTGCATTCATCTTCGTTGCTCCGCTGTTGTACCTTGTACACGCTTTGCTCGCAGGTATCGGTTATTCTCTGATGATCATGCTCGGCATCAAGCACGGTATGACCTTCTCACACGGCGCGATCGACTACATTCTGCTTTACCCACTCTCCACCAACGGCTGGATGCTGCTGGTCTTCGGTCTGGGTTATGCAGCTCTGTACTATGTTGTCTTCCGCGTCCTCATCACCACCTTCAACCTCAAAACTCCGGGCCGCGAAGCAACAATTGAAACCAGTGCAGTTCTTACAAGCAGTGATGAAGATGCAATGTCAATCGCTCTTATAAAAGCATTCGGCGGTGCAGATAACATCACCAACTTGGATGCGTGTATCACTCGCCTGCGTGTCAGCACCGCTGACCTCTCTAAGGTGGATGACAAAGCGCTGAAAGCACTCGGCGCACGTGGCGTCGTTCGTGTGGGCAATGGCGTTCAAGCAATTTTCGGAACAGCTTCAGAAAACCTCAAGACCGATATGGAAATCTTCCTTCGGTCTGGTGGAGCAGCGGCTCCAGCTCCAGCACAGGGTCTTGATGCAGAAGCTATCTTCAACCAGCTCGGCGGCAAGGCTAACCTTGTAGCAGCGGAAGCTGTGGCGAACACCCGTGTTCGTGTCGAAGTGCGCGACATTGCCAGTGTCTCAATGACAGATCTGTCTCAGGCAGGCATTCAAGTCATGAAAGCTGGAGACAAAGCACTGCACCTCATCGTTGGCAATAAGTACACCATACTTGCCAAGGATCTCTCTGCCCTCATTTAATCAGGTAGAGACAAAAGGCGCCTTTGGAGGTTTACCCTCCTCCCAAACCTTCAAGGGCGCTTTCAAAGCAAAAAGCAGCACTCGCCGCCCGGCCTGAGTGCTGCTTTTTTTGTTGGGTTCACCGGATATCAAGTCAGATGAGTTCTTTGCTGTCTCGATCAAACAGGCAGATACGGGACATATCGACAGAGAACAGCATGCTTTCTCCGGGTTGGCATGCAAACATAGGTGCTACACGCGCCTTTGCCGCCCGGCCTGCAAGACGGATGACACACAGCGTATCTGCCCCCGTTGGCTCTACCAGTTCCACATCGCATTCGATCTCTGGATTGCCCACAGCGCCAAATGCATTATGGGTGATCATCTCTGGACGCAGCCCTAGAATAACCTTGCCGTTTTCACGGTTGGCCAGCCGCTCTGCATCTGGGAGCGGTAGAAAATGTTCCTTCGCTTCACCGCCTAATACCACTGGCAGCAGAACGCCCAGTTGCTGGTTTTGCTTGACGACATCAACTTCCAGAAAGTTCATCGGCGGGGCACCCACAAAACCAGCCACATACATGTTGGCAGGAGCGCTGTAGATTTGTGCTGGCGTACCGACTTGTTGCACCTTCCCATCCTTCATGATGGCGATCCTGTCTGCCAGCGTCATGGCTTCGATCTGGTCATGCGTCACATAAACCATGGTGGCTTTAAGCATCTGATGGAGCTTCTTGATCTCCGTTCGCATTTCGCCGCGCAGCTTAGCATCCAGATTGGAGAGCGGCTCATCAAACAGAAAGATCTTGGGCCGGCGAACCAACGCCCGTCCCATCGCCACACGTTGCCGCTGACCACCCGATAATTGCGAAGGTTTGCGGGAAAGCAGGTGTTCGATCTGCAACATGCTTGCAACCTCATGCACCGCAGCTTTACGCTCTGCCTTGCTGATCTTGCGCATCTCCAGTCCGAAGCCGATGTTCCGCTCTACCGTCATGCTCGGGTAAAGCGCATAGCTTTGGAACACCATGGCGATATCGCGGTTCTTAGGGTGGACGTGGTTGACCACCTCCCCGTCCAGCCGGATGAGCCCCTGTGAGATGGGTTCCAAACCTGCGATGATATTCAGCAGTGTAGATTTTCCGCAGCCGGATGCACCGAGGAGAACGAGGAACTCACCCTCGTTCACATCCAGCGAGATGTCGTCTAAAACTTGTGTTGATCCAAAAGACTTGGACGCATTTTCAATGGATATCGTCGCCATTATTGAAGTGAGCCTCTAGCCTTTGACCGCGCCGGCTGTGAGGCCGCGCACGAAGAAACGTCCAGCGATTATGTACACAACAAGGGTTGGCGCAGCTGCAATAAGCGCCGCTGCCATGTCCACATTGTACTGCTTCACGCTTGTGGTTGAGTTGATGAGATTGTTGAGTGCAACGGTGACGGGTTGAGACCCACCAGAGGTGAAACTGGCGCCGAAAAGGAACTCATTCCACACCTGAGTAAATTGCCAGATGACCGAGACAACAATGATCGGCAGAGAAAGCGGAAGGATGATGTGCCAAAAGATCCGGAAGAAACCGGCCCCATCCATGGTCGCCGCTCGCACGAGTTCTCTCGGAATAGAAATGTAATAGTTGCGGAAAAACAACGTGGTGAAGCTGATCCCGTAAATCGTATGCACCACGATCAACCCACTGATGGAATTGGCAACTCCGAGAAATCCAAGGGTTTGTGCCATAGGCAGAATAACAATCTGGAACGGAATAAAACACCCAAACAGCATCAATGCGAAAATGATATTTGCGCCGCGAAACCGAAACAGTGACAACGCATATCCACACAACGCGCCGATCAAGGTGGAGATCGCAACAGAAGGCACGGACATGATGATGGAGTTGATGAAATAGGGTCGCAACCCTTCACACCGCACACCGATGCATGCTTGCGACCATGCTTCTCTCCATGCCGCAAAGTTCATCTCGTGTGGCAAATCAAGCAGTGCGCCTGCGCGAATTTCTGCCAGGTCCTTCAATGATGTTGAGAGCACCACGTATATCGGCCCCAGATACAGCACCGCGGCAACCAGCAACAATGACCAGATAAAAATGCGACCAAGCACATACCGTTTGCCAGTGGCACCGGGGAGTATTTTGGATTCAGCCATGACGCTTCGTCCTCAACTCGGAATAAAGAAAAGGCACAATTATCGCCGCAACCGTTGCCAACATCATCATGGCAGAGGCCGCCCCCACTCCGATCTGGTTCCGCCGAAAGGCCATCTCGTACATAAAGTTAGCAGGCAGCGTTGAGGAATAGCCCGGCCCTCCATTTGTCAGCGCAACAACAAGGTCAAAGCTCTTAATGGACAGATGCGCGAGAATAACAAAGGCCGACAAAAACACCGGCCTGAGCGAAGGCAGGATGATGCCTAGATAAATCCGTGTAGTGCTGGCACCATCCAGTTGCGCGGCGCGGATGATGTCCTCATCAACGGACCGCAAAGCTGACAGGAACAACGCCATCACAAAGCCGGACGCCTGCCAGACCGCAGCAATCACAACCACATAGATGGCCATATCCCGGTTTACGATCCAGTCAAACCGGAAGCTCTCCCAGCCCAGTTTTTGCATGTAGCTCTCAATCCCGAGGGAAGGGTTCAATATCCACTTCCATGCTGTTCCCGTTACAATAAAACTGATCGCCATGGGATAGAGATAGATGGTGCGCAATGCGCCCTCAGCCCGAATACGTTGGTCCAGCAAAACAGCGATCAAACAGCCAATAATGATCGAAAACAGAATGTACAGGCTTCCGAAGATCAGTAGATTGTCAAAGGCAACATTCCAGCGGTCCATAGCAAACAAGCGAACATATTGCTGGAACCCTTCAAGGTCGTAGGACGGCAGCATGCGGGAGCCTGTGAGGGAAATGAAACCCGTCCACGCAATGAAGCCATAAACAAAGAAAACCAGAAGCAAAAACGGAGGTCCGACGACCAGCTGCGGCAAGTACTTCTGCAATCTGTCGAGGAAAGACATTTGCTGCTTGCGCTGCTGGGGGTGGGACATAAACTCTCTCTTTGTATCATGTGCTGTCGTGTGCCAGCCAGAACCTACGCTTTACCCTGACTGACCAAGGAAAATCAATCTGCTAGGACTACTGTCTCCGCAAGCTTATTGACAGCGTCTTGCGAAGACATCTCCGTATTGAAGTGTTCCGTAATCACATCCAGAAACGCACCACGTACAGCACCCGATTGCACCAACTCATGCGCGATTGATCCAACCACCGTATTTCTCGCTGAATTGAGAATGAGATCCTCATTGGACCTCAAAGCGCACTCGTCAAAACCGTCCAAACTCACACCTTTTCGCGCGGGTATTGAGCCTTTCAACAAATTGAATTCCTTCTGCACCGTCTCATCAAGCAGCATTGAGGCCATCAAGGCCTGCCTTGCTTTTTGCTCAGGATCTGACACCTTAAACATTGCAAAGCTATCTGAATTGATGATGTACCCGCCATTGGAAGGCGCTGGCACGCAGATGAAATCCTTACCCAGCTTCAGGCCGGCAGCTAGAAACTCTGCTTTTGCCCAATCGCCCATTATCTGCATGGCCGCTTCACCGCGCATCACCATAGCGGTTGCAAGGTTCCACTCACGCCCCGGTGAGCCGGGGTCCACATAGGTGCTGAGCTTGCGCATCTGGTCAAACACCTTGATCATGGTGTCAGAGCGCAAGGCGTCTGGATCCAGATCCAGATAAACCTTTTTGTAAAAATCCGCTCCGCCAAGCCCTAGCAATACAACTTCAAAAAGGGTGACTTCCTGCCAAGGCTGTCCTCCATGGGCGAGCGGAATAATGCCAGCTGCGAGTAATTTATCGGCAGTTTCGTTGAACTCCTCCCATGTTTGGGGAGGTGTTACGCCAACCTTCTCAAGCACTTTCGGGTTTGCCCAGATCCAGTCCACCCGATGGATGTTCAAAGGAACGGCGACGTACTGACCTTGATACTGAACGGTTTCTTTGAGGAGATCCGGCAGCAGAGCATCCCAATTTTGCTGTTCGGCAATTGCTTCCAAACTCTCAAGAGCACCAACTTCAGCCCAATCCTGAATGTTCTGCCCTTTGATCTGCACCACAGAGGGCGGAACTCCCGCCAGCGCCCGTGCACGCAATACTGCAGCCATAGCGTCACCACCACCGCCAGCAACAGGTGCGTCATCCCAAACGCCGCCTCGCGCTTCAAATTCAGTTTTGAGCAGCTGAGTTGCACGCGCTTCCCCGCCTGATGTCCAGAAGTGCAGAACCTCAGCAGTGGGTTTGGCGTGTGCCGTCAAACTACCGAATAGAACAGCTAGTGCGACGATGCTTAAACGCGGGCAGCCCATTACAATCTCCCGATGGGTATCCAGAGGACCCTTTTAGCAAACTCTATCTTCATTTTATCGCGCATAATCCCACAATCCAATGAACTTGAGCGTGCAAGACAACCTGACGCATACACATTCCTCTCGCTACGTCCAAATGATTTGTTATACAGCATTGAGTTAGAGCTTTCTGGCTGCGATTGAAATGGGTACACCGAGGTATGATGATCTCGAACAAAACACTACTGATTGTTGATGATGACCAAGAGATCGCCAGCCTGACGGCGGATTTTCTGAAGGACCGTGGCTACTCCGTGCTCACAGCAAATTCTGCAGAAGAAGCTAAGCAACTTCTGGACACCAAAAACATCGACTTGATGGTGCTGGATATTATGTTGCCGGGCGAAAACGGGCTGACCTTATGCCAGCGGGTGCGCCAAACTTCCAAAATGCCGATCATAATCATCTCCGCAATCACAGGAGATACTGAGCGCATTGTGGGATTAGAGCTGGGCGCTGACGATTACTTGGAAAAGCCGTTTAATCCGAGAGAGTTACAAGCACGTATCTTCGCAATTTTCCGCCGCACAGAACACGTTGAAACCGCAGCAGCACCCAAAGCGCAGCGTTTCGAATTCAGCGGTTGGGTATTGGAAGAAGCAACACGCCATTTGAAAGCACCAGACGGCGTGCTAGTGCATTTGAGTTCCTCAGAATTTGATGCTCTGCTGACTTTTCTAAAGTCACCGCAAAAACCAATTTCACGCGATACGTTAGGTCGTGTATTGCGCGGAGCGAAGGTGGATTCCCACGACCGAAGCATTGATATTCTGATCAGCCGTCTGCGCAAGAAACTGGCGCAAACTGACCCGAATAAAGACTTCATCACGACAGTGCGCCATCAGGGCTATCTGTTTTCTCAAAGTGTAACGCGAGTGTAATTCTATGGCACCGGAAAGAGCGTGGCTTTGTCAGGACTGATCCTGAGCATCCTGCCCAGATCACTCGAAAACCGCATGCTTGTGGTTCTCATCACTGCGGTTCTCGCGGTTTTTGTGATTTTGGGGCTAACGCTCAACGCATACAACAGTCGCGAGTTGGCACTGGCCAACTCCTATGAAGCAGGCGTAGAGCTGAGCCACTACCTCAGCATGTCCGGTCAGGAAAAGTCTCTATCTACTCCTTATGCTGGCAAGTATATTCAAGTTGTTACGCCTCCATCATCGTATTCCCCAAACGGGTCCGGCAACCTGCCTGTTCAGATCCAATTCAGTGGAACCACGCTTCCCGCCTTGCTGGTGGTTGAGGGAACGTTAGTTCGTCCAGATTTGATCACCAATGGAGCCCCTAACGTCACTTATCCAATTGAAAATTTGAGTGTATTTGTTGAGGCGGTGACCCGTCAGGACGTGTCTGCTCAGCTTTATTTGCCGTCCTCAGGCCGTATAAATGCGCGCTTAATCAGCTTCCCCAAACTTTGGCAAGGCCGGATGACAGAACCCGTTCTGTTGATCATTGCCCTGGCTTGCAGCATTGCTGTGCTCATTCTGGCCCGCAGTTTGGTTCACCACACATCTGCTCCATTTAGGTCCTTGGCGAAGTATGATCGCGCGGAGCTGAAGCCGTGGGATACGGAGGAAGCAGTAGCGCTGCAGGATACGTTGGTGAGAGAGCAAGAAGCCCGCGCCCAATTGCTTGAAGAGCAAAAACGCATGCTGGCATCCATCAGCCATGACTTGCGGACACCGGCAACCAGATTGCGGTTGAGGCTGGAGCAGATCGAGTCTACATCCCTGCGCAACCGCATGCTGCATGATGTGGAGGAGATGACACGGCTCATCACAGCTTCTCTCGATTTCCTGCGGTTCAATGCGCTTTTGGAAGAACCGCAGCAGCTTTCTCTGGCCGCTCTGCTGCAATCCTTGTGCGATGACTACAAGGATACCGGCAATGACGTTGTCTTTGTGCCTCAACGCCACAAACTCGCCGATCAGAGCCGCAATATATTCGGTGGTGGCGGTGAAGTGGAGCTGGAGGTGGAAGGTCGCGCTGTCATGAACGGCCAACCAACCGCACTGCGGCGTGCTTTTGGCAATCTCATCGACAACGCACTCAAATATGGTGGTGCAGCCACTGTACAAATGCAAAGTCTGGAACATGATCAACTGCTTATCTCAATCAGTGATCCGGGCCCCGGTATTCCGCAGCACTTGCATGAGAAAGTATTTGAACCATTTTTCCGCAATGACAGCTCAGAACGGACGAAATCCTCCAGTGTTGGGCTCGGACTTTCCATCGTCAAGCAGATCGTCAATGCTCATGGCGGTGATATCAGTCTGGGCGAGACCTCAGAAGGTAAGTTCTGCATATTCGTCACGTTGCCACGAGAGCTGTAAGACGCTCCTTACAATGCACGTAATTCCCCCTAGTGCGCTCGCTCATTTTGGGGAAAGACCAGTGAAAACAACCTCCAATGTAACAAACTGAAACATCAGATTTGCGAGTGTCCGCAATTCGTGATTTCCATGGTAAAGCACTTTGCTAAAGTCACCCTCCGATAACCGGGTGATTGCTTATCAGCCACTCCTTCATGGAGTGGCTCGGATTTGAATGGAGTATAGGATGAAAGCGCTTTTCATTGGCCAGTCCTACATTGACGTGACCTTTTTGTCAGAGACCATGCCAGCGGGTGATGAAAAGGCGATTGCACAGGACTATGCAGTCAGCTTTGGCGGCAACGCTGTAACGGCTGCCTTTGTGTGCGCCCGCCTTGGCGTTGCGCCTGATTTGCTGTGCTCCATGGCAGATGACTGGCTGTCTCGCATGTTCCGCGATATGGCTGCGAAATACTCTATTCCAATTCACAGCTGTAAGGTGAAGGAAAGCTCGCTCTCCTTCATCATGCCAAAAGACGGCAAACGCGCCATCGTGCGTTGTCGTGACAATGATTTCCTGCATCCGTTCCCAGATCTCAACCTTGCTGGTTGCCGCATGCTGCATGTGGATGGTCACATTCCAGAAGCGGCGCTGCATTACGCCAAAGCCTGCCGTAAACATGGCATCATGACGTCCTTGGATGGCGGAGCTGTGCGCTCCAACACCGAAGAACTGCTTGATTACATTGATGTTGCGATCGTCTCCGAGTTGTTCTGTGAGCAGCTGGAGAAATCACCTGAAGACACGCTGGAATATCTGCGGGCTAAGGGTGTGAAGGTTGGCGGCGTCACTCAGGGCGAAAAAGGCCTGTTGTGGTATGAAGACAACTGCCCGGTTAAACGGTTGCCAGCGCTTAAAGTGCCAAAAGAGCGCGTGCTGGACACCAATGGGGCGGGTGATACGTTCCACGGCGCTTATGTTTACGGTTACCTTGCAGACCCTCAGGGCACCTGGGAAGACCACTTCAAACTGGCACGGGCAGCCTCCGCACATGCCATTCAGTTCCTGGGCAACGAGGCGTCCTTGCCAACTGTTCAAGACCTTGAAAACGTACAGACAAACTTTCCTGCGGGCGAATAACAATAAGGGGCGATAAGCCTATGAAGTCAGTCATTACTGCCCTTGTTGGGTTTGGTGTTTCCGGGCAAAACTTTCACGCGCCGTTGCTGACTGCGGTTGATGGCATTCAGCTATCTGCCGTTGTTTCCAGCAAGCCGGAGTTGGTAAGCAGCAAGCTCCCTGATTGCACGCCATATACTTCTTTTGACGAACTGTTAAAGCAACCGGAAATCGAGCTGGTTGTTCTCAGCCTGCCCAATACGCTGCACTATGACTATGCGAAGAAAGCTCTGCTTGCTGGTAAACATGTTGTCGTCGAAAAGCCTTTCACAATCACCAGTGCGGAAGCTAAAGAACTGATTTTGCTCGCTGAACAACAGGATCGCAAACTCTCCGTCTACCATAACCGCCGGTTTGATTGTGATTTCCTGACGGTTCAGGACCTCATCAAAACCGATCGCCTCGGCAAAGTTCACTCCTACCTGTGCAATTATAACCGGTACCGCCCGGATATTAAGGGCCTTTGGCGAGAGCAGGACGCGCCCGGCTCAGGCATCCTTTACGACCTTGGTGCACATGGCATTGATCAGGCTCTTTGCCTGTTTGGAACCCCTTTGTCGGTTCAGGCTAAACTACGCGTACAACGTAAAGATGCCAAAGCCGTTGATCATTTCCACCTCGTTCTGGGCTATGACAATTGCGATGTCGTCCTGCATGGCAATTGCCTAAGTACCGAACAAGGCCCACGTTTTCAGGTTTCCGGCGATAAAGGTACCTACATCACCTACGGAATGGACCCGCAGGAAGATGTGCTGAAAGCCTCTGGTGGGCCTGAAGATTTGACGTGGGGCGTTGAGGCAGAAGACGATTGGGGCACACTGTACGGCACAACACCTGAAGGCACGAAGGTTCCAAGCTTGATCGGTGGGTATGAACGGTTTTACGAGGCCATGCGGGATGCAATCCGTGAGGGTGCTCCGGTTCCTGTTTCACCACGGGATGCCATGCAAACCATCCGCATTATTGAAGCAGCATACCTAAGCGATAAAGAAACCAGAACCGTATTCCTGAAGGATTGAGCTCTTCTGCCTCCCTTATCACGAAGGGGCATAAGTCAGCCACCGGCACGGGAATAAGGGCTTGCGTTGGTTTGCGTTGTTATGTGTGCAGGCTTTTCTCAACCAGATAGAACAAGGGCGAGACCCCATGGTCTCGCCCTTGTTATTATGAGACTATTTCCGCATTACGCCACTTCAGAGGCCTTATCATCCGTTGCGTTGCTTTGTGCTTTGTTGAGCGCTGTTATGCGTCGCTTGCGCAAGTTCAGCGCTTTGGTGGCATTGTCTGCCCGCACGTGCCCGTACCCGCGCACTTTCACCGGCCAACTCAGCAGGTCATGCGCTATTGTTTCCCCTGTTGCACTTAACGTCTCACAGATGAGATCCATGTCTTCCTCATAGGAGGATCGGAGTTCATCTGCCAGACGGCGTTCTTCAGAGTTGCGGAATGGATCAAGGAAAGTTCCGCGCAGGCCTTTCAAACCAGCCAGCACGCCAAACAGCTTCAGCATCCAAGGGCCGAACTCGGATTTCACCGGATTGCCCGTGACCTTATCCGTTTTCACAAATGGTCCGCCGCCGATGTGGAACCGTACATTCAGATCGCCCTCAAAATTATCAGTGAGCATCTTTTTAAACGCCGGTTGGCTGAACAGGCGAGCGACTTCATATTCATCCTTATGCGCCAGCAGACGGAAGTATTGGGAGGCAGCTGTGCGCAGGCTGTCTGCTCCAGCTCCTGCCTTTTTCAACGCAATCAGGCGTTGCCGGTAGATTTTGGCAAGGCCGTTGCCCTGATACTCCTTAAGCCGATTGGCGCGATCTTCAATCAACTCTTCCAATGGCAGGGGGCGGTCCAGCTTTGTGATAGTTGCCAGCGGTGCCCGCGCTTTGGCGACCCGGTCCGGGTCCTGCACCATCAGGCGGCCCCAATTGAAGGCCTCGAAGTTTTTATCGCGCGCCACTCCGTTCAGTTCGATGGCATGACGGATCGCTCCAAGGGAGACTGGTACCAGACCGCGTTGCCACGCAATGCCCAGCAACATCATGTTGGCCATCACCGCATCGCCGCACAGATCCTTGGCCGCCTGTGTGGTGTCAAAGAAGGCAAGCCGATCGCCAGCAACCTCTTCCAACCGCGCCTTAAGGTTTGGCGCGTTGATCTGCCAATCCGGGTTCTTGGAAAATTCTGCGGTTGGCACCTCTTCCGAGTTCACCACCACTTGAGCAGAGCCAGAACGCAGCGTGGTCAGAGTTTCATCACCGGCTGTCACCACCAGATCACACCCGATCACCACATCCGCCTCACCCACGGCAAGGCGCGCGCTTTGCAACCCATCCGCTGTTTTAGCGATACGCATGTGGGTTGTGATAGCGCCATACTTCTGCGCCAGACCCGTCAGATCCAGCGTGGAAACGCGGCTGCCATCCAGATGCGCGGCCATGGATAGAATCGCGCCGATGGTAACAACACCCGTGCCGCCAATCCCTGTTACCAGCAGACCGGTAGAGCCGTTGATCGCAGGCAGCTCAGGTTCCGCCAGAACCTCATGGGCCACGCTTTCCAATTGCCGCTCAGCCGGAGATGTTGCCTTTTTCGGTTCAGCGCCTTGAATGGTGACGAAGCTTGGGCAGAACCCCTCAACACACGAAAAATCTTTGTTACAACTGGATTGATTGATCTGGCGTTTGCGGCCCAACGGCGTTTCCAGTGGCTCGATAGAAAGACAGCCGGATTTCTCGCCGCAATCTCCACAGCCCTCACAAATCTCGGGGTGAATGAAGGTGCGGACCTTCGGGTCTTCCCACTTGCCGCGTTTGCGCAAGCGGCGGCGTTCTGTGGCGCAGGCTTGATCGTAGATCAGCATGCTCACGCCTTTCACCTCGCGCAGGTCGCGTTGCACCGCTTCCAGCTCGCGGCGGTCATGCACTTCAATACCTGTCGGAATGTCTTGCGCTTTCACGCGGTCTACATCCTCAGTGACAATCACCACCTTGGACGCGCCCTCGTTGAGCACAGCAATGACCAGCTGCGGAACGGATTGCTCGCCATCCACCGGTTGTCCGCCAGTCATAGAAACAAATCCGTTGACCAACAATTTGTAGGTCATGGTTGTTTTGGCGGCGACGGCCTGACGAATGGCAAGGAAACCGGAGTGGAAATAAGTGCCGTCACCCATATTGGCGAAGACGTGCGGCTCATCGGTAAACGGAGCCTGTCCAACCCAATGCATCCCCTCCCCGCCCATTTGTGAGGGCGCTTTGGTCTTCACCGGATCATTGAAATACGCAATTGTGTGACACCCAATGCCTGCCAATGCGCGGCTGCCATCTGGCACCTTGGTGGAGGTGTTGTGCGGACAACCGGAACAGAAGGACGGACGGCGGACCGGACCGGGCTTGAGTTTGATCGGCACCGGCACTTTTTGTTGCAGCGCCTCGTCACCCAAAAACTCCGCAAGCGCGGCGGCCACCTGATCGGCAGAGAGAACGCCAGATTTTGGCAGTAGGCTTTTGCCGATCACCTTTGGCCTCATGCCAGCATCAAACAGAATGGATTTCAGCTGCTCTTCCACCAGCGGGCGCTTTTCCTCAACCACGAGGATCTTATCAACGCCCTTGGAAAATTCCTCGATGATCTTAGGATCCAGCGGCCAGACCATACCCACTTTAAGAATACGGATGCGGCGCTTTTCAGCTTCCAGTGAGGTCAGGCCCAACTCGTTCATGGCTTGACGCAGATCAGAATAGGCCTTGCCAACCCCAATAATACCAATCTCAGCTTCATGGGCATCATGTGTGATTGTGTTGATGTTGTTGACTTGCGCAAACGCCAGCGCCCGCGGAATTTTCTCTTCCAGCAACCGCTTTTCCTGCATCACCGGCATATCAATTTCACGAATCCAGACCCCGCCCGGAGGCGCTTTCATGTCCGGTTCCACTATGGTGATGCGGTCCAAGTCTACCTCAACGCTGGACGCGCTTTCCACCACATCCGTGACCAACTTCAAACCAACCCAGCACCCGCTGAACCGGCTCATCTCCACTGCCAGCACACCGTAATCCAGAATATCCTGCGGATTGGCCGGGTAAAGCACCGGAATGCCAGAGGCGATCAACGCATGGTCAGACTGGCCTGCAACAGTGGAGGATTTGGCCGCATGGTCATCGCCGCACAACGCAACCACGCCGCCTTTGGGGTGTGTGCCTGCAAAGTTGGCGTGACGGAAGGCATCACCAGAGCGGTCCACACCCGGCGTTTTGCCGTACCAGAAGCCAACAACGCCATCCTTGTTGCGCATCTTCATGTTGCCAACATGCTGAGACCCCCAGATGGCGGTGGCCGCGAGATCCTCGTTTACCCCCGGTTGGAAAACGATGCTGTGTTTGTCCAGATGCAGTTGCGCCCGCCACAACTCCATATCGTAACGCCCCAGCGGCGACCCCCGATAACCAGAGATAAATACGCCGGTGTTCAGCCCCGCCAGCTCGTCGCGCATCCGCTGCTGCAACGGCAACCGCACAAGAGCCTGATTGCCCGTTAGAAAAACAACACCACTGGTTTGGGTGTATTTGTCATCTAAAGACGGCGCGTTATGGCTTTTGGAAGCGACACTTCCAACGCTATTATCTTTTGAAACCATCAGGTTACTCTCACAAATTATCTAGCGTGCCGTATTTCCGGCTGGAATTATTTGCAATGGCAATGCCGATGACCCTCGGCTTTTGAAAAATGGCCCGCAAGCCGCACGCAATATTACTAGGAGCGCATACTGCCTGAAATATCTCTGAGTGTACAATAATCCCTTTGAATACAACGCATAACCAAAACTCTGTGCCGCAAACGGCAAGTTTCCGATTGCCCCAAGGAAGGATTGACGCGTTTCCTTATCAAAGGCACCTATTTATTAGAATAAGGAGACCATCATATGCAGTCGACTCGTATTCGTGACTATTGTAAAATACTAGGATCATCCCCGATCCATGCAATTTCAAGAGGGAATCACGAACTATTCCATTCAGATTTTCTAGCTTGGCTTTTGCAAAATTATCCAAATAGCCTCACTATTTTGAAAATTCCAGCGAACGTTAAACACATTGAAAGAGAAAAAATAATATTGATCTTAGTATCGAAGATGACAACGGTCGTAAGCATATTTGTGAATTAAAATTCAAATCTTTACCTGCTTTATCTCAACTTCAACGTTACGAAAATGCGGATAAATGTTGCCGCGAAAAACACCTAATGTCTCTGTTTCCTCCTTCATTTGATTTAGTAAATTGGAATTTCTTGAGCTTTGACGATCTTCATGTTGGTATGAGCACTTGGCTCACTGAAAATCGTCAAAAAATTAAAGAGCCTCATGTTCACTTTATTCAAGATTATTTGGATTCATTGGGAGCTTTATTAGAAATTCGTAAGCTCGTAATGGCCCCCGCAAACGTACAAAAACTCTTTCACGGTGATTTACCCAATGAGCAGTCCACCCTGCTGAATAAAGTCGGAATCTATGACGTATTGAGGAAACAAGTAGCCAATGAGTTGCTTAAACAATACTCTGTGAATCCTGCCTTCAAGGGAAAGGTAGGATTTTCAAATAAAACACCGCTGATCGAGTTTTTCCTAGATAAGCCCTTCAAATTCCAAAATCGAGAACTCCGCTTGCACTTATGTATTCAGATACAACATCGACAATACAGAAAAGCGATTGTAACAGAAATTAGAATTAATTCTGGTTGGGGTAAGGTATCGTTGAAAGATATAAAAGATTTTATTGACCGAACAGATGGTTATAATTGGCTTTACGCAAAGAAAAATGATGGCAAATAATTTTCCGGTTATCGAACATCTATTCGAAATAGAAAAGAAGGCCACGCGCTCTGCAATTATACTAATAATTTTATCTATCAACATATAAGTATAAAGGCTGGGCAGCTGCAACCCAATAACAATTCCTTGGATTCGAAAATAGAAAATCAACTCCAAACTGACTTTGATCTGGCAGAAACTTTGTTATCCAAAGATGAGTACCTATCTAAATTCAAGAAATACCTATCAGAGCCAGATAATTTCGAAAATTAGATGGCAGCCGAGCATTTTTCACTTTTCGACAAATGCTCAGCTCCGCCGTCACAGCTATTTCCAATAATTATTGGCAGCGGCAACCGTGTTGAAGTTTTGGGCGATGGTTTGTGAACTTGCAATCAATGCGCTTGCATCGTGCTCATAAACAGTACGCAAAGCCGCCCGCACATCTGCATCAGGCTGTATAGCTTTGATGGACATGCGAGATAGTTTTACCGCCAGATCGTAGCCTGCTTGCGGGTTGTCAGTCATTAATGTTGGGAGCCAGCTCTCTTCCATAGTCATCATCCTTCTGTTTTGGCGATTTTGGGAAGAGTCAGCCACCAGCCAAAGAAGCGCAAGCTATCCAATTTCTTAGTGGGATTTGTAAGCGGTTGAATTGGAGGGTACTCCCAAACAGTGGGACCGCTTTGGGATCGTAAAACAATAAAATCCAGCTGTTGGACGATCCAGATTGCCGGAAAACCACGGGGACGGAACGAGCAAGGGCACGCCGTTGTGCCCCTGCTGCTTAATCAATGGCCTGCTCAGTTGCCGACTGTTTGGTACACGACAGGCTCACCACCCATCACAGTTGACAAGGCAAACACAGTATAACTTGTGTTTTCATCCGGCTCACCCATTCCAAGGGAGCCCATTGGCATACCGGGAACGGAAAGACCACGGATCTCGGGTCTCTCGGAAAGCATGCGGTTGACTGCATCCAGCGGCACATGTCCTTCCAGCACATAGCCATCCACGATTGCCGTATGGCAGGCTTCCATATTCTCAGGCACGCCAACCTGTTGCTTAACGCGGTACAGATCATCCGCCTTTTTCACAGTGACGTTGAAACCAGCCTTTTCAAGCTCAGCGCCCCAAGCAGTACAACAACCGCAGTTTGGAGACTTATAAAGAGTTACGTCTTTGTCGCCCTCAGCATAGGCAGGTAGAGAGAAAGTACCAGCGCCAAGAAACACAGCGAAAACACTTGCAAGCAGATTACGTTTGGAGATCATGAGCCCATCCAAATAAATTTCTTATTTAATTCAGTAAGTTAGAATTTTAAAATCTAAGCAGCCGATTGGATTGGAGGCCTGTCTATGCCGCTGACATGCGCAGAATAGACTGGAAGCATGGCCGGGACTGATATGTTGGTGCTGCGGTACACCGGAGAAACAGTGCTACTGCTCTCTAAAAGCCCAAGTGTTGTGATGCAGGCATTCATGCTGTTTTGCATGACGCTATCAGCCTGACAGCAACAGCAGGATGATTGGTCGGAGGCCATTTGCTCCATGGCAGAGGTGGTATTTTGTGCCAGAGCGAGCTTGTGTGCTGCGTTTATAGACGCCATCTCACCTTGCATGCTCATAGCATAAGGCGTGGTCACAAACAGCGTCAGGAAAAGGATCAACACACGGTACATGCCGGCACCCTAGGGGCGGAATTTGGGAAGATCAAGTTAAACTGCTGTCATGTTCGATCAATTTTGATTTGAAATCTGCATTGTGCATATTTTATCGATTTTTGATAAAATGCCGCTTGACCTCAACTTAACCTGAGGAATTATACCGTGTTTTGCGAGCACAAAACGGCGGACCAACCCACAAAACCATACTGGCGGGGGACCTGTGTTTTGGCTTGCAAGTGGTCTCCTGTATTAAGCAAGATTTGTTCATCAGTCATGCCTTATCGAGAGGTAATCCCGCGGGGTCTCTAAACCGCAATGACACCTCGTGACGAGGGATTACGGCGCTGCACTTCCCCCAACGCGGTGCAGCGCCTTTTTCCCCCGGCATTGACAATTTCACCGCAGCACATATGTTGGGCGCAGTTTTTCAATCAGGAGATATGCAGCCAATGGATTTCGCAGGAACAGCCTCTTCACTTTGCCCTGTTCATTTGGAAGTTCATCAGTATGCCTGCATCAATCTCCCTTACCCACCTGTCATGGGCGCTTCCTGACGGAACAGCCCTTTTCAAAGACCTTTCACTTCAATTTGCTGCACACCGCACTGGCCTGATAGGCAGAAACGGAACGGGTAAATCCACGCTGCTGAACCTTATCAGCGGTGCGTTGGTGCCTGCTTCTGGCGCGGTTTCTGTGAGTGGCACCGTTGGAATGCTCAGCCAGCAGCTGCAACATGCACAAAATGAGACCATTGCCGATTTGTTTGGCATTGCCGACGACCTGCGCATTCTGCTCAGAGCCGAAGATGGCACCGCCACGATGGACGAGCTCAATGATGCGGACTGGACGTTGGAAAGCCGGCTGGAAGCCGCCCTTGCGCAGATGGGCTTGCAGTACCTCACAGATCACCCGCTCTCACCCCTTTCCGGCGGGCAGATCACACGGTGCAGGCTTGCAGCTCTCCTCTTTCACGATGCAGATTTTTTATTGCTGGATGAGCCCACCAACAATCTGGATGCAGAGGGCCGCAAAGCCCTGCACGCCTTTCTCGCCGGATGGAAGAAAGGGGCCCTTGTCATCAGTCATGATCGTGACTTGCTGGAGCAGATGGACAGCATTGTGGAACTGACCACGCTTGGCACAAACACTTATGGCGGCAACTGGAGTTTCTACAAGCAGCAAAAAGAACAGCAGCTGACGACGGCGGAGCAAGACCTGGCAAGCGCTGAAAAGCGTATCAGCGGCCTCAATCGCAAAATCCAGAGTGTGACAGAGCGCAAAGCCCGCAAAGACGGCGCAGGCCACCGCAGCCGAGCCAAACGTGATCAGCCTAAGGTTCTGCTCAACGCCAAACGCAACAGAGCGGAGAGCACCTCCGGCGACAACGCCAACCTTGCCAGCCGATTGCGTGAGGATGCTGAGCAACAAGCCAAGGCGGCACGGCAAAAGATTGAGGTGCTTCAACCGCTCAGCATGATCATTGCATCATCAGGTATCGCCAACGGGCAAGTTGTTCTGCGCACTGATAGTCTCAGCGCAGGCTATAGTGGCGGCGAGCCTCTGTTACGGGATTTCTCCCTCACACTCACCGGCCCTGAACGGGTGGCAGTGAAAGGCCCGAATGGGTCCGGCAAAACAACGCTGCTAAAGACCCTCATTGGCCAGTTACCACCGCTTTCCGGTTCCTGTCAGGTGCACGATAGTTTTCGAGTGCTCGACCAGCAGGCCAGTTTACTCGATCCGGGAAAGACGGTTCTGGAGAACTTCCGGCACCTGAACCCGGAGCAGGATGAAAACAGTTGCCGTGCGGTGCTGGCACGCTTTTTGTTTCGCGGCGAAGCCTCGGGGCAAACCGTTGCAACACTGAGCGGTGGGATGATGTTACGAGCTGGATTGGCCTGTGTATTGGGAGCTGCCCACCCACCCAAACTGCTGATACTTGATGAGCCAACCAACCATCTGGATATCGAAGCCGTCGAGGCCATTGAAGCAGGCCTCAACGCTTATGACGGCGCCCTGTTGGTGGTCAGCCACGACACAACTTTCCTGCAAGACATCGGGATTACGCGGGTGGTGAATTTGGAGACCTGCAAAATGGTTGACGCGGATGGTTAAGGGAAACCACAGGTCAAAACGCGGTGATTGCCTGTCACCGCGTCTCTGACATTAGAATTTGTAACTCACCGAGCTTTTGAAGTTGACGCCTTTTTCTGGGGCAGCACCATCAGCAAAGTATGGCCGGTAATTGCGGTTGAACATATTCTCAATGGAGGCGCGCGCTTCCACTCCTGCAAATCGGCCTTCCTGCGGTGTCCATGTCAGGAAAACATCATGCACGGCATAGCCTTTGCTGGCGCTATAAAGGCTTGTGTAGTTATCTGGCACACGGTCTTGCGCATCCACAAAACGCCCCTTCCACCCAAACGTAATATCAGCTTCAGGAACCTTGTAACCAAGGCTCACCACCAGCTTGGTTGGTGCTACCTCTGATACATATTGATCCGTGTCAGACGCCACATTCTTCAATGTGCCATCATGCTTCCCTTGCACTCTGGAGTAGGCAATGCTGCCGAAGAACCGCTCGCTGTCATAGTAAAGTTCAGCTTCAAACCCTTGCGTATAATAGCCGGCAAGGTTGCCATAGGTTGGCTTCGGCGCATCGTATCCGTTTAAGTTTTCGCTCAGCAATCGGTAGATATTGCTGGATACATCATTCCGATAAATCGCCACTCGGCCCGTAACGCTATCGCTTTGCGTAATCACATCCTCAAAGGTAGCGGCAATGCCGATACGCTTGGCAGACACACGTTCGTTTTGCAATTGTGTTGCTGTCGCCCGGGCGCTGCCAACATCCTAAAATTCATCAATCAATGGCGCACGCAGCTTGTAGGCATAATCACCAAAGAGCTTGATGTTTGATGTCAACGAATAGACAGCACTTAGGCTTGGGGACAGGCCAAAGCGATTAACAGTCCCGTAGTCGTGCTTCATATCTGGGTTATTATATTTGGGTGCCAGATTGGCTACCCCTTTGGAGTGGATGAAGTCGTAACGAAGACCCGGTGTCAGCTCCAATCCCGCAAAGCCAAGCGTGTACTCAGTCCATGCCGACCAGATCGTCTGCGTGCCACTTGGGATGTTGTAGGGCTGCAAATGGCCGTTGTTATAGTCTGGATTACCTACATAACTTTTCTTGAAGGCCATGCTGTCGCGAATTTCATGACGCACCTGAACGCCATATTTCAGGGTGTTTTCAAAATCACCCAAATTGAATGAGGATGTATTCTGCAGGTCCATCTTGTAGATGGCGTAATCCAGCGTGCTGTCATCCCCGCCAACATACAAGCCAGCACTGTAGTCTGGATCGTTTATTGGAACACGGCGTGTGTCATGTTGCGTGGTTTTGGAATAAGACGCCTTGAAAGCCAGATCAATCAGATCACTTTCCGGGTTATATTCATATGTCCCGCTTAAGGACGTATCCGTCATTTCCCGGTCAACAGCCTGCGTTTTCAGGTACTCTTCAAAAGAGCCATGCTTATTCAAAGACCAATCGGAAATGGTTATGAGGCCCCGCTTTGCGGCCCAGGGCTTATAGTCATCACTGTATGAATGCTGCCCGCTGACCTCGAAGAAGTGGTCTTCTCGTTCAAGACTAGCCTTGAAATGACCGCTGATCATGCTGCCGCCGGAAAGCGTAAGGTCCTGCTTGTTACCACCAACAGAGTAGTCATCGTTCTGGCGATGTGTACCCGCAATCAGCACTTCAAACCCCAGCTCCTCAGAGCGCGCATACGAGGCTGCTGACTTAATGAGCTCCATACCATTGGAGGCAAAGCCAACTTTCGCGAAAGCCCCATAGGACTGGCCATCGCGCAGCATGTCTGAGGCCCCTTTGGTCGTCATTGTAACTGACCCGCCAAAAGCTCCATACTTCTCCGGTGAGAACGTGCCTTTGGTCACGTCGATCACCTTCAACAATTCAGGATCAATAAAGATGGAGCCCTGCTGATACTTTTCGAAGGATTTCTGGGAACCATCGATAGTGATTTCTATGTCCTCTGAATCACCAAAGGCCATCATGTTGATGGATTGTCCCAAAATGCGGCTGTTACCGATAAGCTCAATACCCGGCAGACTGGAGAGTAACCCGGGAATGGTCGCGGACTGGGTACGGTCGATGAGATCGCTGCTGACTTCTGATTGGGCAATGGTGTCTTTGTTTTCGAAAGATCCTGTAACAACAATAGGATCGAGCTCAGTTTCCGCATTGACGATTTTAGATTTATTTGATGCAGCATAAGCAAATTGCACAGATAGAGAAAGGGCGCAGGCCACAAGCACAAAAGTGCTGCAAGCCTGCTCCAGATTAGGAGAGAACTTCATGTATTTACCGATGTTTATAGTTGGATGAGTTGGCTTGTGGCTGCATCCTAACTATAAAACATGAGTATAATAATCAAGTTTAAAATTACTGAATTTACATAATGCAAATTCACCTAACGTAGACGCTTGAATCGCAGGTCAAAATTGCCCACAGGCGCTTGGCAAAGTGGGGCAGGTTGTCACCGATCAGCTGCCGTCTTCTACAGATGTTTTACCTTCAGCACTCCGCCCCAGCGGCTGTTGAGGTAGTCTGCGACCAGAGAGCGGTGGCATTCGTGGGGGAGGTTTTCAGAGCAGAGCAGACAGGCCTCTTCAAACATATCCGCATTGAACTTGCTCTCGATCTTGCGTTCAGACATCAAGCCCATGAACTGATCCTTGAAGATGGTCCAGTCGCCTTTTTCCTTTTTGAACGCCTTGAACATATCTGGATCCGGTGCAAGCAACGGCTGGTGTACATACCCCATGCCGCCAATGGCCTCTAAAAAGAACGCCAGATCATTAGACTTGGCAAACCCAGCCAGCTGAGAGGTGTTGTTAAGACGTACATCAATCACCTTCTTCACACCTGCACTCTGCAAGCGACCAAAGAAATTTTCGGCAGTGGTCTTCGTAAATCCAATGGTGGAGAGGGGCATAGTGTTCACAATCATCTCGGCTAGCTGGTTCAGCGTTCAGGATCAATTTTAGTCCATGAGCCAAACTGGGGCCATGCGAGCGATCAAAACAACGCTTGAGCCTGTGATATCACCAAATCGCGGAACCATTTGTGGGCGGCAGAGGTGCGGTTGCGCACGTGCCAGATGACGCTAATGTCCGCCGTCACAACAGATACCGGACTTTTGCAGGACGCCAGGCCTCCCTTTAAACCACCGCAAATAAGCTTGGATGGAATGGTTGCGATAAGGTCTGTTCCCAGCAACACAGCAGCCAAGGCATTGAAACTAGGTGCGGAATAGACTGTTTTGCGCGTATGCCCCAGCTCTGCCAAAGCACGGTCTACAAAGGTATTTTCATTGTCCGTGATCAGCACATTGGCATGAGGTGCAATAATGTACTTTTCCAACGTATCCGGCGCTTCTCGGACCGTTGGGTCGTAAAACACCACAAACTCATCCTCAAACAGGGCTTGTGCGACGAATTCATAGGAATCTGGCGGTGGCAACGGTGTAAACAGCAGATCTGCCTCGCCCCTCACCAAAGACATCACATTCTGACGTGTTGAGTGCCGGCAACGTAGGGACACGTTCGGCGCTTCTACCCGTAATCGTTTGATTAAGGATGGGACTAGAAGGTTATGCTCATCATCCTGACAATCGATAACAAATCGGTTGGTCGCAGTGGTTGGATGAAACTCTTCGGGTTCGCTGATAAGCGCAAGGCTTCGCAGCACGTCTTCCACCGATGGCATAAGCGCGATCATCCGCTCTGTGGGTACAACGTTTCGACCTGCCTTAACAAACAACGGATCTCCCAGCAGCCCGCGCACCCGTTCCAGCCCGTGACTTACGGTGGACTGGTTTACGTTCATCTGCTGTGCGGCTTTTGTGACCGACCCACTCTCGAAGATCAGTTTCAACATCATAAGAGCGCGGCCATCAAGGCCTAAGTAATTCATTTTCTGCATGATTATTATTGAAATAATGCATTTGTATTCATTAGGCCAGCCCCTCATGTTCCCAATGAATTTCACACTCTCTAATTCAAAGGAAAAAAAATGCAAAATAAGAGTGTTTCAATTGCTGTTGCGTACCACTCGGGGTTTGGTCATACAGAAACTCTGGCAAAGTCTGTCGTCACTGGCATTAATGCTGTTGAAGGTGCGACCGGTGTTCTGGTTGATGTCACGCAGCTGAATGGCGATTTCACTGTGCTCAACGCTGCAGATGCGATCATCCTAGGCTCTCCAACCTACCTTGGGTCTGTCAGCGGGCCGTTCAAAATGTTCATGGATGAAACCTCCAAGATCTTTTTTGGTCGTGGCTGGCAGAACAAACTCGCGGCTGGTTTCACCGTTTCCGCCTCACGGTCCGGCGATAAGATGACTACGATTGTGCAGATGACTGTTTTTGCAGCTCAACATGGTATGATCTGGGTTGGTGCCAATGATATGGCGGGCAACAATTCCAGTGCTGGCTCCGAGAACGATATCAACCGCCTCGGCTCCTACCTCGGCATGATGGCACAGGCCAACGTGGATGAAGGACCGGAGGTTGCTCCTCCAGCGGCTGACCATCAAACCGCTGAATCCTTTGGCAAACGCATTGCAGACGCATCCCTGCGGTGGGGTAATGCTCCCGCCACCCAGCCTCGGGAGCTGGAATTAACTGCCTGATCCTGTCTTCAATTAAACCAGCGATACGCGGCCTCTCCATATTGGAGGGGCCATTACCCTATGTGCTATGGAAATCGTGCAGAATGACGTTGAAGGCTTCATCTACTGTGGGAGATTCAAAGTATTTGGTGAACTGGTCAAACTGCGCTTCGCTTACTGTGAACTGATGTTCTCCCGCCTCATTACGCACCCATAACCGTTCCTTACAAACCTCATCAGGCACGGAAAGGTAATGCAGCTCATGCGCAACGCCGGCTGCCTCATAGAGACTCTTCAGCCACTTGCGATCACGCACGGTGTTGGCCGGAAAATCCAGCGCAACAGAAACGCCATGCTGCAACAGGCTAACAATATGGGGGCCAAGAGCTTGCCGCACGCGGGCAGAATACTTCACGTAATCTTCCAGCGTTTTCAACTTACCTGGAAAGAGCGTAGCGTTCCAATGATCCTCGCTGAGCACGACAGCGCTATGGTCTTTCACCAGATGCGCCAGCAAGGTGGATTTACCGGAGGCAATTTTCCCGCATACCAGAAGCAGTTTTATTTCCTGAGCTGTCATGAGTGCTTCCTAAAAAAATAAATGAATCAATAGCTTATTATTGAAGCAGGTCCTCAGTGTTTACGCAATGCGGCATTGCTGCTTTGTGTGCTTACACGAGTTGTCCTCGGGTTTAGTCCCCGCTGTCGAAAGAAGCTGTGCCCGGCCACTCCACAGCAGTTTAGTGCAGCTATAGGTACAACCTGTAATTCTGCATGGGCAGACCCCTCAGGTATGTCTAAAGAGAGTAAGGGGCATTCTGATGCCGGAACACGAACTGAGATAAAACGCTGTGTTGGAATTATTACTGATTATTTTTATTGGCCTCCTCGGAGGCGTTGCTGTTGGTTTGCAGGCTCCCATGGGCGGGATTATGGGGCAACGTCTTGGCGGAGCTGCGGCCAGTGTTATCATTCACGCTGGCGGCTTTATTGCTTCTCTCGCCCTGCTTATTATGAGAGGTGGAGAGCAAATCAACCAGTGGCGCAGCATCCCTTGGTACATGTTGGCAAGTGGTGTTTTTGGGCTAATTTTGTACCTCACCATTACCCAAACCCTACCTAAACTGGGCGCGACCTCGGCGGTTCTCTTGATTATCGTGGGCCAGCTCATGGCAGGTATGGTGATTGACCATTTCGGCTTGTTCGAGCTGCCGGTTCGTTCAATCGACCTTAGCCGCGCCATGGCAGCATTGCTCCTAATTTCTGGCGCTTATTTGATGGTGAGATAGACGGCCACTCAAGCTACATCATCACTATTCTCTTTGTGGTAGACTGAAAAACCACGAGTAACCATTAGTTTGATTTTGAATAAAAATTGAGGTAGCAACAACCAATATGTTCTTCTGCCCTCGCTTTGGGTGGCAATTAAAAAAATAAACGGACTATAAAAAAATGGCAGGAGAGACAACTCCTCTTGAGAAATCCTTAAGCGCGATTGAGGTCACTGTTGCTGCTATTGGCGGTAAGTGGAAACCAGTTCTTTTGTTTCACCTCCTTACCGGCACCAAACGATTTTCAGAGCTGAAAAAGCTGTCGCCCCAAGCCTCTGACAGAATGTTGACACGGTCACTTCGGGAGTTGGAGCAAGATTTTCTGGTTCGCCGTGAGGTGTTTGCAGAAGTGCCGGTTCGCGTGGAATATTCTTTAACGCGAGATGGCGAGTCTCTTATCCCGCTGCTCAATACCATGAGCAATTGGGGTATTTCTCGCGGAGGAAGCAAGCCAGCAACCAAGATTGAGGCAACCTCAATTCTAGACAGTCTGCTCCCAACATTTACAGGTTAGCTTTCCAATGAACTTCTGACGGCCATAGCGCAATTTTCGGGGCGAAAAAAAAGGCAGCCTGCCTATCATCTCGTTGATTGCGGAAGCCTGTTTTGACGGCCCTTGTTACGCTCTCAAAATAGACGATGGAAACATGGAAATGAAGACGAGCCCTTAAAGATAAGCAATAGTTTGATGAAATACCGGCATAGCAAAACTCAAAACCTTGAGGTGTCGTAAGCTGAGATCAGAAGGGTTTGACATGCGAAAGCGCAATTGAACAACCCGGTCGCATGCTGAAGAAAGCAGAAACGGCTTCTTATTTCGGACTTAGAGTTTCCTCAATAGTTGCTCTATTCAGACCGTTGTATTTTCATCGAACAAAAAGCGTGATTTCGTGCAAAAAAATTCTGCGCTAGTTGTAGATTCTGATCAGGTTGTTCCGTAGAGAGCTTGAGTTGGGGTGAGGCTATTGATGCAGATGTGGGGTCGCTGGGTATTGTACGAGTGTAGCCATCTTGGCAGGTCAACCTTGCCATTTGCTTTTGGTGTGGAAGGGTGTGTGCGGATGTGCTTAATGTTCAATAGAGGCAAGACTTTCGTGAACAGTTAGCTGTGTAGCTGGGCCCGTTGTCTGTCATTACTCTCTCCACAGTTACGCCTTGCTGTTTGAACCAACGAAGAGCACTTATGAGTAACGCTGTAGTAGAGCGGCGGGTTTCGTCGACAGCACCCCTCCACATAAGTAAGGCGGGTGGCATCATCAATGGCGACATGCAGATAGTCCCAGCCTTGGCGAGCTGATCGTTTGCGCTGATTACCTGTGATGCGATGGCCATACCCTTCGTATTGACGTAATTTCCTAATGTAGCAGTTCGCCAAGATTGTCGCGCTGATAGCGGCGAATCGATGACTTGGGATCCAGTTGGGAGAACTTGTCAATCCCAGCTTGTTGTAACCAGTCAGCAACGGTGGAGCGGGCGAGAGTGAGCTTGTCGGCGATCTCCTGCGCCGTCAAGGAGGCCGCGCTCATTCCATGTTCACGGCAAAGCTGCGCAACCGGAATGCCGCTTTCTCCCTATTTCAAAATCGCAATGATCGCGCATCGTTAAAACCAGATTTCTTCATAAAATCAGTCCTCGATATGAGGCAACACTATCTCTACTTTTAAACTCGATCAAATGCAGGGGGATTACCCGTGGGGTGCGGCCATTCTCTTAGTTTCCGGTGGGAGAATAATCCTCTCACCGGAATGAGGTCAAATGTAATGCTGCAATTATGGCATGCAGAGAGCTGGGAGGCGTTCAATATGTGCCTTGATAATCTGCTCTGCCATGGCACCGTCTCCGGTACTCACTGCCGTCATTAATTGTTGGTGATCTTCCTGAATGCTTTCTGGTACAAAACCAGTACGGCGTTTGGTTGCTCTATAACGCGTGCACTGGTCATAAAGCATGTTCAGGAATCGCATAGCCCAACTGGATTCAGCACCATCAATCAACGCCACGTGGAAAACGCGGTTTGCTTCCTCCCATTCCGTCCAGAAATCACGACGGGAGGTCTGCCAAGTGCGTTCAATGTCCTGTAATGCATGATAAGCATCACCAACGTTTTCACGCCATTGAGCGTTACCACGCTCTACAGCGCTGCGAACCGTAGCACTTTCCAACAACTTGCGTTGGCTTACGACATCCTGAAATTCACGCTGAGTTAATTCTGGGATGTAAAAGCCCTTATGCGATTGTGTTGCAACAAGTCCTTGAGAGACGAGCCGGGAAAGTGCCTCGCGTACCGGTGTCGGTCCCACATCAAATGTGCTGCACATTTCACGGATGCGCAATTTACTACCTGGTTCCAATTGACCAGACAAAATGGCAGCTCGCAAATGAGCGTATGCCCTATCAATTAGGGAGGAGGATGATGGGACGTTATGTGCGGTGACCGATGTTACGGTTCGTTCTAAGGTATCCTCTATTTTCAAAGTTATCTGCCTTACAATTATTATCTATTCAATTTGGCGGTTCTTATGATGGGTACTGGAAACTTAAGTCTTCAGCCGAGTTATATGACCGACTTTATACTGCAAATAGTATTGGCCAGTTTTATATGGTTCAATTGTAAAACAAGATATCAACTATAAAAGCAATGAAATTGCGTGGGGCTCCCATAAAATTTCAATAAAACGAGTTAGATCCTCTGAAAAACTAGGTGAATTATCGATAATTTGTAGTTCCAAAGGCATGGTGACTCTGGTTCTCCAAAATTTTGAAACGTACTTACTTAGAGTTTATCTTCACCTAAATTAAATTCACTCGCAATTTTAATTAAATCAGCGCGATAATACTCCGTTTAGTTGTAAATATCCCGACATGTATGCCTGCTTGTCCATTCCTGCCCAAAATTGCAGTGACCAGCCGAGTTTTTGTTTCTTCTCTCAGTTTACTCGTTAAGTCTTTGAAAACTAGCGATGAGGAAGCGAGTTATGCCCCTGCTGTCAAATCCATGAAATGCTGCGTCAACATATTCTTAGGAATCAAAGGAGTGCCACTTGAGTCGGCAAGGAATCAACAAGAACGCTGTTTCATCTGAAACGGATTGATTGCCTGTCAGATTTTATGCACGTTTCGTTTTACTCTGCATATTGGAGCTAATATTATGAAAACAAACGATTATTATTGATTGATGGATATGAAAGTGGAAAGTGTTAACGTGGGTTAACTAAAAAGGGATTGAACTAATGTGTAGGTCAGTTACCCTTTCGACGCAAACAAGGGCCTTTTGGGCGTACTTACCGTTTGCAGATGACTGGAACCGTTTGAGGGCTATACGAAGTGGAATACGGCAATAATACTCTTTCGCGTGAGGAAACTCCGTCTGAGAAGATCTCCCGTTATTCGCAGCTCCTATCTGGTCAGCTGCACCGGTTAAGGCAAGAACTTTATCCGCCAGAAGCGAACAAAGCGCTGCGGTCGTTCTCTTCAGTGGATGTTGCGCGTCTTATAGGGGTTTCCGAAAGCACCGTTCGCCAGCTGGATCTGGATGGAGAAGGCCCAACGCCAACCCGCTTGGCCAATGGACGTCGTAGTTACACACTGGAGCAAATCAACGCGATCCGTGAAGTGCTTGCAGCGCGTAAAAAAGGCGACGAGGCAGTCAATATTCATCCGCGCCGGCGTGAGGGTGATAAACTTCAGGTCGTCGCCTGTGCCAACTTTAAAGGCGGCTCAGCCAAAACGACAACGAGCACGCATCTGTCGCATTATCTTGCGCTGCGCGGCTATCGTGTTTTGGCCATTGATCTTGATCCGCAGGCCTCCCTTTCCGCCATGTTTGGTGTTCAACCGGAATTTGACGTGGAGCCAAACTGCACTTTGTTTGGTGCTTTGCGATATGATGAAGGCCGCCGCACGTTGAAAGACGTGATCCGGCCAACCTATTTTGCCGGTTTAGATCTTGTGCCTGCCAATCTGGAGCTGGCTGAGTTCGAACACATCGTGCCAACTGCAATTGCATCTGGTGCCTCTACCGGAGAGGATATCTTCTTCCGGCGCATCCGTAATGTGCTGGGTGAAGTTGATGATGATTATGATGTTGTGGTGATTGATTGTCCTCCGCAACTTGGTTTCCTAACCTTGGGTGCCTTGTTTGCGTCGACCGGACTTTTGATCACACTCCATCCGCAGATGCTTGATCTTGCAAGTTGTAATCAGTTCCTCGGCATGAGTTCGGATCTCATGGGGGTGATTGAAAACAATGGCGGTGAGATGAACCTAGATTGGATGCGCTTCCTCGTCACTCGTCATAACCCCAATGACAGCCCGCAAACTCGGGTTGTTGGTTTGTTGCGTGCGTTGTTTGGTGAAGATGTACTAAACTCTCCGGCGCTGGAATCTACCGCTGTTGCCAATGCGGGTCTTGAAAAGAAATCGCTTTATGAGCTTGAGCCGGGGGCCATTGGCCGTGAGACGCTCAAGCGTGCGCTGGAATCCATGGATTCAGTCAACCGTGAAATTGAAGATCTTCTCCGTGGCTCTTGGGGACGACCAATATGAACAAAGCTAAGGACCGGAAAAACGCACTCGACACACTGTTTTCAGGCGGCGGAATGGCCGGGTTGGTTGCCGATGCGACAGCCCCTCGCCCGCGTTTGTCTTCTGGTGCGATTGGCGCTGCCGAGATCAATTTGATCAAGGATGAGCGCGACAAGCTGCGTGAAGAACTGAAAACCCTCAACACTCAAATGGCATCCTCAGTGAATGTGGTTGAGCTGGACCCTGAAACGGTTCAGCCCTCCTTCGTTGCTGACCGTATGGAAGTGGCGTTTGATCCGGCTTTTGAGGCTCTGAAAGAGTCTATTTCTGACAGTGGTCAGCAGGTACCCATTCTAGTGCGGCCAACGCCGGGTGATGAGGGAACCTATCAAATTGCCTATGGTCATCGCCGTTGGAAGGCGTGCCGTGCACTGGGCAAACCGGTTCGCGGTGTGATCAAAGAACTCTCTGATGAAGAACTGCTGGTTGCTCAAGGTCAGGAAAACCATGAGAGAAAAGATCTCAGCTTTATTGAGACTTGTCTTTTCGTGTTCCGTTTAGCGCAAGACTATCCGCAAACATTGATTGTAAAAGCAATTGGCAAGGACAAGTCTCTTGTCTCTAAACTCCGGAAACTGGCGGCAACCATGCCGGAGGCGTTTTTAC
This sequence comes from Pseudovibrio sp. Tun.PSC04-5.I4, assembly GCF_900104145.1. Taxonomy (NCBI): domain Bacteria; kingdom Pseudomonadati; phylum Pseudomonadota; class Alphaproteobacteria; order Hyphomicrobiales; family Stappiaceae; genus Pseudovibrio; species Pseudovibrio sp. Tun.PSC04-5.I4. Next base: position 170,720 of record NZ_FNLB01000008.1, on the reverse strand, counting down.
GTGTTATTGGCCCTGCTCCAAAAATTGGCCGTCCGCGTTGGGAAGAAATGGCAAGCTATTTTGAAGATAGCGGGCTGTCTCCAGTCCATGACAATGCGGTGGCCTCGCTGTTTTCATTGGAGTCCTTTGCAGAGCTTAACAGTGATGAACGCTTTGGCGAAGTGCTTCAACTGCTGCAAGAAACCCCATCTGAGTTGGAAACCAAGTCTGTGGGGGCTGGTGATATTGCTGTGGCTGCGCATATGCGGAAGTCTAAAAGCTCTGAATGGATTGGAAACAAGCACGTCTTGGTGAAGCATTCTGGCAAAGCTACGACATTTGCCGTGGACACAAAAAATCACCCGGAACTAAGCGAGTTTTTGCTGCATGAGCTTCCCGGCCTTATTGCCAAGTTTGAAGCTACGAAGCAGGAGGACGCCTGATGGTGTAGCCCTGTAAAAGACGAAAGGCCCTGCTGACGGCAATCAGCAAGGCCCTAAAATCGTCGCCCAAGAGAGTAAAGAACTCGTCCAGGACCATCTTTAGCACGATCATCCTACGACGAACGCACCCTGCGAATCAAGTGAGCATTGCTTTCTTGTCCTGCTTTGTGGCGCATTTTTGCTTTTTCGGGCGCACAATCCCCAGTATCACTTGGATAACACCACGAGTTCGCTCTTGGTGAACGGGTTTGCTATGCAAAGCACGAGCGTTGCGTCTTTCCGCAAAATGACACCTGGCATGTTGGCCAGCCAACAATTGGCTATGGCGAATGACATTGTTAAAACCACAAAAGCCGAAGTTGCGATCACTCTCAAAAAGGCTGCGCCTGCCCTCGGCATTGATGGGACAACCTACCATATTCTCGACATTCTTATTGGCCTGACACGCGCGGATGACTGGAAACAGGATCGTCGCCCTTTGGTTGCCATATCAAATGACAAGCTGGCTGAATATGTCTGCCGCTCTACGCGCACTGTCATCAGATCTTTGAAGAAGCTGGTTGAAGTTGGTATTCTAGCCTATCGTGATAGCCCTACAGGGCGTCGGTTTATCTACCGCAATGACCACAGCGGTGAGATTGATCGTGCGTATGGGTTTGACTTTTCTCCTGCCCGACAACGTGTTGCCGAGTTTAAGCAGATCGCTGATGATTTCCAGGCCCGTATCCGTGCGGCTCAGGAAGCTAAGCGCACAATTAACAGGTTGTCGCGCGCAATTGTTGATGCGTGCCGTACAGGACAAGCTGAAGGGACCGATTGCAGCGTGTTCCTTGAAGATCTCAACGCTCTTATGGAAACCCCCATGATGGTTTTGGTCCGTGCAGAGAAGATAACAAAGCTATATGAACTGGTGATTGAAGAGCTGGTAAGGGCTGATGAAGAGCCCGTGACTCCGAGTAGTAATGAAGATATAAACCATCATATGTCATGCGACCATGACAGCAATGTCACCCCATATAATAATACAACCATTCAATCTCATAAAAATAGTAATAGTTGGAAGCCGTCTAACGACGACTACTCAAAAATTAAGCTCGCTTCTAACGAAGCTCACAAAAATGCTCTCGAAATAAGAAGCAAAAGCAAATCTTTTGCCAGATCAGTGAGTACTCGACAACAACAAAGCCTGAGAGCCACCGGTACGAATAGTTCTCTAAGCGAGCATCTTTCCTCCGTTTCTATCGGCATGATTGATGGGGCAACCAGGGAAACCAAAGAGATGTTGGGAGCCGGATTTGCAAGCTGGTTTGATTTGGTCGAGGCCGCGGAACAGCTTAGATTGGCTATCGGTTTGTCGGAGGATGGCTGGAAACAGGCCGTTGTTTCGCTTGGCGATAAAATGGCTGCGGCTGTTTTGGTGGTGACGGTTGAAAAGACCCTGCGTGATCCTGAGGGAATTTCGCGACCTGCCGGATACTTCCGCGCTTGCGTCGACCGAGCGATGGATGGAAAACTGGCTCTGCACAAGTCGCTCTACGGTTTGACGCTGAGCTAGGCCTTGCTGGCGGAAAGTCTGTAGATACAAAGGATTTTGGGATGCGTAGTCAGATTTTGCGGGCAATTGGCGAACTTACGCCAGCTGATGAGAACCGTGTATTACCGCGCATTGGTCAAGTTCCTGGCGCAAACTGGTCTGAGGTTATTGAAGAGCAAACGCATAAGTTGGAAAGTGAGTTTGGCGATGCGTTGATTAGCGTTATTTTACGTGGCTCGGTTGCACGGCAGACAGATGTAGCAGGTGTCTCGGACCTGGATTTATGTGTCTTCACCAATTCTGCAAGTAGGACGGGGATTGAACTTTGCTCTGCTCTTATTCCCTCTTTGGATTTGGATGTTGAGTATATTGATGTTGGTGCCTTCGCTAATCCAACAAGGTACCATTGGTTGAAATTTTCAATGGCCTATTCTGGCTGGACAATTTGGGGAGCAGATCTAATTTCGCAGTTGCCGGAACCCAAATTGAATGTGGAAGCAATTGCACACCTAAAAGCGGTGCCGATAAGGCTGGACCAGTGGATGGTACATTTTGATAATGCCGCCGATGATAGAGCTCGCAAAGTGGTATGTGCTTGGTTGATGAAGCGGATGGTTCGGTCAATCTTTGAATCGGAAATGCTTCAGCTCAATGCTTATAGCCGTGATATTTATATCTGCGCCAAAGTCGGTGTTGAAAAATGGCCAGCATACAGTGATCACATTTGGCGGACTGCAGAATACGCTATTGCTCCAGTTTCCTGTGCTATGCAGATTTCAAATGCCTGCTTTTCTCTCAAACCATTGCTCTTGAGATTGCATCAGAACTATATCGCTATGCAGGACACTCTGTCTGTGTGATATCTATCCGCAAATGAGGGTTTGGCGTGCGATCAACGAATTCAGATTTGATTTGCTCAAGGATACATCTTTGACCTGCGAAGCTAACCAGCTCCTTTGCATCGTCAATCGAGAACCATTGATAGGCATCATGTTCGTCATTGAGAACCAGCGGAGTATCGCGAGAAATTCTAGCGAGGAAGACCGGCAGGATTTCTATCGAGTTTTTAGCCGCGACGTAAAACTGCTCGCAGATATCTGCAGACCACAACTCGGTTAGTGAGATCCCGACCTCTTCTTTGACTTCCCGGAGAGCCGCCTGCCAAGCGGTTTCGTTCTCTTCGATTGATCCAGCAATTTGGCTCCAGGTTCCTGCTGGTCGATTGATACGCCGAAGCAACAGGACTTGTGGTTCTTCCGTGCTTGTATCAATTAGGAAAACGCAGATGGCTCGACAGAATATTGGGAGGTTGGTCATGTGCTGCTCTTTGAAATGGATGAGTAAAAGAACGAGCGTAACCGTAGACTGAGCTAATGCCAAGCCTAGTATAAGACAGGGAAGTTCATCCCTCCCCTGCCCTGCAATTTAGTGCGATTGTATTTCGGTTTTTCCTTCCACTTCATCTTCAGAGAACTGACCGCGTGTTTTGTTGGCATAAGAAACCAACGCCAGCATTACGGGCACCTCCACCAGAACACCAACTATGGTTGCCAGCGCTGCACCCGATGTAACGCCGAACAGACTTATTGCGACAGCAACAGCGAGTTCGAAGAAATTTGAGGCCCCGATCATTGCGCCTGGAGCTGCGACGTTGTGTGGTTGTCGCCATTTCTTCATCCAGATGTATGTGATGAAGAAAATGAGAGCCGTCTGGATCAACAATGGAATTGCGATCAGAACGATGTCTGCTGGTGCGGCGATGATGTTGTTGGCCTGAAGGCCAAAGAGGAGGAACACGGTTCCCACCAGTCCGACGATAGAAAATGGTTTCATGCCAGAGCTGAAGGAGACGAGATGCGCGTCGTTTTTAAAAGCAAGTCGGGTCAACCACCCTGCCCCCAATGGCAAGGCAACAAAGAGGCCGGTTGAAACCAACAGTACATCCCATGGGACAATGATATCTGAAACACCAAGAAGGAAGGCCGCAAGGGGCGCGAATGCAAAGATCATGATCAAATCGTTGGTCGCGACCTGCGCAACAGTATAGCTGGCGTTTCCTTTGGTGAGATAAGACCAGACAAAAACCATCGCTGTACATGGGGCGACACCCAGCAAGATCATGCCCGCAATGTATTGATTGGCTAGATCTGGAGATATCCATGAGGCAAAGACGTAGCGCATAAATAGGATTGCTAATGCTGCCATCGTGAATGGCTTCACTAGCCAATTCATTGCTAATGTAACAATCAAACCTTTTGGTTTCACAAAGCAATTGCGTACTTCGGTGAATTCTACTTGTACCATCATTGGATAGATCATCGACCAGATCAGCAATGCAATGACGAGGTTGATGCCGCCAATTTGTAGTGTGCCGATTGTTTCAAACAGCTCAGGTTGCAATAAGCCGGCGCCTATCCCTGCTCCCATAGCGAGAGCTACCCAAACTGAAAGGTAGCGTTCGAAAATTCCCACAAGTTCTCCTGTCTATCGTCGATTGACGATTAAATTAGGCAAATTTTAGAGCTTAAAGCTGCTTTCAAAGAGGGCGTTGAATTTCTGAAGTTCAGCACGATTTACGGAATAGCAAATACGTGGGCGTTGTGATTCAGATAATATGAATCCTGCGTCTTTAAGTATTCGGAGATGCTCAGAAACTGTTGACTGGGCCAGGCCAATTGAGTTGACCAAATCGCCTCCAACACAACCGGGTTGCGCTGCCATGATTTTGAGAAGACGTACACGCGCAGGATGGGCCAAAGCTTTCGCTTGGGCCGCAAGTTTGTTTTCTTCTTCTTCATTCAAGGAAGCAGGTGAAAACGTGGTTATGCATTGGTTAACTGTCATTTGGCATCACTCGCAAATCGTCGATTAACGATATAATAGTGCTCACAGTGTTGCAAGTGTTATTTTCGCGCGTTGACAGCTGTCAACTTTTGAAGTTGTCAGCTGTCTTAGCTCTCCCCTCCCCCAAACTGGGTGGAATTAGCGGGTCATGCCATGATATTCGGCATTCGGCTGAATGCCGATTGCGGAAGCCATTCTGTTTGACATTGAGAAAAATGCGGCAACTTCGCAAATATCCCAGATATCCTCCTCTGTGAAACCGTGGTGGCGCAATTGCTGGCGGTCAGCTTCAACTATTTCAGAGGACATTTTTGCGATCTTTGCTGCAAAATCCAGCATAACGCACTGCTTATCAGTGAGGTCTGCATAGCGATAATTCATCACAATAGCTTCGCCCAACTCCGGACTGTTGGAAAGCACGCGAACAGCAGCTCCATGCGCAACTTGGCAATACCAACAGGAGTTAATGGATGAGACAGTCACGGCAATGACTTCTCGCTCTAGTTTGCTGAGGCCTGACTCTCCAAGCATCAACTCATTGTACATTGCTGAGAACGCTCTGAGTTTTTTTGGTCTGTGTGCGAAAGCTACCAAAACATTGGGAATGAGACCCAGCTTGCTCTGGCATTTGCCGAAGGGTTCTTGAATGTCATCGGGCAGTGGGTCTGGCAGTGAAAGGTTCAATGCCGTTGGGTGTTTTAAATTTGAGGGGTTAATCCTCGGAAAATCTGTCGTTACCATAATAAGTCCCTCCTCCAAAACAGCAGCTTACCTCTGTTTTGGGTGGCTGTCCTCTGTACAAAAGGAGTGCAAAGTGAAGCCCGCCATCTTGAAGAAAGATAACGGGCTGCTTGATGGGTTGGGGAAATTTTATGCACGGACGACTTGTTTTCGGGACTTACGTTTGTTTGCGATGTGGATATAGCGGTAAATTTCTAACAGGATGAGTGGTGTGAAATGGACGAGTGCGGGGCCTGGTTTAAACTCAAGAGTGACCCAATGGACGAATACGAGCGCAGCGGCAACATAGGTCCATTTTTGTAGTGACTTCCATTTTGCTCCCAATCTAGAAATAGCCCAATCATTGCTGGTTATTGTTAGTGGAATAAAGACGAAGGAAGCTAACCAGCCAAACCATATTCCGATTTTGACCAAATCTTCAATGACCTTGCCAAAAGTGCCTTTGTCCAACAGATAAACTGCAACATGCAAGGTTGCAAAACAGGCGGAGGCAACACCCATATAGCGACGCCGAGCCATGAGCCACCGAACCCATTTCTGTCCGTTGGTTAAGAACATGAGCGGCGTGATCATCAGAGTTGCGATGAGGTAACGGGCTGCAAACTCACCGCTGGGGTTCATAAGGTGCTCTAGTTTTTCACCTTCGCGCAATAGCCCGCCGATTATTGGAACACCTGGAATGCTCAGGAGAAACCAAAATGTGTATGGCGAATTCCAAATAGTGCGGAGGTAAGTCATGGGACGCTCAGTCAGTTGGAGCAATTTGCCTAATTTGATATTGGGTGCACACTGCCGGAAACGCGGTGTTGGGGCCGTGGGAAGCCAGCAGTGTGCGGTCGATTGCGTTTGCGGTTATCGCGTTCAACCTCTTGTTCAAATTGCTCGATATCTGCATTTTCAGCAAGAAATCAACTGTAACGAAATATCTCAGAATTTCGGGATCTCAGTGGGTTGCCGGCGATGCCATACCAACTGCGAGTTCTAGTAACACACTGATTTTATTAATTGATTCACAAATACTGCGTTTATAGTGGTGAGGGCTTTTAATTTATGGTTGCAACGATCTATTACACTTTAGCTTATCTTGGTGCATCCTTAGTGCAGTTTCGTTGAATCTAGGAATGGAGAAAGGTGATAGCTGGCCGGTCGGTTTAACTTTTCGCTCGCTGTTACCCAATTTTTGCGCCTTTTTTCTTCTGTGTTGGCTGCAGTCAACTTTGGTCATAGGACGTCCATTGAATAGTTAGGCCCAAGTTCGACTAGTGGAGAAGTTTCCGGTGTCTGTTGCCATCACCAGCCAAAGTGATACCTCCGCTGGAGGGCTGTCTTCGATCGTTTAGCAATCGGAATTAGCACAGCTCCTTGCGCCTCAACTTAAGTAGATTGGCCCTAATGACATTCTTGTTGCTGAGAACTGTATTCTGACAGAAAAGCTGGAAGACGATGTTAGAGACGCGGACTAAATTGTGTTTTTTGTCCATATGGGTAAGGCGAATGTCTCACTTTCCGTGGATATTTGGTCGTAAATTTTGAGATTAAATAGCGTCGATTTGCTCATCAATGCAGAACGGGACATTTTGCTAAGGGGCTATGAGTGTGCTGGAAACCGATAACAAGGTGGCTTCGGCAATTGCAATGTTCCTGGTAGAGAAACGTAAATGCGGCTGCTGGTTCTCAATATTGATCCATCTATCTAGCTCTCGTGCCGGATGAGGTTATCGGTTCCGGCTCATGGATCTTTCGAGGTTTCCAGTCAACTACGCTTTTACGATCAATGGAGGCCAGCTGCGTGAAGGCGCCTATGAGACCCTCAAGGCGGTCTCCGCTGACGTCTGAATTCAGGACCTGTCTGCGCATCCAGTGCCTACAATAGGTGTGCTTTTAGTCGCGGTTATATGATCAATATGTTTACCAAAACCGAAGTCCCGGCGCTTACCGAGGATTGAGAAGGGTGCTGGTGGGTCTCTGGCTGTAAGGCCCGGCCATCGAATTGCCAGCTGCGAATAAAGATTTGAGATCATGATCTGGAGAAGTTTAACAACAAAAAGGCGACGTGTAGTTGAGATTGTTGAAGAGCTCAGATGCATTCAATCGAATGCGAATATCTGGTTGGCTTGCTCTGTTTGGCTACATCAAAAGGCTCGTGAATTTAGTTTTACCGTCACCTCAAGCAGTATTCGAAGTGACGGAAAACAGATTTGTATTACAAGTTCAGGCGCAGCACTTGAGATCGTTTTTGGAACTCTTCCTCGTCGATCTCTCCTTTGGCAAAGCGCCTATTTAGAATATCCAGCGCTTCGCTGGTGGAGGATTTTGGCTCGGGTGTACTCGTTTTTGGAGAGGATGCCTGGCCTAAGTATCCGTAGGATCGTGCGATGAAATACGCGATGACCAGAAGAAGAATGAGGACGAGCGGGAATGGGAAAAATCCGAAACCGTGCATGCCAGTTTGATGGTACATAGTGATCTCCTTGCAGAAGTTTTCTTGATATTTGTAGAGTGGAGATCTCTTCGCTGAATTTCAAATTCAAGTTGTAATCAAATGTATTATGCGCTCCGATTACGGAAACTTGATACACTTTTATGAAAGTGGACAGCTGTCAACTTCCGGAAAACCGCGTTCATCCATATTTTCTGTTGTTAGGAAATCTTCGAAAGCGAACTCAATCAGGTTTGAAAGTTCAGAAAAGGGCGAGCAAATTGATTAGTTTATTGGATGAGAGAAGCTGTGACGTTTGGAATCAGTCGAAACGCCTCAGCAATAAAGTAGCAAGAATGGATTGAGATTGCTTTGAAGACCCGTGCAATATTCTGAGGGGCCTCGGTACCAACCAACCAAATTGTTGGGAATGCGGCCTGCCCAATATAGTTGCTCTACTGCATCAGACAATACGGCCATTGGCGGTGGTTTCCCATCAATCCTTCTGGACCAAATATGGCTTCGGTACCCAAGATATAAGCTTGGGCGTGTGTGTCTGTCATTCTGTTGATGGCCACGAAACGCGTGCCAGAAAAGTCCGATCCAGTCATGATCTTCACAAGTTTGAACGGGAAAGCACATTGCAATCTCAGGGCTAGTCTCAGCGCATTCTATGATGAGATCCGGAATGCTCTGAGCCCGTTAAGTCGGCCGGCGTGGCTCAGTTCGGTATTGGATAGAGCGGGTCTCAGGGAGGGTACTTCTTTCTGTTTCAGGACGTAGAATTGGTCTCAATTCATGTATTAGGTCTCGCATAATGCGGTGTGTGTTCATGTTTGTGTTGGTTCAAACATGGAGTTTCCAGATGGCTACTAAAATCGTATTGGGTGTAGGTGCAGCCCTGCTAGCAATTGCAATAGCGTCTTATGCATCTGTTTCCAGCGGAATGGAAAGTCACCAAACGCTTAACCCGGATGGTATCAAGGCCATTGAGATTGTTGGAAGCAACACGGGCTTGCGGCTCGTTGGCGAGAGTGAAGGCACCTCTCGGATTTCAGTCAACACGAGTGATGCGATGGGGTGTAGCCTTACCGCAAATACATCCAAAGCAAATGGTGTGTTGACGATAGAACTGGAGCGAAGCGGAGGGTGGCCATTTGGCTGGTGCGACCCAGAAGCTTCTATTGTTCTGCCAAACCGGATCGACGTTGCTGTTAAACTTGATAAGTTGGCGGGCGATTTTTCAGGCAGCTTCAACACGTTTTCAGTTAAGGCTGAGAAGTCGGTGATCTATTTCGTCGGAGACGTTTCAAGCTTTGATCTGAGCGGGGATATGGCTGCCGTTTATCTTAAATTTGCAGAGGGTGTGAGTAAGGAGAACATCCATCTCAACGTAGATAAACTGGTTTCTGATATGAACTTCACCGGCGGTTGGAAGAGTGCCACAAGCATCCTGCGTGAAATCTTCTAAGCTGGCTCAGCCTGCTTGGTCGCTTTGTGGGCCTTCCGCCATGCACTGGGGCTCTTCTCCGTAATGCGTTGGAACTCTCTGTTGAAGTTTGACTTGGTGGTGAAACCTACTTCAAAGATGATTGTGGTTATGGGAGTGTCTGTCGTCTCCAGCATATGACAGGCTTCCTCCACGCGAAAACCATTGGTGTATTGCGGAAGGTTGATCCCTCTGACGCTGTTCACCGCACTGGAAATCTGCCGAGCTGGAACGCGGAGCCTGCGGGCCATTTTTTCCAGAGACAGGCCTTCATCCCGGTAGAGATGTTCTGATCGCATCAGTTGATCTAATGCGGCCAGCAGCTTTGTCTGATCAGAGGTTGCTGGAGTATCGCTTCGTTTGGAGGCAACCGCCTGCTGTGTGGCGGGTGTGGTTCCCCGACTGCTGACGAGGACCAACACAACCAGCGCGAGCAACATGGTCAAGTTAGCCATGCCGACAATCGTTGCAGCGTTGCTTCCCTTGTTCAACGCGAAATCTGCAGCTACACCCAAATCCACCAGGGCGGAGGCGGAGAACACGCTGCCGGCAACAAGCAATGTTCGGCGCACAGGCAAAATTTGACTGATGGCCAGCTTGCTCGTCCACTCCCATTGGTGGCGGGTCGCTGTACGGAAGAACAGAAAACCGTATCCCAGATAAACGCCAGCCCCGACCAGATCGATGAGAACGGCAATTTCAAGTGCTGGAGCTAAGGTGATGAGTGAGAGCAGAAAAAGCGTAAGGCCTGTCGTCCAATAAATTGCAGAGCGCTTCAACTTCTCAGTGAGTTGAAGGAATGCCAACCATGTGACGGGTGGCAACATCAATGCCAATCCGATGAGAGCCCATGATGGAAGTCCGCCCATGCCCCACTTGATGCCAAGCAATGCCGACTGGATTGAATAGAGCGCAATGGTGAGGATGAGGAGGGATGGAAGTTTGCGTCCGTATCCTGCCAGTAAGCGCAGTAGGATGAAGCATAGAAAGAGAGCGGTAAAAAAGGGAAGGGGTAAACTCGGCACGGACCAACTCCATCAGCAAACATCCTCATATGTCTAGTTGCTTTATCCAGGGTGTGGAAGTGCAGCCTGCAATTTCTTTTCTAGCGGCACACCTTGCGGGCAATGTTGAGGATAAACATCCAAAGGATCGCCTGTGCCCAGACTATGCCAATCAACTCCCACCTGAGTGCTGGCACGAGGAACCCACTACGGCAGATGATGACGGCAAGAAGTTGTGTGGCGATGATTGCAGTCAGCAATTTGATGGAGGGGCGCGGTGCCTGCCAAAACCAGTGATCATGTCTGCAAACGAATAACAGCAAATGCCCTGCCACGACCAGCTGAAGAAACATGACGCTTTGTAGTTCTGCTGTGGGAACTTCTAACCAATGCTTTGCCGCCAACATCAGCACGAAGTTTTCAACCACGGATATGAGACCGAGAACGGTGGTAGTCCGCAGCATGTTACCCAACTGCCATTCCATGGGTGCGGATGCTGCTTCGGTATTGTCATAGGCGATGGTGATGATCGGGACGTCATCCAGCAAGGCCAGCATCACAATCATGATCGCGGTCAGAGGCACCTGCTCCAAGGCGATGACACTGGCGGAGACGAAGACCATCAGATTGATCGTCATGGCTATGCGGTAGTCCACGTAACTGATCATCCGCGCGAAGATCTTGCGAGCCTCGATAACCGCCTCGGTGATGATTGAGAGGCCCGGCAATGTGAGGATCAGGTCTGCGGCTGATCGTGCTGCATCTGTTGCGCCGGAAACGGCTATACCGACGTCGGCCTGCTTGAGTGCCGGGGCATCGTTTACACCGTCACCTGTCATAGCAACGTAGTAACCTGATTGCTGGAGCGCTTTTACGATTCCGTATTTATGTTCTGGAAACACGCGGGCGAAGCCATCGGCGTTGATGATTTCTTTGCGGATGCTTTCTGGTAGATTATCCATGTCCTTTGTGTCTGCAAATACCTGAGCAGCGCTTTGAAGCTCTGTGCCCAAACCAAGTTGCCCGGCGATCTGTTTGCCAATGGCGATGTCATCCCCCGTTACCATCTTCACGGTTATGCCTGCCGCCTGCGTTTCTTCGATAACCTGTTTGGAATCGTCTCGCGGTGGATCAAAAAGCGAAAGGATGCCAAGCAGATGTAATTCGTGTTTCTCGTTGGTCTTTGCTATTCCAAGGGCACGTAAACCTTGGACGGCAAATTCGTGTACGGCCTCTGTCGCAGAATCCTTTTCGTCCTGCGAGTTGGTGCAGAGATCAATGACCACCTGTGGTGCGCCCTTGATGACTTTAAAAGCGCCACTCGGCCCAGAAATGCCTGCCTCGGTCCGCTTGTTGACGGGGTCAAACGGCGTGAACGTGTTTTGATGGTAGAGCTCCAGAATGTGGCGGTCAGCTTTGCTAACAATGAGGTGGTCGATGACGTCCTTCTCGATTGTACTGGATGCCAATGCGGCCATGACGACCAGTTCTTTCTCATTGCGTGCGTCATACAAAATTGAATTACCGAGCGTGAGTTCATTTTTCGTCAGAGTGCCGGTCTTATCGGAGCACAGCACATTTACCCCAGCGAGCTCCTCGATGGCTTGAAGATGCGAGACGATGGCTTTTTTCTTGGAAAGTGTCAGCGCACCCAATGCCATAGTGACGGAAAGGACCGCAGGCATAGCCACGGGTATTGAAGCAATCACCAGAACGAGCACTAACTCAACGATATCCAACAGGCTTTGTTGCAGATAAAGCTGCTTGATGATGATGAGTGCCGCGAGCAAGGCTGTTCCGAAAATCAGGAACTTACCAATCGCAAGCACGCTCTTTTGAAAGTGGGAAATGTTCCCCGCTGTTTGTACCAGCTTAGCCGTGTTGCCAAAAAACGTATCGGAACCCGTGGCGGTGACAAGCGCTTGCATGGTGCCCTGTTTTACGATGGAGCCGGAATAGGCAACGTCATTCCTGCCTTTGTCGACGGGCAGAGATTCGCCTGTTAACGCTGCTTGATCAACGGACAGATACGGCCCGCTTGTGAGAATGCAATCCGCCGGTATGATATCTCCATTTTCCAGATTGATGATGTCGCCCGGTACAATTTCGGCGGCAGGTAAGTCTACCCACTTGCCGTCTCGTTTTACGCGGGCTTTTAAAGCCATGGATGATTTGAGCGCCGCAAGAGCGTCAGCGGCTTTACTGCTTTGAACAAATTCAATGCCGGAGTTGAGAACCAACATAAACAGGATGATAGCAAAATCTGCCCAATGCTGAATGACCGCAGATAGGATCGCGGCAATCTCAATAAGCCACGGAATTGGCCCCCAAAAGGTTTTGAGCAACTCGGCCAGTTTGCTGGTTTTCTTCTCTTGCAGCGCATTTGGACCGTATAGCTTCAGCCGGTTCGCCGCTGCTGTGCTGGTCAGCCCTTCCGCTGAGCTTTCCAGACGTTCGTATTGTTTCTCAAGGTCGGGCTTATCCGTTTCAGCCATTTGGTTTTTCCATGGTCAACACGTACTCGTTTGCTGCAGTTTGAAGAGGGTGCGTAAACGGATCATGTGATCTGCGGTTTTCTCCGCTGACTGTGGTTTCCGGTTTACGAAAGAGCTGCCTCAAATTGAGAGAGGTTTTGTGGCAGGGCAGGCGACTTCACCCTGCGTTGCAGTTGCGCCTTTGTTAATTCCGTAACATACTCACGGGTATGTTTTGATTTGGGAGGTAAATCATGCGTGCTGTTGTCTGTTCCGAGTATGGGCCGCCAGAATCGTTGAGCGTCCAAAATGTGGACCGGAAAGAACCCGGTAAAGGGCAAGTCCGAATTGCTGTTGAGGCGGCCGGAGTTAATTTCCCGGATACGCTGGTGATTGCGGGCAAATACCAGATCAAACCACCTATGCCATTTGTGCCAGGCGGTGAAATTGCGGGGCGGATTGATGCGCTTGGCGAAGGTGTTACTGGTTTTGCTGTTGGTGATCCCGTTATGGCCTTGCTGCTGCAACAAGGCGGGTTTGCAGAGGAAGCCGTGGTGGATGCATCCGCCGTGATGAAACGCCCGGAGGAGATGTCTGCGACCGTCGCCGCAGGTTTCACTATGACTTACGGAACCTCAATGCATGCGCTGAAACAGCGGGCTGAGTTAAAAGCTGGCGAGACGTTGCTTGTGCTTGGTGCGGGCGGAGGTGTTGGCTTGACGGCGGTTGAACTTGGTAAGGTCATGGGGGCGAGGGTGATTGCGGCTGCCAGTTCCGCAGAAAAGCTGGAGGCAGCCCGAAAAGCAGGCGCAAGTGAGCTGATCAACTACACCACAGAAGACCTGAGAGAGCGCCTGAAGGAAATCACCGGTAAGAAGGGCGTTGATGTTGTTTATGATCCCGTCGGCGGAGATATGTTTGAAAAAGCACTGCGCTCGACGGCATGGAATGGTCGTGTGCTGGTTGTAGGGTTCGCCTCCGGTGAGATTCCGACTGTCCCGGTAAACCTGACGTTGCTGAAAGGATGCGCCATCACAGGTGTGTTCTGGGGTGCCTTCCGCATGAGAGAACCGGAAAAGGATATGGATAACTTCTCAGAGCTGTTTAAATGGTTCCAGAGCGGTAAAATCAATCCAACCGTAAGCAGGAGCTACTCTCTTGAAGAAGCGCCTGAGGCCCTGCGAGATCTCATGGAAAGACGTGTCGTCGGTAAGGTCGTTTTGGCAACGGGGAGGGAATGAGCATGCAACCCAGATTTGCAGGGCAGGTCGCCCTCATTACAGGCGCCGCCAGCGGTATTGGACGGGCAACGGCCATTAGATTGGCCGAGGAAGGCGCGACTGTTGCCCTCGTGGATATGAATGCAAAGGGACTGGAAGAAACTGCTGCACTTCTACCAGAGGGATGTCGCGCGCGCATTTACGAACTGGATGTTTCCAACGAGGAGGCCGTTGAAAGTTGCGTGGAGGCGGTTGAAAACACCTTTGGCGGCATCAGCGTACTTTGCAACAATGCGGGCGTTATCTGTAAAGGCTCGTGGGGTGGCAGCCATGAGGACTATGAGGATTGGCTCAAAGTCTATCAGGTGAATGTACTTGGAGCCATGCTGTTTACAAAGTACACCCGCCAGCAACTCAAGGCTTCTGGTATAGGGGCTATTGTGAATACTGCATCAGTGGCCGGAATACGTGCAGGGGCAGGGGGCAATGCTTATAGTGCTTCCAAAGCGGCTCTCATCAATTTCACCAAGACATCCGCCTGTGATTTTGGCGAGGATGGCGTGCGGGTAAATGCCGTTTGCCCTGGCCTTATTGAAACTGGCATGACCAAGCCTGTGTTTGACCATGCACGCGATGCAGGCAAGGAAGATCGCCTTGGGTCACGGGCAGAACTGAGGCGTCATGGAGATCCATCTGAAGTTGCAGCAACAATTGCGTTTTTGGCGAGCAAGGATGCAAGCTTCATAACGGGGCAAGCTCTGGCGGTAGATGGTGGCAACACATCATCGCTCAATATGCCGGGCATGAAAATTTGAGTATTCGAAAGCCTTGGTCGTTTTGAAAAACAAAAGAGCCAGTCAGCAACACCGGGCAATGCTGTTGCAGACTGGCTCTCGCTGATCCAAAGGGGCGGATCAGTACCTTCAATTATGAAATCACTTAGGAAGCAATCACAAGTAAAAATACTGATTATACAGTCAAAGACCCTTATGGCTTAGCAAAAAGTCTATGTGATGGGCACTGTCCCCTAGCATCTCTGTTAATACTCTGTCGTGTTTCATAAACAATCCGACATCCACTTCATCAGTCATGCCGATTCCGCCATGCATTTGTACCGCCTCTTCTGTTGCACAGCGCGAAACTTTAGCTGCCTTAGCTTTCGCCGCGCGTGAAAGAAGCTCTGCGTTATCTGCAGTTGCATCAATTGCCCGCAGGGCAGCAGAGATAAGAGAAGCCGTTTCCTCAATCCGGCAATACAAGTCCGCCATGCGGTGCTGCAGTGCTTGAAAAATGCCAATCTGAACGCCGAATTGCTTGCGTTCACCAAGGTAAGCAACGGTTCGCTCGGCCATCTCTCGTGCAACGCCAAGCTGCTCGGCGGCTGCAACTGCGCGGCCAGAGCGCAGCGTTGCGGCCAGCACGTCGGCGCCTTTATCAAGTGGGCACAGAAGGTCTTTTCCATCCAAATGCAGATTGTTGATTTGAATGTTGGCTGCATTTCGGCTGTCCAGCAGGGCGCTGCGTTCTACCTCAACCTCATTGGCGCTTGGGTCAACAAGAAACAGCGCTGTCTCATCACCAACCTTTGCAACGACAATCAACCGGTCGGCGTTATATCCATCGAAAACCGCCCGTTTTCTTGCATTGAGCGTGAAGCCGTTCCCATCCGGTATTGCCGTTGCTTTGATGCGGGATGGGTTGTGTTTGGCACCCTCATCAATGGCCAGCGCAATCACAGCTTCACCTGCGGCGATCTTCGGTCCCCAATGGGTAAGATGATCGCTGTCCGATTCGCGCAATGCGATAGCACTGAGCACAGCGGTGGAGATGAAAGGAGAGGCGGTCAGGTTGCGGCCCATTTCTTCCGCGACCAGGCCGGCAGCGCGGTGGCCAAAGTCGTATCCGCCAGCCTCCTCCGGTAACAACATGCCAAACCAACCCATATCCGCGAGGGATTTGTGCAGCTGTTGGTTAAACCCAAGCGCTTGTTTTGTATCGCGAATTTCCCGTAAGGCCCGCACAGGAGCTTTTTCTGACATAAAGCCAGAAGCTGAGTCCTTAAGGAGGGTTTCTTCAGAGCTAAATAGTTCCATGATAATCTCCCTTTAACCCAGTGTCGGTAGGCGCAAGACCGCCTTGGAAATGATGGACAGCATAATCTCAGAGGTTCCGCCCTCAATACTGTTGCCTTTGGAGCGCAGCCAAGTTGCGGCCGGACGCCCTATGCCGTTGTTATCTTCAGGGCCAGTAAGCGCTTCCAAACCACCAGATTGAACTGCAAGGCTCTGACGGCGCTTGTTTAATTCCGTTCCCAGATACTTAAGCTCTGCCGACCGCGCGCCCAATTGGTTGCCTGCCCGGTGAAAGTCTTTTGCAGCAGCGAGATGAGCAGTTAACGCGATTTCATCGACAATGAAGTCACCTATATCAGCGCGGAGCAGTGGGTCATCCAGACGGCCACTGTCATCCAGCCCAATGCACTTAAGCGCTGTCTCGTATAATCCTGTAGATCCGCCGAAAATTGCATCAAGGCTACTGACCATCTCGCGCTCGTGTGTGAGCAGATATTTTGCGATGGTCCAGCCATTGCCGCGCTCGTCAACCACGTTCTCCATGGGCACTTTTACGCAGTCAAAGAAGGTCTCACAAAACGGAGATCCGCCTGAAATCAAGAGGATAGGCTTGGTGCTGACGCCCTCGCTGGCCATATCAAACAGGAGAAAGGAGATGCCCTTGTGCTTCTTTGCATCAGGCTCTGTACGAACCAGAGCGAAGATCCAATCAGCTTGATCTGCGTAAGATGTCCATACTTTCTGACCCGTGACGAGGAAGTGGTCACCCATATCCACGCCCTTGGTTTGGACGGAGGCAAGGTCAGATCCTGCACCGGGTTCTGAGTACCCTTGGCACCAGCGGTGTTCGCCAGTGGCAATTTTCGGCAGATGTTCAAGTTTTTGCTCATGGGAGCCGTATTTGAGGAGAGCAGGGCCGAGCATCCAGATGCCAAAGCTTTCCAGTGGTGAGATGGCGTTGATGCGTTTCATCTCTTCTTTCAGGATCTTAACTTCATCTCCGCTGAGGCCGCCGCCGCCATACTCTTTTGGCCAGCTGGGAACAGTCCAACCAACGGAGGCCATGCTGTCCAGCCACTGCTTTTGCGCGGGGGATTTAAAGGTCCAATTGCGTCCGCCCCAACAGATATCCTCTTCTGTCGTGACAGTCCTGCGCATTTCTTTAGGGCAGTTTTCTTCAAGCCAACCCCTTGTTTCTATGCGAAAATCATCATGCAATGTCATTGCGTTCTCCCCGTCTTGGAGTGCATTTGCAAAGAAAGGGAGAGCGTTTACTCTCCCCTTTGCGATTTAGATTTTTTCTTGCGTATGTTTGCGCAATTCTGACCGTCCGATGAAATTGCGGTGCACGGCATCTGGTCCGTCCGCAAACCGTAAAGTGCGCAGGTTCATCCAATTGGTTGCTAGTGGGGTATCCTGAGAAATGCCTTGTCCGCCAAACATTTGCATCGCTTCATCGGTCACCTTTAGCGCCATGCGAGGGGCGACTACTTTGATCTGGCTGATCCAGAACGCAGCTTCACGGGCAGAGGAAGTGTCCATCATCCATGCCGCTTTGAGGCAGAGGAGGCGGGCCTGTTCAATTTCCATGCGACATTCGGCGATGATATCGAAGTTGGAACCGAGTTTGTACAACGGTTTGCCGAAAGCTTCTCGGCTGATGGCGCGTTTGCACATCAACTCAAGTGCTTGTTCTGCTTGACCAATTGCACGCATGCAGTGGTGAATGCGGCCCGGTCCAAGGCGACCTTGTGCTACTTCAAACCCGCGCCCTTCTTCCAGCAGAAGGTTTTTGGCGGGAACCCGAACATCCTCAAACCGCAGATGCAAATGACCGTGTGGGGCATGATCGTGGCCAAAAACTCTCATGGGGCGCAGTTTGGTGATGCCTGGTGTGTTGGCGTCAACCACAATCATGGAATGTTGCTGGTGCTTGGTGCCTTCGGTTGGAGTGGCGACCATGGTGATGTAAACAGCGCAGCGCGGATCGCCTGCGCCGGAGGACCACCACTTCTCTCCGTTCAGCACGTAATCGTCACCGTCACGCACACAAGACATGCTTATGTTTGTTGCATCAGATGAACCATGATCCGGCTCAGTCATCAGATATGCTGAGCGAATTTCGCCGTTGAGCAAGCGCTTAAGCCACGTTTCCTTCATCTCCTCAGAGCCGTAACGCTCAAACACTTCCATGTTGCCAGTATCAGGTGCGTTGCAGTTGAATACCTCTGGTCCCAGCGGAGATTTACCCATTTCTTCAGCGAGATAGGCGTACTCAACGGTGGTAAGGCCGAAGCCGCGATCTGAGGCAGTTAGCCAGAAATTCCAGAGACCTTTTGCACGCGCACTGGCCTTCAAGCTCTCTAGAATTTCAGTCTGCCGGGCGGTGTACTCCCAGCGGTCACCAACTGAAATTTCTGCATGAAACTCTTCGTCCAGAGGTGCAATTTCCTCAGTGATCATGGTTCGCACTTGTTCGATCAGCTGAGCTATGCGCGGGCTCATGCCAAGGTCCATAACTGGACGTTGGTCTAGTAGTGTGTCGTTCATGAGTGGTCCTCCCAAGACCCCGGAGTTCTTGTGCCTCTCTTTCTCGATTGGAAAAACCAACGAAAAAACAATAGGATGAGTGATCAAAACTCTTATTGAAGACCAATCACACAAGCAGGAGAGCCAAAAGAATTCCTGGTAATATTTTGCTTTACAACGGTTGATATACGGAAACATACTAGCGAGTATGTTGTCAACTGCGCCTGAAAAAAGTGTGCCTGCCCATTGGTTTAAGGTCGGCATGGAAAGCGGTTTGCAGCTCAAAGAATAAAGTGGGAGGTAGGGTGTCTCTATGGGATATCTGGAGGAACTGTTTGGTGTTGCTGGCAAAACTGCGCTGGTAACAGGTGGAGGAACCGGCATTGGCCGGATGGTCGCAACTGCTTTGGCAGAAGGGGGCGCGCGGGTTTTTATCTGCTCCCGCAAGCTGCAAGTCGTTGAAAACACTGCCGAAGAAATCAACGCCGCGCTAAAGGCTCGTAACCCGGATGCTGCGGGTTCTGTGGAGGCGTTTGAAGGGGATGTTGGCTCTGAAGAAGGCGTTTTGGCGTTGGCTGCAACCTTGCGCGAGCGCACTCCCACGCTTGATATTCTGGTCAACAACGCGGGCATAAGCTGGGGTGAGCCATTGGAAACATTCCCACATTTCGCGTGGAAGCGGATTATGGATGTGAATGTCACAGGTTTGTTTCATTTAACGCAAACTTTGTTGCCGGAGCTGAAGGCGAGTGGGCGTCTGGAGGACCCTTCACGGGTCATAAACCTTGGCTCTGTTATGGGGTCTACTCCCATCGGCGACGGGGCTTATTCCTACTCTGCCTCCAAAGCTGCGGTGCATCACCTGACCCGTATTATGGCGAAGGAGCTGGCGAAAGAGCATATAACTTTCAATGGCTTCGCACCCGGACCGTTCCAATCCAACATGACGGCATTTGCCACCGGAACGGATGAGAAAGCCGAGCGCGTGGGCAAGGGTGTTCCCCTTGGGCGCATCGGATATCCTCACGACATTGCGGGAGCAACCCTGTTCCTTTGTGGTAAGGGTGGGTCTTATGTGACTGGTGATATTATCGCACTGGATGGTGGCATTCATGTCGCCACGGGGACAAACCTGTTTGGGCAATGAGGCGACTGATGGATAAGACGGTTGAGGAGCTGGAGGCGAAAGTCGGGCATGAGCTTGGCTTATCCTCCTGGGTGGTGGTGGATCAGGAGATGATTACCGCCTTTGGAAAACTGACGTTTGATGAGCAATTCATTCACATGGATGACGCCCGTGCGAAGGCAGAAACCCCGTTTGGCGGCACCATTGCGCACGGGTTTTTGACGCTTTCCCTTGCCAGCAAGTTTGCCATTGAGGTGTTGCCGCGCGTGAAAAGTCAAAGCATGGGCGTGAATTACGGGTTCAATAAAATCCGCTTTTTGCACCCGGTTGCCAGTGGCAAGCGCATCAGAGGCCGCTTCACCCTTGATAAGCTTACCCGAAAGGGGCAGGGGCAAATCCTGCAGGAGTTTGGTTTATCTATTGAGATTGAAGGTGTTGAGAGCCCGGCCATGGTCGCAAAGTGGCTCACTATGACGTATTTTGAGGAGGTTTCCGCATGACGCACGCAGCGATGGATTTTACCGGGCAAGTTGCCATCATCACCGGAGCAGGCGGCGGGCTTGGCCGCCTTTATGCGCTGGAGCTGGCCAAACGCGGCGTTGCTGTAGTGGTCAATGACCTTGGCGGCGCAGTTGATGGCTCCGGTTCTTCCGCCACGGCGGCCGAAGCTGTGGTGGCAGAGATTGAAGCTGCTGGCGGCAAAGCCATGGCCAATGCAGCCGATGTAACGGACGAGCTCGGCGTCAATGCCATGGTGAGTGAGACGTTAACCGCTTATGGTCGTGTCGATATTCTCATCAACAATGCCGGTATCCTGCGTGATAAATCATTCGCCAAGATGGAAATGGACAACTGGAACAAGGTGGTCAACGTTCACCTGACCGGCGCCGCCATTTGCACCAAGGCGGTGTGGAACGTGATGAAAGAGCAAGGTTATGGCCGCATTGTCATGACCACATCTCCCTCCGGCATCTACGGCAACTTTGGGCAAGCCAATTACGGTGCGGCCAAAGCGGGCTTGTGGGGCATGATGAACACGCTCGGCCTTGAGGGCATGAAAAACAACATCCACATCAACTGCATCGCGCCTTCTGCTGGAACGCGCATGACGGAAACCATTATGGATGCGGGTACATTGAAGGTGCTTGCGCCGGAAAATATCACCCCGGCTGTGGTGTTCCTCTGTTCCAAACCCGCGCCAAATCGCAAGGTTCTTGTTGCGGCGGCTGGTACCTTCACCATGGCGGAAATGGTTGAAACCACTGGCATTCATTTGCCAGAGGGCGAGCGCACAGCAGAAGCTATTGCCGCAAACTGGGCGAATATCTCCGATATGTCTGGCGCACAACCGGTGAACAGCGCCATGGAAGGCGTTGCCAAGCTGGTGAAGGCAATGGCCAACGCATAATGCAACGCGAGCTACTCTGCCTGACCGTGCAAAGGGACAAATGTGCGGTCAGCTGATGCATACGATTTAAAGGAGGGAGCCCATGCCCAAAGCTTTGCACAATCTGGATATTCCAGCGTTACAAGCCTATTTGCAGCAAAACATGCCGGAGTTTGGCGAACTGCTGGAAATTGAGAAGTTTTCAGGTGGGCAATCCAACCCAACCTATAAGCTCAGGACAGCCGACAAAACCTATGTGATGCGGGCTAAACCACCGGGCCAGTTGCTGAAATCCGCCCATATGGTGGACCGGGAATTCCGCGCCATGGGGGCCTTGGCAAAAACGGATGTACCTGTGCCAGAGGTCTACCACCTGTCTGGCGATGACTCGCCCATCGGCACTATGTTCTTCATAATGGAGTATATCGAGGGCCGGATCTTCTGGGATCCTGCTTTGCCGGAGTGTTCCAATGAGGAACGCATGGCAATTTACGCGGAAATGAACCGCGTACTGGCAGCCTTGCATGATGTTTCGCCCAATGCGGTTGGGTTGTTTGATTATGGCAAGCCGGGCAACTATTTCGCGCGGCAAACAGGGCGCTGGATCAGCCAGTATAAAGCCTCCGAAACCACCAGTATTCCGGCGATGAACAAGCTGATGGACTGGCTGGAAGCCAATATGGTGGATGATGATGGTGCATCCTCCCTCGTGCATGGCGATTTTCGCCTCGATAATCTGGTTTTCCACCCAACAGAGCCGCGCATTCTGGCGGTTCTGGATTGGGAGCTCTCCACCCTTGGTCATCCGCTGGCAGATGTGGCTTACCAATGTATGCAATGGCGCTTGCCGTCGTTTAAAGGTCTACGCGGTTTGGCGGGGCTGGACCGTGTTGCACTGGGAATACCGTTGGAAGAAGAGTACGTTGAGCAATATTGCAAGCGCCGTGGCTTGGGTGAGATAGACAACTGGGAATTCTATCTGGCGTTTTCCATGTTCCGACTTGCCGCAATTTTGCAAGGCGTCATCGCGCGGGCAGAGGCTGGCAACGCCTCCAACCCGGACGCAGCGAACATGATGCGCATGGCCGTCCCCCTCATCGCCAACATGGCATGTGAGGTGATTGGCGAGGCGGTGGAGTAACGAGCTGCATTCGAAAGGATTATTGGAATGCCTGAAACAAAATTTTCGCAAGAACAATATGTGAAAGAATTCTATTCAGACAAAGATATTAGGAAGGTAGCTCTAAATCGTGCTCTTGATACGCGCAAGTTTGAAATAGAGTTATATTGGAAGCGCGCTACTTATTTCTGGACATTCATAGGTGCCACATTAGCCGGATATCTAGCCGTTCAGGTGTCAACTGCGAGTACAAAAGAAGATCTTTCAATTGTACTTTCTTGTGTTGGCTTGGTGTTTTCCGTTGCGTGGATGTGTGTAAATCGCGGAAGTAAGCACTGGCAAGAAAACTGGGAAAAGCACGTAGATATGTTAGAAGATCAGATTTCTGGTCCTTTGTATAAGGTCGTTTTGACACGAAGAAAGCCGTGTGGATTTACTGATGTTGCAAAACATCTTTTTACAGGGCCGTCTCCATTGTCTGTTTCCAAGATCAATCAAATTATTAGTCTGTACATAAGCATTTTATGGGGAATTCTTTTATTTAAGTCAGCGAGTGAATTGGAGATTACCTCGGATACCTGTTGGTTCCATCTTTCGATTATTTCCTTGAGTATTCTTGCATGCGTCGGTTTTTTCAGTCTGGGACGCTCATATCAAGGTGGATCTTGGCATGGGGCAACAATCCGGACTTCAGAAATAAATAACAACTCATAGGAGCAGAGATGAAATCGACAGGACGTTGTTTGTGTGGGGCTGTCACCTACAAAGTAGAGGGCGAGCCGCTTGTGGTTGCGCAGTGCCATTGTGAGGAGTGCCGCCGCACCAGCGGAACAGGGCATACAGTGGGGGCTATGTTCCGCGCAGATCAGGTGGAGATGCAAGGCGAGCTGGGAGAGCACATCTACGCTTCCAGCAAAAACTCACAGGTCACCAAAGCTTTCTGCCCCAAATGCGGAAGCCCGATGTTTGGCCGCAATACAAACGCACCAGACCACATGACCCTTCCCCTCGGCTCCATGGACACCGCAGAGGCGCTGGCGGTTCAAGTGGTGATCTTCAACCGAGACAAACAACACTGGGACGCCTTACCAGAGACAGCCGCGATCTTTGAGACACAGCCAGATTGGAAACCTGAGACAGTGTAAGGAGAGACGTTGAGCTACTACCGGCGTTTATCGGGAAGGGCTTTTTGGAGTAGAACTTCAGCTTCATCAAGCGAAATCCGCTTCACTCAACCGTGTGAATTTTGCGCGCGGAACCCACAACGGCAGCTTTCTGATTAGTCGAAATGATAAGAAAATTTCAAATTTGACATAATGACAGATATATTTCATATTGATTTTGGAATGATTATATATTGAGTGAATCTGTTGTTATCTTCGCTTCAAGAACGCCTTCAGACTGTAATGGTATCCGGCTCTAAAGCTGAGAAGGTGCTTGCGTCTTATATGAACGAGGCGTTTGCTGAATTGCCGTTTGAGACGGCTGCAAGCATCGCGGCTAAGGCAAGGTTGAGTGAGGCTACAGTTGGTCGCTTTTGCAGGTCCATCGGCTTTAAAAGCTTTAAGGATTTGAAAGAGCACCTGCGCGGCAACGAGATTGAGCACCCTTGGCTATTGGGGAAGCGTCTTGAAGATCTGCACACCAGCAGCAATGAGGACAGATCAGATCTGGCCGCTGGTATGGAGATGGAGATTGCAGCGGTCATCAAAATCTATGAGATGTGTGGCTCCGTCGCGTGGGAACGTGCTGTTGAACGCCTTTCAACCTGCAAAAGAGTCATGGTTGTCGGATTTCAGACCGAGCGGGGACAGGCTCAATATTTCGCAAACCAATTACAATACCTGCGTGATGGCGTTTCGCTGCTTGATCTAACAGGCGGCAATTTCGCGGAGGCTCTGCTCACCGACGAAGAATGTTGCGTCGTGATGTTTGAGGCGCGGCGGTATTCCAGACTTGCCAAGGGCCTTGCTGCCCAGGCGAATGACGCCGATATTGCCGTGACGCTTGTAACTGACAGCTTCTGCGATTGGGGGCAGGAACTGGCGGATGAAGTGTTCGCCATCCCCACTCTGTTCAATCAGTTCTGGGATTCAACGGCGCAGATGTCTTGCTTCAGCAATCTCCTAATAAACAGTGTTTTCAGGGCTTTGGGCCCCAACGTCGAAGATCGCTTCGACAAAATCACTCGGTTATATGGCGGCTTTACAGGGCATGTTGGCGCGGCTGACACACAGATTTTTAAATAACGACTACATTTTGGAGGAGAGACCTATGAAAAATAAGAGTGTTATATTGGCCGCTGCGGCCACGTTGTTTGCATCGGGCCTAGTTGGCAATGCTGCTGCTGAAAAACTCAGACTCGGCACAGAGGGGGCATACCCTCCATTCAACTATGTTGAAGCCAATGGCGCCGTAAAAGGCTTTGATGTTGAGATCGGTCTTGAGCTTTGTAAGCGTATTGGCGCGGAGTGTGAGATCGTTACTCAGGACTGGGATGGCATCATTCCGGGCCTCGTCGCAAGCAAGTATGATTTCATCATCGCGTCCATGTTCATCACCGAAGAGCGCAAGGAAACTGTAGCCTTTACAGACCCTTACTACGCTGCTGCGATGACACATGTGGTGGCTAAGGGTGAGAAGCTTACCGAATTCACCAATGAAACTTTAGCGGGCAAAGCGATCGGCGCTCAGGCTGGCACCACTCAGGCACAGTTTGCCGAGGAAGCCTACCCAGACGCTGATATCCGCCTGTACCCGAC
Organism: Pseudovibrio sp. Tun.PSC04-5.I4; assembly: GCF_900104145.1. Classification (NCBI taxonomy): domain Bacteria; kingdom Pseudomonadati; phylum Pseudomonadota; class Alphaproteobacteria; order Hyphomicrobiales; family Stappiaceae; genus Pseudovibrio; species Pseudovibrio sp. Tun.PSC04-5.I4. Next base: position 145,577 of record NZ_FNLB01000008.1, on the reverse strand, counting down.
ACAGGATGAGGTGAATCTGGATATGGTGAGTGGCCGTATCGACCTTCAGGTTGGCGATATGCTGCCGCTTTGGGATTGGGTCAACAAGTCCGATGATGGGTCTTGCTGTAAGATCGCGGGCGAGCCAATCACTGATCCAAAGTATGTTGGTGACGGTGTAGGCATTGCGCTGCGTCTGGAAGACACTGAACTGCGTGAGCGTTTCAACGCAGCTCTTGCTGAAATTCGTGCTGATGGCACTTACAAAGCAATCAACGACAAATACTTTGAAATCGACCTTTACTCCATGAAGTAAACGAGTTGCCCGCAGGGGTGCTCGCACATGAAGCCAATGTGTGCAGCAACACCTGCGGGCTTATTTTCGGTGATCCAACATCAATAGTAAGCTTATGCACCCAGATAACCAATCAGCCAGCACTTCGCAAAACTCAGGCGGAATTCTAATTGAATCCGCAGAACTGCGCGTAGTTGAACTGCCGCTCGTCACCCCGTTTGTTATCTCAACGGGTACGATGACCCACAAAACCTTCCCGCTGCTCGTTTTAAAGGGTGAGGGGTTAGAGGGTTATGCTGAAGCTGTCATGGACCCTTATCCTGATTATCTGGAGGAAACCGTTGCTGGTGCAATGACCTTCCTGCGAGATGTGTTGCTTCCCGCGGTCATCGGCAAACGCTTCAATACCCCATATGAATTGCAGTCGTTACTTGCCCCTTGGCGTGGCAACCATATGGCCAAAGCTGTGGTGGAAATGGCCCTCTGGGATATCTGGTCCAAGAGTTTGGGCACTCCTTTGAAAGCCGTAATAGGCGGCGTTGGAGACAGTGTGAGTGTGGGCGTGAGCATTGGCATTGCACCCATTGAAAAAACGCTGGAGCGTGTGGCAGAGGTTGTTGGGCAAGGGTACCACCGCACAAAGTTAAAAATTGCGCAGGGGCATGACATCGCTTTGGTTGAAGCGGTGCGCAATAAATTCCCGGATATCAAGCTGACTGTTGATGCAAACACAGATTACGGCATGAACGATCTGCCGATCTTGCAGGCCCTTGATGAGTTTAAGCTGGACTATATTGAACAGCCCCTCGCATTTGATGATATCCACGATCACGCCAAGGTTCAGGCTGCGTTGAAAACCGCGATCTGCCTTGATGAGAGCATTCGCACCCCAAGCGATGCCCGCAAAGCGCTGGAAATTGGCGCGGCGCGTGTCATCAATATCAAAGTCGGGCGCGTTGGCGGCTTTGCGGCGGCCAGAGCGATCCACGACCTGTGCGCAGCCTTTGATGTGCCTGTTTGGTGTGGCGGCATGTTGGAGAGTGGCATTGGCCGTGCTCACAACATCCATCTGTCAACCATGAGCAACTTCAAAAAGCCGGGCGATACATCAAGCGCAAGCCGTTATTTTGAACGAGATATCATCCATGAAGCGCTGGAAGTTGAAAATGGCCTTATGGCTGTGCCGAATAACGGGGCGGGCATTGGGGTTACGTTGGATTATGACTACCTAGAAAGAGTGACCCAGCACAAAGAAGAGATGGGCGCATGATCCGAGAAGAAGACGGGCTTGTCTTTCGCCAACTGGGCCCAATTTCAGAATTCAAGCGTGCAGAAAGCTTTCAACGAGAAGTTTGGGGGCCCGACGACCCGCCAGATAATTCTGATATCATGTTGGCCTTGCAGCATGAAGGCGCGTTGGTTGCGGGAGCCTTTGAGGGAGACCGTATGGTCGGTTTCCTTTTTGGATTCCCGACAAAGGACCCCAAAATTCAACACTCTCACCGTTTGGCCGTTCACCCGGATGCAAGAGGCAAGAAGCTCGGCACACGGCTGAAATGGTATCAGCGCGACTGGTGTTTGGAGCGCGGTATTGAGCTTGTTCGCTGGACATATGATCCAATCCGCAGCATCAACGCAACGCTCAACATTGCGCGGATTGGGGCAACTGCAAAGACCTATCATGTGAACTACTATGGCGACATGGAAGGGATCAACGCGGGCGTTCCCTCCGATCGGTTGGTTGCTGATTGGGTTCTTAATGATCCACGCCTTGACCACAAACGCACCAATGGGCAGTTACCAGAAGACGACGTTCTGCAACGTGTCCATATCCCACAGGATTTTGGTGTTCTTTTGGAGCAGGACTTGGAAAAAGCGCTGAGTGAGCGTTTGCGCGTGCGCGATGAGCTGATCTCATCTTTCAATAAGGGCCTGAAAATTATAGGCTTTGATCCCAAGAACACAGATTATTTGCTGGCCTAGAGATTTAGTTCATCAGGTGTGGCTGGATCTGAAACGGCACCAAATGCGCAATCAGTCGCTAATTTAAACTGCCGCGGCTTGGTAGGCTTGGGTTGCGTTCACGATGAGCGCTGCCGGGTCGGAGGCCGTTTCAGGGTATTCCTGAATTTGCAGCAGAGATTGCAGGCTGCTGGCCTCGCTCTCTTCCTCGACTGCGTCTTCACCACCGCTAATGCTCTGCTCTTGCAGGTCAGTGTATGCCTGCGCCAGATTTTGCTGTGCTTGAGAAGCGACAGCTTGATCCTGACCGGAGGGTTCAGCCGGTGCAAGCGCTGCAGCAATAACGGTGTTTAGCTTGGCGATGGTTGCGTTCGGATCACCTGCAATGGGGCCGGAGTCTATGGAGACTTCACCCGCTGTTGCATAAGCATGGCCATCTGGACCAGTGGTTTCTGTATAGTTTGGCGCACCAGCAAACGCGCCACCTGCCGCAGCATGGGCCTGTTCGTGCGTGCGCACTTCAGCATCGCGGGTCTTGAGCTCCTGAATGTTCTTCTGTTCCGCCTCAGACGGTTCCTGATTGGACTCGTTTTTGGTTTGTTCAGAAGAAGAGGCTGCCGCAACTGGATGTGCGGTAAGATCGCTGCTGATCTCGATAGAATCTTTTGGCACAGCATGCTCAATGGAAACAGCTTTGGCTTCCTGCACGTTTTCACGCGCGGGTTGTGCCGCGTTGTAAGACGCAGATCTCGTTAAACCAGAAAAAGATGCACCAAGACGATCTATCATAGGTTGAACTTATAATATTGAGAGCACCTATAGGTAAAGCCTTTTCTGATACACAATTTTGTTAGTTGTTTTGCCGTTTTGCTTTGAGGGGAATGCGTTAATCCGTGTATTTGGTTAGGGTAGACAGGTTGTGGCGGATGAAAACAGGAATGCAGGAATGATTGGAGACATGAGCCAGTCTCAACAAGAGATTTTGGATGCTGCCGCCGAGTGCTTTATGAGGATGGGGCCAGATGTGGCGTCCATTGACGATATTGCCGGGCGTCTTGGCGCGACCAAAGGCCGTGTTTACCACCATTTCCGCTCCAAGGGAGAGCTGCTGTACGCCGTGCGTTTGCGCTCTGTCTCTCTGCTCATGGAAAAGGTAGCGCCGATTGCCGCGCAGGATTTGCCAGTGTTGCAAAAGCTCAGAGCTATGTCAGTCGCCCATGTCTTGCGCATTCTCAAATACCTCAACTATCATCGTGTAGTGAGTGAGGATCCGCGCATGTTCTTTCGTGGCTCTGCCAAGCCCTATGAAACCGAGATGGTAGAAAAGATCATCGGGATGCGGCGCGCCTATGAGAACCTCTACCGCGCTGTGCTGAGTGAAGGCATGGAGAGCGGTGTGTTCGCAAAACAATCTCTCTCTATCACCCTGCACTCGCTGATTATTCTGATGAACGGACCGTGCTTTTGGTACTCACCGCGCCCCGAGCAAACCGAGGCCGATTTGCAGTTGATTGCACAAGATGTTTCCAACCTTGTCCTCCGCGCCGTTGTGGCTGATCCAGCCCTGTTGAACGGGGCATAACCTCACCAAAGGCTCGCCTCCCTGCGGGGATAAGCTTGCTGCGTTGTTATGTGCGTTGCTTTGCGTGGAATTACGTTTTTCTGCAAGGTTTAGGGTTTTGCAGCGTTGCTATGCCTAAACTTCAATCTGCGTGCAACTGATCCAACATTGGGCACTGAATGGTGCCGGATGCGCAGTTTGACATCAGCTCTTCCAACGCCCTTTCCAGCCGTTTCAGATTAGCGATCTTTTCGCGTACTATTTCTAAGTGTGCTTTGCTCATATCATGAGCGATTTTACAGCTTGCGTCCGTTTGACCGCCAAAGTTCAACAGTGCTTTTGCATCCTTTATGGTGAAGCCCAGATCTCGGCAGCGCTTGATGAAACGCAGCTGTCCGATCTCGGCCTCTGAATAAGAGCGGCGCCCATTTTCAGCACGCGCTGGTTTTTGCACGATACCTTCGCGTTCATAGTAACGGATCGTCTCAATGGAAACGCCGCTGCGCTTTGAGGCTTCCCCAATCGCGAACATGTGATCTCTCCAACCTTGCACCTGTAGGGCCTACAGCATCTATAACTCGATCAGAGAAAGACAACAACACCGCGCAGATGATTGGAGATGGAACCGCCCATGAAGAACTACCTTAGCCTGAGTTATCTCGGCTCTTTCACGTCCCTTGGCGTGGCGACTTGTTGCGTGCTGCCAATCGCATTGATGCTGGTGGGACTTGGCGGCAACTGGCTTGCGATCTTCGGCAAGATTGCAGCCGCAAGTTATTTCGTCCTCGCTGCATCTACGGTGATCCTGCTGCTGGCGTGGGCTTTCGCTTACGGGCGTGGTTCACTTGAGCGCTTGAAGTGGCATCTGCTGGGAAGCACCGGTGTAACCGCCTTCGCATGGCTGATTGTGCTCAATGAGACTGCCATTAACGACCACCTGATTAACTTGATGTGATGCCATGACCGAAACAATTAAGCTTCAAAGCACACTAACTTGCCCTGAGTGCGGGCACGTTGAAACGGAAACCATGCCAACGGATGCGTGTCAGTGGTTTTATGAATGTAAATCCTGCAAGGCGCTTTTTAAGCCTTTACCGGGCGATTGCTGCGTTTATTGCTCTTACGCAACAGTGCCATGCCCACCCATCCAAGCCAATGAAAGTTGCTGCGGATAAATGAACGGGCGATGTAAGGGCGATCGGTGTTTAAGGCGTTCAATTGGGTTAGATCTCAGACGCAACTTGACACTTGTGGTCTCTCGCCCGCATCATTCTTCAAATTTTAAGGATTTAAAGCAATTTGCCTTTTTCAGGCTCAACTCAACTGCTTTAATCCTTTGTTTTGGCGTAGTCCTGTTTGAAAGTCCTGAGGCTTTACTGGAGTCTGTGCCAAATAATTGGAGTAATGATGTTTAATATTCCAACTGTTCTTGAAGCACGTATCGTTCAATCTGCTCGTTTAAAAACGCGGGTCCTGTTTTCTGGGCCTGAGGATGGTACGCCCATTGTTTTTATTCATGGAAACCTTTCTGCAGCGACGTGGTATGAGGAGACCATCAAGCGCCTTCCCAACACGTACCGCGCTATTGCACCGGATCTGCGTGGATATGGCGGAGCTGACAAAACAGCTCTCGTAGATGCAACGCGCGGGCTGAAAGACTTTTCAGATGATCTTGCCGCGCTGATGGAAACACTTGGTGTAAGCGCCGCGCATTTTGTTGGCCATTCTCTAGGGGGTGGCGTGCTTTGGCAGTTTCTCGCCGATTATCCGGAGATGGTTTTGTCCCTCACACAGGTTTGCCCGTCTTCACCTTATGGGTTTGGTTGCTCCAAGCCTGACGGGGCCCCGTGTTATGCGGATGGTGCAGGCAGTGGTGCAGCAGCTGCCAATCCGGAATTTGCCAGATTATTGGCAGCGGGTGAAACCGGCAAGAAGGATCATTTTGCTCCTTACAACATCCTCAACGGGTTTGTTTGGAAACCGCCGTTTGTGCCAGCCCGCATGGATGACATCCTGAGCTCTGCTCTTGCGCAGCATACGGGCGATAAGTCCTATCCGGGTGATTTTGTTATTTCACAAAACTGGCCGGGTGTTGCGCCGGGAAATTTCGGCAGCGTCAATGCGCTGGCCCCCAATCATCAGCCAAACCCTTTGGGCTTTTGTGAGGTTAGCGAGAAACCTCCCGTGCTGTGGGTGCGCGGTTTAGATGATACTGTGGTCTCGGATAGCTCTTTGTTTGACTTAGGTTCCTTGGGCAAAATGGGTGCTGTGCCAGGTTGGCCGGGGGAGGATGTTTTTCCACCGCAACTTATGGTCACGCAAACAGCAAACGCGCTAGATCAATATGAGCAAACTGGTGGTGAGGTAGAGCGTTGCGAGATGCTAAATTGCGGGCACACTCCTTATTTGGAACGACCTGAAGAATTCGACGCGGTGTTCCACGCTTTCCTGCAAAAGCATGTGAAGATAACCGAGGTGAGCTGAAGGGTAGACGCAAGCCGAGCTCTCTCCGTTTAGTGCGATTAAAATTCAAAGCGCATCGACGAATTCTTCAAATTCAGCTCGCTCACGCCATGACCCATCTGGCCAGAGCGCCCTCATGGCTTTGGTGATTGGCTCGCTCCAACCTTGTTTTCCCTGTGCGTGCGCATCCAGAAGCTGGTCACTGATCAGGCCGGGGCGCGTTCTCTCGATCACTTCAATCAAGGCTTTTGCTTGTGCCAGATCCTTTAATGTTTTGGTCGGGGTGTGAGCTCGTTTTTGTGAGATGATGAGCTTGTGGACCGCATAGCGCTCTGGCCGTGGCACGTATACCGGAATTCCCGAGCCGTAGGGCAGAGCCGCGGGGCTGGATTCGTCAATCAACCACGCCAGATATTGCAGACTCATAGCACCAGCATCCAAGCCTTGCAGTTCCAACGGCTGCTTTTCATCTCGTTTGCGGGTTGGTGTTAAAAGGTCAACGACAAAGCCTATTCGGGACCGGAACCGTGAGGGTTTGGCACGCCCGTCCAGCTCTGGAATGGGCGCAAAACTTGGATCGGCATCCTTCAGGATCGAAAGCATATCAATTCCGTCATCTGCCTTAATGGCCAGTGAGGCGGCGACCAGATCGGCATCATCTGTTGCCAACTGAGTGGAGGGGAGGGTGCAGCCCAAGAGCAGCGGGTAGCACTGATAAGCCAGAGTGCCCACCAAAATTGCGCCGTTTCTAAACAGGCCGTGGTAGGACATGGCATCCAGCACGCGCCCGGCATAGCTGTGCGTGGAAAGAACGCCCACTTTGTTGAGGACACTCAGGTCTTTACGCCGTGCCCGTGCGCGTTCGCTGGCGTGTTTGATTGCCTCGACCTTCGCCTGCGTTTCTGTTTGCAGGGCAGGGCCTATGTAAAGGCTCTTTCGTCCAGCACCCACCGGCATTTTGACGAAAACGTTCTCAATATTGCCTTTGGCCTGCTGATAAACAGAGCCCCGAAGAACCCCACCATCGTCATGGGTTTTCTGAATATAATCTGCAGCAAGGTTTTGATAGGCGAGAGGAAGATCGGTCATAGAGCGAGTATAGACAGTTTATGCGAAAAATGTCTATACCGATTGATCTTGGTATTTAGCAGATGTTCTATTCGCGGAATAGTACCACAGACAGAGGGTTTCACCCTGAATTGAGCACGAGATAGTCGTAAAACGACTGCCCGAAAAATAAAGCTTCTGGATGAACATAATTCACATGCAATATGCATGAATTGTGATATTATATTTTGCAACCGATACATTGAATAAGCTCAGCGAGGGCCTAAGCGATTATTGTTTGGGAAGTTGTAGACCTTTATATAAGGTGCATGATGCATTTCTACAGCCTCGGGTATTTCCGAGTTGTCCCATTATCAACTATGCAGGGGCAGAGCTTATGAATTCTGTTGGTTTGAACAGCTCAAATATTCAGTTATTTAAGGTCGAAAGCGATCGGCCAGACGCGATGCTATCTATCGGCCCTCAAGGTGTCGGTGCAAATAAGGTGGCACCAGCGGTTGAAAATTCGCATGAACCCGAAATTACCTTTACAAAAGCGTCTTTGTATACCGGTAATGAGCCTATATTCGAAGAGCTTAAGCTAAGATCGGATGCATCTGATCTGAGTAGCGCATTCGCGCCGCTCAAGATGACAATGATGTTGATGAACTACAATTTGAAAAATGCAATTGAGCTTGGAGACTATGGAAGTGCCGCCAAACAGCTAGGCCCATTTCAGGAAAAATTGCGCGAGACAATTGGTGGTGTGGAACTCGATCCGGATAATAAAATCCTGAAAAACGAAGAGATTGCGGAATTGATAGAGGGTGTCTTTCCCGACGGTTCCGATGGCGCAGTTAATTCTGCGACAACTTCAGAATTTTGGGCACTTGGTGGTGCAAAAGCGACCAGTGCGGGCGTTAACGGCGTGAATCTAACCTCATTAGACACCTCAAAAATTACTGGAGGTGAGGGGTCTCGCAGGCCTCTGGAAATTCTATCCGAAGTTATTGAATATCAAATTCAGATGATATCCGACATCGAAGATGAAATTGAAGCACATAAGGATATGCAAATTGAAATGCTGTATCCTCCTAAAGAGCCTTCAGATGAGGAGGTTGCCGAGCTTGTTGAAAATAACTTGAGTGTTCAGGAAACACGCGCCAAGGCGCAGGAGCTTCAACCGTTACTCAACATTCAGGCGTTCTCCATGGCCAATGCCACCTCTCAAAGCATCGTAACCTCATTCGCATTATAAGCTGATATGGTATTGCCACGTCATTTGAGGTGAGTTGTAAATACCCCGTTCAGTCAAGTTTCAAGCCGTTATTTCAGCTGTGTAGTCCGTCCAAACAAGCGGGCTCACATGGCTTGTTGAATTTTGATGTATGTGTCTGGTTTTTTTGATATCTTACTTCTCACGGTTTTAATTAGATATTTCAGGCAAGTCGCATAATCATGGTGCGGTCCATATTGATTGTTGTGTTTGTATAAAATTTTATTTGATATTTAAATATGTGAGTATATGAGCTGAATAATGCGTTTGCCTAGGAGAGATAAGCTCATATCTGCTGTCTACTCAGCTACGTTGTCTCCAGATGGCTATGACGAGACGCTGGATGTAATTGATGAGCTGGTCTTTGGTGCACGCCTTCATGAAGACCAGAAGGCCGCCCCCTCTGAACGGGTGGGGCTGCATGGAGTTGGTGAGCGGGTTGAACTGGAGGTGGACCCTGAGCTTCTGGACCATTTTGGCAGAGCTCACGATATCCAGAAACGTGTTGGCCGACCCAAATATCAGCAGCACAAAGCCTTGGTTCTGTTGGAGACGGCTCCAAATCCGACCTTCATTTTTGATCAATCTGAAAAAATAATTGCGAGAAATATACCGGCACGTGACAGTGGGCAAGCCGACTCCCAGTCATTGGAAGAGGTGTGTGGCGATGCCGACGTTCTCGAAAATATACGGAACTATGTAGCCGGGCGGGGTGAAAACGGCAAACTCGCAGTGCCGGGCCACCAACGGAGCGCGCGCGGGTCTAATACATGCATTCTCGTGGAAAAGCTTGACGCTGATATGAGCGAAAGCCTCTTAGAAGGCGAAGAAGGAGCGGAAACCCACTACTTTCTGACAGTCGTTGATTTAGGTTTTGGTCCTGAAATTACTGAGTTATTCCAAAAAACCTACGGCCTTACAGGGGCTGAGGCGGATATTTCATTACACCTTGCGCGTGGGTTACAAGTAATTGAGATTGCGGAGGAACGCGGCGCAACTGTCCAGACATTGCGCACCCAGTTAAAGAGCATCAAGCGAAAGACCAACACACGCGATATTCCAGCCATTGTCCGCCTGCTTTGTGGGTTCTCAGCGGGTGTTTTGGTGTCCTCACAGATCTCCGCAAAAAGGTCTTCAACCAGCCCCAACTTTGAAGTGATGAAGTCTACAAAGCAGATCCGCTTAAGAGATGGGCGGCGTATGAGCTACATGGAGCAAGGCAACCCAAACGGCATTCCGGTCCTTATGGTTCACAACATGCCTTATGGAGTGGAATTACCGGAGGCAGCTATTCAGGCGGCAAGCCGTTTAAACCTGCGCATTATTGCCCCTTACCGTCCCGGCTATGGGGACTCTGATAGAGTAAAACACGCCACGTCCAAATCCATATTGAATGCGGTTGCCAGCGATTTTTGTGAATTGCTCGATAAACTCGGCATTCCTCAGGCGACGGTGCTAGGACAAACGATTGGGGCTGTCTACGCTCTTCGGTTTGCAAGGCTCTATCCCAATCGTGTCACGCACTTATTTGCAGTTGGGCGTGCGCCCATATGGAAAGATGAGTGGAGTGCTCAAACACCGAAGCGCCAACGTCTTGCTCTTAGGCTTGCCAAACACTTACCACAACTTCTCCAGATTATTATGTGGGCTACCGTCAAGTTTCTGGACAAAGGAAATGGGGAGGAATTTATAATTACATCTTGCAAGGATGGTACCTCAGATGCTCATGCCTTGAAAAACCATGAGACTCTCCGGTTGATGGTAGAAGGGGCGGACGACGGCTTCAAGCAAGGGGTTGATGCCTTTTGCCTAGATTGTTTTTTGGCGGTTGAAGACTTCACCGATGAGGCGCGGGAACTGATGCATGCATTCCATATTCTACATGGCGATGACGATCAGATAGTCAAGATTTCCCAATCACAAGCGTTTGTAAAAAGTGTGCCGGGGACTGAACTTGAAGTGATTAAAGGCGCAGGGCAGCTGCTGATGTATAGCCACTGGGACCGGGTTCTAAAAGCAATCAAAACCAAACATCGATATTAGAGAATCATGCTGCATACCCACAAGTGGGCATGACGACCCGCGAAGTTGAAACTAGTGGTTATTACCTAGTGTTATTTTAACTTTTCGCGAGATGCGCCGACCTCGATGAACCGGTTTGATGCCATAACTTTTGGTGTCACTGGCTTCAACTCAATTCAGCGCAGTCGGGTTCGATGTTTGGGTTTTATTATGCGTGCGACGTTCACTGATCTCGCTTTGAAGATTTTACAGTTATGTGCCGAGTACTTAGTAGGTAGCTTCCGTCGAGTTTTAAGAGGTGATGCCTTTCTCAGAATATTGTTGGTGGGGCTGCCCCTGCTTTCAGGCGGTCAGTTTTATTCCAATAGTGCAGAAGCGGCCAACGGAAGTTGTCCAACCATATCCTTTGTCAAGGGGTCTGATAACATTTTCAGAACGCCTTATGTCTATGTCGATGCAGATACCGGGCAGTGTAAATCACAAGTTACTCACACGCCTCTGCCCTACCAGAATGGGGTATCCCTTCAGGGATATTCTCAAAATGGGGTGTTCTGGCTGTTACCCGGCAAAACTGAAAGTGGGATTAACGACAGGTTTGGCACATCGCAAACATTGCTGGGCGCTTGTGTTGGGGATGGGTGTGGCAACGCCGGGCGATCTGACTATGTACTATGCGATCCTGCAGCAGGGGCTTGTTCTGTTAGTCATAGCTATACGGATGCTGCGGGACGTGATGTAACGTTCTCTTTTGTCATGCCAGCGGCAAGTGCAACACCCACGGACGAATATGAAATTAGAAACTTCAGCACAACCTATAGCGCTCCTAAGAACAACCAAGTCATTTCATTCGGCCCCATTAGCAATCGAAAATATGGCACAGCTGACCCGGTCGTTGGCGGATGGAGGGTGAAGGCCGCAATTGCCTCATCTAACCCGGATGCTCCAACAGTTAAGCCGGCACCTCCTTTCTTGAGGTCGTTGACGCCAAGCGTTTGCACAGCTGGGCGCGCTTTCGTGAACCATCCGCTTGAGCCATATTATTATTTCATAAACCACGAAGGCATTGGCACATGTACAATTGAAGCTTATCATGATGGAAATTCCGGTTGGAACGCTGCCACTTCTGTTCAACAGTCCTTTGTTATTAGCCAAAACGATCAGGTAATCCTGTTCAACGATGCTACTATAACGCCGCAAAGTTTCGTCATAGACAAGGTACATCGTTTCTCTTCTGTAGCTACTACGAACGGAGCAACCAGTTGGGCTCAACGCGACGTTAGTAGTAAGTTAATGGTGTCCTACTCGTCTCTAACCCCTAATGTTTGTACTGTATCTGGGTCAACTCTGACGGCCTATTTCGCGAATCCAGCGTACTATCATTTTTCTAATGCCAGTATCACAATGGTCGCGCCCGGAGACTGTACGCTACAAGCAACCCAGGCCGGGGATGCCAATTTCACGGCTGCACCCACTATTCAAAAAACCATCAAACTGGTCCCGCCAGCTTTGAATCTTACCATTGCTGTGCCTTCAAAAACCGTCAATGGTGGAACGAGTATAACTGCATTCACACCAGTGACCGCAACAGGTGGCTATGGAGCGCTGAGTTATGGTATTTCCCCTGCTTTGCCCACAGGGCTGTCCATGGCAGGAAGCTCCGGGCAGATTTCCGGCAATGCGCAAGCTGCAGCGGTGGGCCGGGTTTATGCGGTGACAGTGACTGACAGCACTTTGGGTACTCCACAATCCAAATCTGCCAACTTCACATTTCAGGTAGGTGCTGCGTGCACCGCAACGCTAAAGCCAAATGCAATTTCAGATTTAACCTATAGTCCCAACACCCAACCAATAAACGTGGCAACGCAGCTCGAAAATTGTATTGCGGAAAATAAGGGACCAATTGGTACGTCTATTACGTACTCGTCTCCTGAGGTTAGTTCATCTCAACAGAGCGTCGCCAGCGTTGCCAATACTTTTTATGGTGCAGGGTTGCAATTGAAGGCAGGCACTGCTGTGGGCAACTATTCAGTAGTGGCAACATTCTCGGCGGATGCTGGTGGTCTCTACACAGCCAGTAACAGCCCGGTTCATATTCCTTTTAAAGTCGGAAAAGCAGACCAGGCCATTAACTTCACCGATCCTGCAGATCAGATCTTTGTGTTAAACGCAGCTGTCCCATTGGTTGCAACAGGCGGGGCCTCCAGTATCCCGGTCACCTTCACCACCCAAACCTCTACCGTGTGTTCAATCTCAGAGTCTCAAGCCACCATGCTGACTGCCGGAAACTGCACCATCCGCGCCTCACAGGTTGGCAACGATAACTACAACGCCGCGCCCGTTGCGGATCAGACCTTTGCAATCGGAAAAGGGGCGCAGACCATCAGTTTCACGAAACCTGCTGATCAGGCGTTCACACCAAACGGTGCCGTGCAACTGACGGCAACAGGCGGGGCCTCCGGTAATCGGCTCACCTTCGCCTCCCAAACCTCTACTGTGTGTTCTGTCTCAGAGTCTCAAGCCACCATGCTGACTGCCGGAAACTGCACCATCCGCGCCTCACAGGCCGGCAACGATAACTACAACGTTGCGGCTGATGCAGACCAGACCTTTGCAATTGGCAAGGCAGCGCAGACCCTAAGCTTCACGAAACCTGCGGATCAGGCGTTCACACCCAGCGGTGCCGTGCAACTGACGGCAACAGGTGGCGCCTCCGGTATCCCGGTTACCTTCACCACCCAAACCTCTACCGTGTGTTCAGTCTCAGAGTCTCAAGCCACCATGCTGACTGCCGGAAACTGCACCATCCGCGCCTCACAGGCCGGCAACGATAACTACAACGTCGCGCCCGATGCAGACCAGATCTTTGCAATTGGCAAGGCAGCGCAGACCCTAAGCTTCACGAAACCTGCGGATCAGGCGTTCACACCCAAAGGTGCCGTGCAACTAACGGCAACAGGCGGGGCCTCCGGTATCCCGGTCACCTTCACCTCCCAAACCTCTACCGTGTGTACAGTCTTAGAGTCTCAAGCGATCCTGCTCACTGCCGGAAACTGCACCATCCGCGCCTCACAGGCCGGCAACGATAACTACAACGTTGCGGCTGATGCAGACCAGACCTTTGCAATTGGCAAGGCAGCGCAGACCATAAGCTTCACGAAACCAGCAAACCAGGCGTTCACACCCAACGGTGCCGTGCAACTGACGGCAACAGGCGGGGCCTCCGGTATCCCGGTCACCTTCACCTCCCAAACCTCTACCGTGTGTACAGTCTTAGAGTCTCAAACGATCCTGCTCACTGCCGGAAACTGCACCATCCGCGCCTCACAGGCCGGCAACGATAACTACAACGTCGCGCCCGATGCAGACCAGACCTTTGCAATTGGCAAGGCTGCGCAGACCATAGGCTTTAGTGCAAATCCCACATCGATTCAGATCACGTATGCTTCCGCACTCACCGTAACTGGTGGGGCAGGGACAGGACAGGTGTCTTATGCCCTCAAAGACGGTGCGGCCTTCTGTTCCCTGTCCGGTTCCGAGGTTACCGGCCTTGCGACAGGGCAATGCACCGTCGAAGCCACAAAAGCCGGAGACATTTCTCATAACCCGGCCAAGAAAACCCTGAGTATTCAAGTTGCCAAGCTCACTGCCACTGTGGATTTATCTGGATCCTCAACGCAAGCAGAGTTGGGCGAACCGGTCACCTACACAGCAACGGTCAGCACCAACCGCAAGCCAGCCTTGCGTGTGCTACGCACCAGTTTGCCGCTGTCGCCACCGCAAGTGCAGGGCACCGTCACCTTCAGCGACAATGGCAACCCGATTTGTGCAAAGGTTCCGTTGGTGAACAAGGCAGCTCAGTGTACTGCACGATTCACAACGCCGGGCGCACACAATGTCACTGCGCAGTTCCATGGCAATGCTTCTTCCGCCACCAACATGTCCCGCCAGCTGGCGACAGCAATCGACAACAGCGTGGAAAAAACAACGCAGGTGCAGGTGGAGTTTATGGAAGAACGGGCAAACCTTCTTGTGTCCAGTCAGTTCGGCGGAGGCCGGCAAGTCGCCCGTCTGCGTGCAGCAACCACAGACCAGCCGACACAAACAACATCACTGGCCAATTCCTCCGGCTCAAACTCCTACCTGCTGTCTTCGTCCCGTCTCAGCAGCGTGGCCCCACAATTGAGCGATGCCTTTTTTAAACACAACCCAAGCCAAAACGTCTCTGCAAAGCCTCAGGGCGGGTTGGCAGATCTTTCCATCAGCCTGCTGAGCAGTTTTATGCGTCAGGGGCCGGATAATCTGTCATTCAGCAGCAATTTGAGCGGTGTGGAAGTATCCGGTCGCATCAGTGACCGTATTGAAATGGCATTTTCCACCAGCTTGTCGGCGTTGAACAAAGCCAGTGAAGCCGGAAACGCACTGGAGTTTGATGACCGCACACCATCAACCAACCAGTCTTTCGACATGTGGGCAGAAGGCAGCTTCAGCACTTTACGCACTTCCGGCAACAACGACGGCCATTTTGGTATTCTGACACTGGGTGCAGATTACGTGCTCAACCCGTCGGTTCTTGTGGGTGCTTACATGCAGTTCGACAGCATGAACCAGTCTTCTGACACCGCGAGTTCCAGTGTGCGTGGTCAGGGCTGGATGGCGGGTCCTTATGCTACAATCCGGTTGACTGAAAATCTGTTCTTCCAATCCCGCGCTGCTTGGGGGCAGTCCAAAAATAAAATCACCCCAACCGGTAGCTATACAGACATGTTCGACACAACCCGTTGGTTGGCCTCAATGAGTTTGACTGGCAACTACGAGCAGGGCAACTGGCTCATTACACCAACAGCTTCGTTGTCCTACTTCGAAGAAACCGCTGAGAGTTACAGAAATACCTTCGGTGTGTTCATTCCTGAAGTTGAAACAAGCCTTGGTCAATTTAAGGCAGGACCAGCGATCAGCTACCGGTTCCAGTTATCAGCAAAGACGGTTCTTGAACCGCACTTTGGCGGACAGGTTATCTGGAATTTTGCCAACCGCACCAGCGCAACTGGTGTGCCCTCGTCCAAATCAGACGGCACCAACAATCTGCGGGCACGCGCTGAGTTGGGTCTAAAAATCTCCATGCCCAATGGCATAGGTGCGGATCTGCAAGGGTCTTATGATGGCATCGGGTCAGATGATTTTGAAGCAATCTCGGGCCGCATGCGCGTCAACATCCCGCTGAATTAGTGAGCCACTGTTCCGGCAACCCAGTTATCTGTGGTTGCTGGAATTTTTTCAGGTTTGCCACACCTGAGGATAATCCGCTTATTATTAGAGGTATGATGGCATAGAGTTATGTCATCATCTTAAGATGATTGCAGAGTGAATCTGTGTGGTCAGCAACTGCAATCACCCAACGACATAGTTTGCGATGCAATCTGACAAACATCCGGTTCATGATGTTGGTGGCAGTGACCTCAGAATTTTCGTGTTAACTGCAAGTTCAGGCTGAAACTTTCATAGTCATCGACGCCAATGCCATCGTACTCAGCATCAAACTTGATCTCATGACTATCCTGAGAGCTATATATGAAACCCAACTTGGTGGAGGCGCGCCATCCTTCATAGGAAGGTACGACGGTTGCCGCTGTCCCTGTGCTTGCGCTCCAAATGCCTGAAACGCCACCATTTATGGCGAATTTTCCGTCAAAAATGGTCATCTCTTTTTCAAATTCCAGACCAGTCTGCACCTGTGAGACCATGATATCTTGCTTGGAAATTTCATTGCCCGGTGTATCTTTGTAACCGTCTGCAACATCCATAAGATAAGAGGCGTCCACGAAGGGAACCCAGTCCACTTGATAGGCCCGCAAAGAGCCGCTCAGCTGAATTTGGGCCAGTAGCCGAGTTGTAGTAAACGCATCACTGTAGCTTCCCCCTGGGCTAATGTGATTGAACGTTTGGCCAAAGAGAGCTTTGCCCTCCATGTAAAGAGGTTGTTCAAATAGTTGCGCGCCAAAGTATGGCCCGGCAAGCCAACCCACACCGGAGGTTGTCGCCTGCCCTTCTTTACGCTCCAAATAATCCAGCTCAAGCATGCCGCCTACAATTAAGTTGGGTTGCATGTAACCATGCATGCCTATAGCGCTGAACAGATAGAGGCTTTCTCCGCCGCCAGAAAATGTCAGATTGCCGGATAATTGCGTCCATATAGGTAGATTGAACGGCTGGTCAGCGGTGAGTTTCCCGATGGTTCCCGCAGGACCCGCTTTTAACTCAGGTGTTTTCGTTTTCTTCTTTATGAATGCTGTGAGTTTAGGTTGTCGAGAAAGCAGAAGTGTTGCCCGTTCTTGCATGAATTTTGTGATCTGTTCCTCTGTCGTCTGTTTGGTCTTGTCAGCTGATATGACTATATTTGAAGCAAGGTTGGTGTTTCTGAGCAAACCATCTACGCGTCCTTCCGGCAAGAAAAGTTCAACATCCCCAACACCGCTTGTTGTTACCTTGACTTTGAACACTGAGTTGTCTGCATTCGCGCTCAAAATCTCAACACCTGCGTTTTTTGACACAAAATCAGAAGGCTCAAAGCCTGTGATGCTTTGAGAGAATGTCACCTCTAAAATATGAGAGGTGGCCCCGGCGACCTGTTTTGGCAGAGCAGAAAGGGAAACCCTGATCGGATCCCCACGCACAACAACATCAACATAGCGCACTGGAGACAAATTGTTTGCAGCATCAATTGCCTGAATAGATACTTTCCCATTTGTTTGCCCTATTTGTGAAACGACTGCATATCTACCATTTGCATCTGCTTTCGCCTTGGCACTATCGCCTTTGGGAAAACGAACGACAATTTGTGCATTGCGTTCTGCCAGACCAGTCACATGGATGGCATCATCATCCGTGAATGTAATATCGGGCTCAAGTGGCATATCGGGTGCAACCAGATCCTGTACTGTGACTTGGAAACTTTGCCTCAGAGCATCATTGCCGGCATCATCAGTAGCGTCCATGGTGACGACTGTTACACCCAGCGGGAAACTGTAGAGTCCATTGAAAACGGAAGTCCCAATGCGAAAAATAATAGATAGGTTGCTACTGTGATTATCACGGATCTGACCAAGAGTTGTCACATCACGAGAGACTGATGTGTCTCCTGTCGCCACATCTAAAACTATGTCAGAGGGGGGCGTTATCACAGGCAATTCAATGTCTCTTACCCTGACAATAAACTGCTGCTGATCTGCAATATTCCCATCCCCATCCCCATCCGTTGCAGTAATGAGGATGAGGTTGTCACCAATTGGAAAATCAAAAGGGCCAGTAAGTTCTGTCGTTCCCCAAAGGTATCGGGAGGAATAAAAACCTGAGTTATCACTGATATTGACCAGGCTGGTCACATCTACTTCTGCTGTTTGTAACGGAGGCACAGCATCCCGAATTTGCGTGGATGGAACGGTGATAATTGGAGCTTCATCATCTGTGACATGGACATCAAACGATTCCTGAACCGCAGTGTTGCCACTTGTGTCCTGCGCTGTAACCGTGACAGTTGTGCGCCCTATTGAGAAGGCGTAAAGGCCTGTGACGGGCGTTGAGCCAATCAGATGCGTGATCGTTAGTCCACTGGCGACGTTGTCACTCGCTCGACCAATGAGGGTTGGGTTATATGTTGCCGTGGGCTGCCCTGCGTCGGTGTTTAGCGTTACGTCCCGCACATCCAAAATGACAGGGATCTCTCTGTCCTCAACAATGACTTGAAAACTAGTGATGGCCTTATTGCCACTGCTATCTACCGCTTCCACGCGTACATTATTGCTGCCCAATGAAAAGTTGTGTTGGCCGGTTATTTGGGTGCTGCCGAGCCAATAGCTTACAGTAGGGTTGGGATCAACGATATCCGTCGCTGTTGCGCTAGAGCTAACGTCATACGAGGCGGTTTGCTGGCCTGGATCTGTAGGTATTGTGGTATTTGCAGGCGTGGATATGCTCGGTTTTTCATTGTCCTTCACCGTAACGGTAAAGGCCTTGGAATCTGACTTGCGGTCTACATGATCAATAGCACGAACGCTAACCGCTGTTTCTCCCAGCGGGAAAGTATGGCTCCCTGTCACAACAGCGCCGTTGATTTTATATTCCACCCGCGGATTAGGATCTACACTGTCAGTAGCAGTGACGTGGCCTGTGAGTGAAAGAACAACCACGCTTTGTCCAGTTGGGATGTTTCTGCTAATAGCATTGGCGGGCCCTAATACGGGCTTTTTGCTGTCAACGGAGATCGGATTTGTGCTGACGACATGAGCGCTGCTGGTCCCATCACTTGCGAAGCCGCAAACATATTTGCCGTTATCGGACTCGTCGTCTGTTTCAAGATACCAAACTGGGCCAACCCCGTTGTGTCCGTCGGGGCAATCGCTTTGGCTATTAGTAAATCCAATCCAGTCTGTTCGCTGTCCATAAGCACCGGCACCGGATTCAAAAGAAAACCGGGCCCGTTTCACTGTATTAGCGGAAATGTCAGTCATAATCCTGGCGTGGATATTTGTATAATCTGTTGCTTTTAGTTCATATTTATATTCACCGGCACTTACGCCGTTCTCGGCATGGTCCACCACATAAGAAAAACCGTAATATTGATCATCTCTAAAATTACTGTCTGCGCCATTTTGACTTAAGGAGCTTATGTTACTTTCTGCAATATTCAGGCAACTTGCGAGCACAGCTTTGCTTATTGAACTATAGGAACCTGAGCCCAGAGGCCCATAATATGTGCCACCAGCATAATAGAATTGAGGATTTGGAACGGGTGTTTGGATTTGGACAGTTGCATAGGAAGTCGCATGATTAATACTTAAAGTGTAAAAACAACTACCAATTTTGCTGGCAGCATCCTTATTGGTATCTGCAACTGTAAACGCCTTGACTGAAGTAATTCCCAAGCAAAACAAAATGAGAACTGCAAAGAGGATCCATAGCTTGCTGTTTTTAAACGCACTCATAGTTCGGATCACAATTTAATTGAGAGAAAGCGGAACTGCGAAACTGAGACCGAATGAGTGGGGGCACGTCGGGAATTAATTAGACATTCGAAGCCCATATCTTGATCAAGCCTTAAATTAGAAAAACCCAATATAAATTGGTGTTATTGCCTATAAATACGTCTTGATCAGGACAATTAGGTAGTCGGAATACAAAGTAAATGCGGAAATTTTGTAGGTTTTAGCACACGGTATTTGGAGTTTTTTAAGATTGAAACGAGAGAAAAAATAAAGCCTGCCGAATTCGTCCTGTTTGAAACATCACAGTAAAAGCCTGTGATTTTCCACGCCGTGGTAAGCCATCGCAGTTATCAACACGTTTAGGAATCTTGGGCAGTTTATTGGGCTGTAGCCCAGTACACATATGTGCTGAGAGGGCTCTTATCGCCCTCATGGATCTCAGCCATCATCTCTCTTGGACTCATATCAAACTCATCTCTAAACACCTTTGAGAATGTTGAGAGATGTTTGAAACCACATTGGTTGGCAAGCTGACCTATTTCAACACGTTCATGCTGCTGCAAACACTGACGCGCTCGTGTAAGGCGCATTGAACGCAAGTACTTTGTGAAACCACCAACTGGCTCCAAGAGGCGATACAGCGTGCTGCGGGAAACGCCCATCAATTGCGCAAGATCATCATTGCCTAATTCAGAATTTGAAAGATGGTGCCTAAGCAGATTTTTCGCATATAGGCGGCGTAATAGTTCGCCTGACTGTGCCAGAGTTGAATTTCTACTGTCATCAGTTCGCTTTGAAATTAACTGCCCGATCAGATCTGAAACGCAATCAACAATGCTGGAGTATTGATCATCTGTCAGCGCATTGATCTCTGCACCCAAGCTCAGCATTAACTGGCGGATGATCGGCAGGGGAGCCTCATTTCCGCGAAAAACTTGGGTCGCATGACTATGATGCACCGATAGATATTCTTGCATCTTTTCACGAGGGATTATGAGTTTGCAGAGAGTATAATCTGAATGATATGCAGACATAGGCTGTGTAGCATCGTAAAAAACGAGATCACCAACCTCTAGGGAAAATTGACCTTCAGGGGTATTCAGTTCATTACCATCAGCGTGCTGATACAGTTGTAAGCAATACACATCTATGTTGTCTTGTGCAGCGCGTTTTTCAGAACGCTCGACAAAATAATTACCACCAGAAATGACAGCAAGAGTAGAGCTAGGGAGAAACCGCGCACTTACAGAAGCCGAGAAATTCTCAATTGGAGGGCAATAGGCTTTATTAGCAACTTCGCCCGTCACCATCTGGTAAGTCTCGACCCAGTCGTTCCAACCTACGTTAAGTTGACGATGGAATTTGATTGCTTCAGTGTCCATACTTTATAGTAGCTGTAATACACACATTTACAATTATTGATTGTAAATATAAAGATGCTGTAGAAATTGGACTAGTTCGAGCACCACTTATAATTGGAAGTCGTGCTCATGCCATACTCACGGCAAAGCTGCACAACGGGAATGCCACTTTCCCCTGCTTCAATATCGCGATAATTTGAGCATCGTGGAAACGAGATTTCTTCACAAAATCAGACCTCAATAGGAGGCATTTCCATGCCCGTTTCGGCACTAATTCCTAGAGCTATGCTCTTACATTCTTCTTATTTTTTTTGCCGTAAGCATCTGCTCTTTATACTTCTCCAGCTTCTGATCCGTGATCGGAACTTCAGGAAGTAGTCGGTTTGCCGCGTAACGAAGAAATGGTTCAGAGGCAAATGAGGCAAACCTATGCCTGTCTCTTTCAAGTTTCCAACGGGATGAAACAATCTGCCTGGTAAGGGCAGATTTCGCATCCTGTGAAATCTGTTGTTGTTCAAGTTGATAGTAAGCAGCGAGGAAGCGATCGTGGTTTTGCTGGTCAGTATCTGCACTGAGATTGTTGCCGTCTCTAGGGCGCAGCCAATACACAACATCATGAATATAGGCCAGACGATTGGCATTGGCGCTTAATCTGAGGGGGAGCGATTGGTCCTGTATAAATATACGTTCATCTGCTCCTCCAGCTCTTTTCCAGAGCGCAGCTTCCACTAGAAACCCCATGTGCACAATTTGTTTCCTGGCGCAGTAAGTTAGGGGTTCATTTGATACTGTGGTCTGTGCATTGGTTAAAATGCGGCTTGAAGGTTTGTATCCTCTCTTGGACTGGCCAAATACGAGAGGCGCAGCACGGTCTCCAGACATATCCAAGAGGACACGAGTGCTATTTAACGGGAGAAAATCGTCGGCATCTAGAGGGATGAAGTAGCTACCTGAGGCAAACGTGGCAGCTTGATTGATTCTGACGGAAGGGCCAAAATTCCGGTCGTTCTCAATTACTTTTACGCGAGGGTCTCTTTGAGCTTCCGAATTGAGAAACTCTACCGATCTATCTGTCGAACAGTCATCGACAAATATAAACTCTGTCTGGGCGCCCCCCAGTCTTTCTTGTCTTCTAAGGCAATCTAGGGTCTCCGGCAGTTCATTTTCCTTGTTAAACACTGTCACCAGATAACTTATCAAATTCTTCAAGAAACACCCCATTCTAGCCATTTATATCTATTGGGCTATTTTACTTTTTCGCGTTTTTAATCAATTGGTACTGGTAATATTTCGCTATTCTAATGAAGCGTGAGTAGGCATAGTTGTGTGCGTCAATAAAGCCCCACCAACCGTAGATAAATCCTCGCCGGACAATGAAACTTTTTAAAAAGGCTATCGGGAATTCTGTCAGTAACCTAAGCGACGATATATGGCGCCCTTTACTAATCATATGTTGGAGTTGCATTTCGGAATAACGATTGAATTTTTCGACGGAAAATTGGATAGAGGGTTGAGATCTATGATCTACTTTGCCATTCAATTTGGCGATTGTTGCACCCTCAAAAGGCCTTACCGTGTCATGAACGCTGGATGCGGAAAATCGTCCCTTTTCCTTATTGTAAAGGCGGTACTGCCAGTATCCATAGGCCCATTTTTTGGCGGTTTTCTCATGGGGGAAAACGTTCACAATATGGACTTTGTATATGTCTTTTGGAGGTGCGGGATCAAAAAGGGATACTATTTCATCTGCAAGCGAGGGGGTGATGGCTTCATCAGCGTCTATGTTTAAGACCCACGTGTTGCGGCATTGGTCCTCGGCGAAACGTTTTTGCTTCCCGTATCCCTCCCACTGGTTAAAAGTAACTTGTGCTCCTGCTTTTTCCGCAATCGCCACAGTTTGATCTGATGAGCCAGAATCTACAACAATTACCTCATCAACCCAGCTTTTGATGCTGTTGATGGCCGATAGGATACGGTCTTCTTCATTTTTTGTTATAATGAAGGCTGAAACGGGTATTTTTTTTTCAAAGGACATATTCAAATTACGTGTTCTGTTCATCCGCAATAGATATCGAAATACTTATGAGTGTGATTGATGGGGAGTTTAAAGCGCTTTGGTTAACTGTCCTCGTGTAACACATCCTCACTATGTTGCTAATGCAATTTCCTCGGAAGGGTAAGGCTTTTTGTAGGTACCTAGTTCATCCGTATTTTGTTCTTTCGCTCCTTTTTACCCCTAACTTCTCGATAAACAAAGTCGTGTGGCTCGGTAGTTTGTGAAAGCCTCTAAAATCCTGTGGAGTAGCATTTTTTTGCGAAAACAGTTTTGAGACCAGCAACAACTGGACTGCCCTGGGAACGTTGGTGGGACTTTTGTCAGGTTCAGAACCAGAGAACTTTATAGGGCAACACGTTCAACCCTGCGCGACTGGATTAGGGAGTTTACGGATCCTGATTTACTGGCAGGACACATGAGGATGCAAGTAAAGAGCTTGCCATCTGCCTATGAAGAATGAGAACGTCTTCGCTGGGAGCGCGATATGTTCAGTTGAAGCACGGACAAAAAATGGACCAACGGGCATTGCCAACTCAATAATTACAGCCCCTAGGCGCCCGACGTTCGAGCCCGTTTCATGACCCAAATTCACGGAGCTGTCGCATTGGTCAGAGGTTTGCCTCGCTCTAGTAGTTGATGAACAAACGAGCGTTGACGCCGTGGTCCACCGCTTCGTCAGCCAGTAAACCATAGTAGTTGAGATTGAACTGGATGTTGCTGGCAAGGTTGGATTCCAGACCCACTTCGAGCAGAGCCACGTTGCGGGCGATTGGCACGCTGGCAACTGTGAACGGGTTGCCGCTGTCTATGAAGCTTTGGGTGTAATCCAGCGTATCAGCCGTGGAATATTGCCATGCTGCCATACCAACGAAGCGGGTGTCGCCATAAAGATAGTTGGAGAGGTCAAACTCTCCGCGAGTGCCAAGGGTGACGAAGGTAAGGTCGTTTGATTGACTGTCTGCCTTCAGGGCTGCGACGCCGCCTGTTTCATTAAACCCGGGGCCGGAGAGGTAGGCATAAGCGATGCCAGCGAATGGCTCTAGATTGCCGTAGGCGTTGGAGAAGGTGTAGCCGAGCTCCCCAAATACTTGCAAAGAGCCTGCGGACTGATCCGATGTGAGGCGCTCTTCAGGTGCGAAGTTGATATCACGATCGGTGGTGATGCTGTACCACGTGCCTGCAACGCCGCCGCGCAGCTGAACTGCATCAATCGGGTTGATGCTGCTATAAGCACCAACAGTGTAGGTGTCGCTGTCTGACGAAGCGTCGATGGAGCTGATGTTAACAGAAGTCCGGCCAAAGCCAGTGAATACACCCACCTGCATCATGTCGTAGACCGAGGCGTCCACTCCCACGAGCAAGCCGCCGACGCTTCTGCCCGTGGTGCGGGCGTTGCCGTCCGAGAAGAACTCACCCCAGCTGCCATAGACCTGTCCCCACATTGCATAGGGGCCGACGCGGCGGGTGGAGGTGTCCTCATCATCAACCTCATCGGTAAAAGCGCTGTGGGCCTTGTAGAGCCTGTCGTTGACCACCTGACGGACAAAGCGACTGTCGGCCAGCAAAATGGCACGGGTTGAAGCGTTGATCTCGCCCGAGAGCGGATCGAGGAGAGCCCCGATCTGGACGTTAGTGAGCGGAGCCAGTTGAGAGAACAGGTCTCCCGTTTCGTTTGTGGTGTCGAGCGCGGAGGTCACTGCATATTGGTTGCGTGTTGTTGCAAGACTTTCGAAATTGTTGGAGCTGCGAATGAACTGGATGGCCACATCCTCTGGTTCTCCCGGGATGCCGTAGAGCACGTTCACATCTAACATGAACATGTCGTGGCTGACGGATAAGAAGGTGCCGGTGGTTGAAGGGCTGTCAATGATAACAAATTCATCGCCGATGCGGATGGGGTTCGGTCCCATCACCGGGGTGAGGCTAAGAGCAATGTTGGTCAGATCAGCTGAGCCGCCAGCGGCAATCAAGATTTGGTCAACTGAACGACCGCCGGTGCTGGCATCATAGCCGACCTCGATATCCAATGTGCCGCCGGTTGCGGTGGCATCCAAGGTGCCCAGAGTGATGCTGCCGAATGAGGCGCCGGGGGAAATGGTGCCGCCGTTAAGAGAGACCGTTCCGTCTACCGTTCCAAAACCTGCCAGCGTGCCATCGGAGTTGATGGTTAAATCTCCTCCGAGCTCAGAGGTGTCGGCTGAGGATGCTCCGATCTGCAGCGTGCCGCCGTTGATGGTCGTCGTTTGCAGGTCTTTCGTACCATCTGACAGAATAAGTGTACCTGCACCGTCCTTCTCAAAAGTACCTCCGCCTGGAGAAGCGTTCCCCGTCCAGGTGAGGGCAGCGCCAAGGTTCGCTATGTCGATGGCGTTCGCCGCATTGCTTACTTGCAAAGTGGTTGTGTCAACTGCCTCAGCACTTGTACCCAAATAAGACAGTCTGCCACCATTCAAGATGACATTACCGGAACCAATAGCCGAAGTAGAAAAACCTTCCAGACCAACGGAGCCGCTGTCAATTTCGATATCAGCTGAATAACCGGAGTTGTCGCCAAGCAGATTGACTTCTCCTGGACCAGTGAACTTGATTTGATCTGCTCCAGTCAGGCCCGACATGATGTTGATGATGCCAATGCTGTCGGTGGCGCTAACCTCATTGCCCGCGCCAGAAAAAACAACATCGGAAAGTGTAACCGTACTGCCTCCGGTGAATGTCAGGAATGATGAGTTTAATGTGATGGTGCCATTGCCATTGCCGACATTTTCAGCAGAACTGAATCTCAGCTCTGTATCTGTGAGAGATAAATCGCCTGTCCATGAGCCATTTGTGCCGGAAAGTGTGTTGGAGTTCCCGCCGTCGAGTAAAAGGCTCCCGGAGCCAGACAAGTTGGAGGATATCTCAATATCGACAGCAATATCATCGATGTCGATGGTATTGCTGGTGCTGCTGGCGAGCGAAAGATTTGAGAAGTTTACATTCGAAGAACCGGTATAGAGCAAGTTTCCGTTACTTAGAGTGACAGTCCCGCTGCCAAGGCGATCAGAATCAGAGAACACGACGGAACTGTCTTCCTGAACAATAAGCCCGCCGGAAAATGTATTGCTGCCTTGCAGGTCAACCGTGCCGCCGAAACCAATAGTGAGTGCACCTGCTGAGCTGCCGTCAATGATGTTGCCTGTCAGCGTAAGAGTGCGCCCGGCAATGACATCAAGTGTTCCGTCATTGTGCATTTCAAAGTTGTTCGCAATCGAAGTATCTGACCCTGAAACAAAAATCAGGTCGCCACCGTAATAGATGATTGTTCCTGAGCCGATGTTTGCGGCGGCTTCAAACTGGACTGTGCCCTCCGCCAAATCGAGCCCGCCACTAAAGTTACTGCCGGAACCGTCCAGCACCAGCAACCCTGTGCCGAGTTTCTTCAGCCTGCCGGAGCCACTGATATCGTTGTCGATGGCAAGGATATCGCCAGAGCCGACTTCGATGGCGGACGTCCCATCCAGATCAATGAGGTTGGTGATCGTGGCTGTGCTGCCATTGAACGTGAGATGGCCGTTGTTCAGTTCAATTGCGCTGCTGCCAAGATTTAAGCTGCTTGAGAATATAACTTCAGTACCATCGATATCTGTTCCGCCAGTCCACGAATTGTTTCCTGTCAGTGTGGTCGTGCCATTGCCAGCAAAGCGGATGGCTCCGGTGCCGGATATATCTCCAGCGAGAACAAAGTTTCCTGAGGATGTGCTAATGAAGTTGGCGTCACTCGACTCTGGTCCGTCAACGACCAGAATGTCGCCATTGATGGTTGTGCTTCCGATCGCGGTGATACTGCCGCCGGTAAATTCAAACTGCCCATTCCCGGCGGAGTTCGTGGTGATGAATTCGACGTTTGCTCCTTCATCCACGTTCATCTTACCTCGGAACAACTTGTTGTTGGATGTAAGTCGCGTGGTTCCTTCTTCAAAATAGATATCGCCAGCGCCGTCTTCGGAAGAGGCTAATTGAGCAATCAGATGCTCTCCCCCGCTACTGATCGCGTTAAAAACAACTGTTGCACCATTGAAGAAAATTAGATCTCGGGCATCAAT
Organism: Pseudovibrio sp. Tun.PSC04-5.I4; assembly: GCF_900104145.1. Lineage (NCBI taxonomy): Bacteria > Pseudomonadati > Pseudomonadota > Alphaproteobacteria > Hyphomicrobiales > Stappiaceae > Pseudovibrio > Pseudovibrio sp. Tun.PSC04-5.I4. Next base: position 118,495 of record NZ_FNLB01000008.1, on the reverse strand, counting down.
TATGCCAGGTGTTGCTGCTGCATTACCGAGTTCTCCGCCGACATTAATCGTCCCGCCGCTGCCAATGACAATGCTGGTTGGCGAAGCAAGGAAACTGCCGTTGTTTGAAAGATTGAGAGTTCCCTGATTTGCAGTAGTCCCAATTTGCAGTGAAAAGACTGAACCGGTTTGCACCATGGAAGCGCTATCAGTGATATTCACAACTCCGTTGGCATTGATCTGTCCAATACCCACGAAGTCGCTGAAGTTAACCGTTTCGGAGTTGGAAATATTTAGCGTTCCGTCAGTCCCAAACCCCACATAAATGCCATTGGTCGCATCTATGATGTCTGGCGGAACGTTTACGGTACCGGTCACAATTTCCTGAGCATTAGCCAAATTGACTGAGAGACCAATCAGGCAGGTAAAAGTGAGACCCGCAAGTGCAGTTGTTCCGAGAAGACACTCGCCGTACCACATTTCAACCCTCACACATTTGCCAGTTACAGCAGTTTTGAGACCGTTGTTCGATCGAGCAAAGTCTTCACGGAGGAACGTACTTAGAATACGTACGACCTCAGCACAGATAATCGCATCAGTAATCTGTTAGGATATCTTCGCGTTACACAAAGTCGCTGCTTTCAATTGAGTAATCATGAGGTGATACGCAATATTTTTTTCACTTCAGTAATAATGATTGAATCGAGTATATGCATCAATAGAGCTTTTATTTGTTAAATAGTATTTAACGGTGATGAATATGTAAATTATGCAGTAATTGATCAGTATAAAATAGTAAAATACTACATTTTTATTGAGCTTAATCTATCCGAAGGTGGTCCTGTTGAACAGGAAAAGCACGCCAGCCTCATTGCCAAGGTTACCATGCTGTCTAAGGTAGTGTCGCAAAGTTTGGTCGATTTGCAGTTTCCTCCTCTTCAGTTTCGAAGAGTTCGCTCCAATTTCACGCTCCAAGGTTTCCTGCTTTGAGCAGCTTAAAAGGTACCCACTATCCTAAAGATGTTACCCTGTATGTGGTGTTTTTCTACGTTCGCTATGCCGTTCCTACCGCGATCTTGAAGAAGTCGTGGAGGAACGGGGTGTTGAGGTTGATCAGGCCACCCTTAATCGCTGGGGTGTGAAGTACGCGCCGCTGATTGCAGTAGAGGCCCGAAAATAAAAACGCAAAGTGGACACCTCTTGGCGGAAGGACAAGACGTATATCAAGATTAAGGGCGAATGGGTGTACCTGTATCGTACCCTTGATGAGCATGGGGATACCGTTGATTTTATGCTCTCAACGACCCGCGATGAGGCTGCGGCTACGACTTTTTTTGAAAACGCTATTGGCAGCAATCGCCTGCCGGAGAAAGTTGTCATGGACAAGAGCGGAGCCAATCGTGCTGGGCTGACAAATATCAATTTTTATTTGCTCCTCACAGGCAACTGGCGGGCGTTCATCGACATCCTTCAGGTCAAAGACTTCAACAGGATCATTGAGCAGGACCAACGGTTCATCAAGTGGTTAACCGGACCGACTATGGGGTTTAAGGCCTTCCACTCTGCCAAGGCCACGTTGTGTGTCACGAAGTCTCTTCGGAGACGAACTGTGTGTAAGATGAGGGTAGGCCCCTCGGAACCGTCTTTCAGGAGGAGGTTCCAAACCACCTTAAGCTGCTGTGGTTAAGAGCCATGGTGGTGAGCGTTAAGGAAAAGGCATTCTAGAAATGTCAGGTGCGTATCAAAGGAGGCGAACGCAAGTGAACCGTTGATGAGGTGTCGAAATGGCTAGATGATGTCAAAACCAGCTACAAGTGGGTAGTTGGGATTAGTTCAGCGGCTACCTGATTACTGGCTGAGCGGCATCCGGCATAAAGACGGCGCGACCTTGATACAGGCTTATGCACGGAACGTGAGAACCTGTCGTCCGGGTGCTAAGGGAGAAGCTCAAGCAGAGGACCTGCAAGAGCCTGAGTACCAAGACCGGGCACAGGGGCGGAGCAGTCCGTAGTAGTGAGGAAAGGTCTTTAATGGACCCGGAGCGAAGGGGCTGCCCTGTTCAGTGGAAATTATTAAACAACCGGCAACGGGATGACTTAATGACAAACACAAAGCCCTTCGATGTTTCCAAACAGCTTGTCTGGGAAGCGTGGAAGCGAGTTAAAGCCAATAGAGGAACCTATGGGATTGATCTTGTAAGCTTGGAAGAGTTTGAGGCTGATCTGCCGAAGAACTTGTACAAGATATGGAATCGGATGTCGTCAGGTTCCTATTTTCCGCCTGCTGTTCGCAGGGTGGATATACCCAAAGATGATGGCCGCACACGACCCCTTGGCATTCCCACAGTGGGAGACCGGGTGGCTCAAACGGTTGTCAAACTGGTGTTGGAACCGCAGATTGATCCAATCTTCCATCCCAATTCCTATGCTTACCGGCCTGGAAAGTCAGCAATCGATGCTGTTGGCCAGACCCGGCAGCGCTGCTGGAAGTATAACTGGGTGGTGGATCTGGATATAATGGGGTTCTTCGATACCCTTCATCATGATCTCCTGATGAAGGCAGTCAAGAAACACACCCAGAACAAGTGGGTGCTGCTTTACATCGAGAGATGGCTGAAAGCGCCTGTTGTCTATCCCGATGGAACAACAGAAAGCAGAACTGTCGGTACGCCACAAGGTGGTGTTGTAAGCCCCTTGCTGGCAAACCTGTTTCTGCACTATGCGCTCGATGTCTGGGTAAGCCGTCACTTTCCGCAGGTTCGTTTTGAACGGTATGCGGATGATGGCGTCTACCATTGTGCTTCTCAAGGTGAAGCGGAAACACTATTGGAAGCGTTAGAGCAACGCTTGAAGGAATGCCACTTATCCCTCCACCCGCAGAAAACTAAGATTGTTTACTGTAAGGATAGATACCGTAAGGGAGCCTATCCTGAGATCAGTTTTGACTTTCTAGGCTTCACCTTCCGGCCAAGACGGGTCATGCCAAAGCATGGAATGGTATCCATTGGATATACACCTGCACTTAGTCGCAAGGCTCTTAAACGGATCGGTACGGTCATCAGGAAGTGGAAACTTCAAAGATGGAGCGGGCGTTCTATTGAAGATATTGCGCGTGTGCTGAACCCGGTTGTGGCTGGGTGGATAGGGTACTATGGACATTTCGGCAGGCGGGAACTCTCTCGCATTTATAACTTGCTCGAATTTGCGCTGATCAGATGGGCTCGGCAGAAATATAAGAAGCTGCGACGTAGTTACCGACAGAGCAAAGCATTCATTGGGCGGTTGCGTAAGCAATCCCCAGAGTTGCTTGTGCATTGGAAACTGTATCGCTTTGGCTGAACAGGAAGAGCCGTATGAGCTGAGAGGTTCACGTACGGTTCTGTGAGAGGCTGGGGGTGAAATCCCCCCGGCCTACTCGACTGATGGTATTGAAACCGCCGACATCATTAGAAAAGGCCAACTGGGGCAGCAATGCGTTCCTGCATACCGTCAGTTCATGGTGCTCGCGGGATAATTGTATCTACGTCATAGGCGCATTGCGCCCAAACAAAAACTTTGCGACACAACCTCTGCACGTCGCTAAAATGAAATTTTTTCATCAAGTCGGTCTTCAATATGAGGCAACTTCATCTCCATTTTTAAACTCGATTAAATATCGGGGAGGGATTACCACTCGAGCGAAAAGAAATTTCCAGATTAAGTCCTTCACTGATCGAATAAACCACTGATATTCAACTAGTTCTTGCAAAGTTTTCGCAAAAAGTAGAAAAAGATTCTACATATTGCTGGGAAGGGATGTTTCATGAGTGTTGCGGCGACAAGCTGGATTGATCAGTTTCGGGGGCTTTCACAGCTTAAAAGCCATATCCGCGAAATCTTGATCAACCGCAGTACGATTGTGTCGGTTCCCAAAGATACGGTGATTTTCGGACCCGGTAAAGCGCCGGAAAACCTGCTCCTTCTGCTTTCCGGTTGCGTACGTGTGCAACAGCTCTCCGAGGGTGGCCGCGAAATCATTCTCTACCGCGTTCATGCAGGAGAAAGCTGCGTACTGACCACGGCTTGCCTGCTGGCCTATGAGGATTACTCGGCTGAGGGCATTGCTGAGACTGATGTGCAGGCGGTAGCTATTCCGCGGTTGGTGTTTGATGATTTGATCGCCCAGTCCGAAACCTTCCGCCGCTTCGTGTTCTCCGCCTATTCCAAACGTATCACCGATCTGTTCCTCGTGATTGAAGAGATCGCGTTCCAGCGCATGGATATTCGCCTAGCGCAAAAGCTGATTGAGCTGGCTGGCGAGGGCAATACAGTTGCGACAACACACCAGCAAATGGCAGCGGAACTGGGCACTGCCCGCGAAGTGATCTCCCGTCAACTTCGCGAATTCCAACGCCGCGACTGGGTCACGCAATCCCGCGGAGCTGTGGAGCTTATCGACCGGGCAGGGTTAGAGAAGTTGGCCGCGACTGAAGTTTGAGGTGAGAGTGGCGCGTTATTTCAACGTAACGCGGGGGTCTCTGGCGATCCAGTTCATGACCTCCTCTCGTTCGCCTGTGTAATTATGGTTCCTGCGCGCCTCTTCGCACTCAATGTGATTGGTGTTGGTTGGCGTTACAAAAAAGTCAAAACCGTAGATGTTGATCTGGTCATATCCTCCCAGTTCTTCAAGCAGGCACAATAACCGAAAGCCAGTGCTAGGCTTCCAGTTTATACGAGCGTGATAGCGACTGAGTTGGCTTTTTTGCAGGAGGTAAACCAGTCCTGTGTGATGGGAGAGCCATTTGGGCAGAGAGAACACCTTGCTGGCGTGGGTCCAAATAACGCGTTGAATTCTTTTGGAACAAACGAAACCCTTGGGGAATTCCTGACATGTCACAACCCAGGATATCTTTTGGCCATGGGTGCGGGTGTGAGGAATGACGCAGCGATTCAGACGCATAACCAGATCGTGCTGATCTATTTCTGACCCATGATTCCCTGCACTAAGCGATTGGGCGTTGCCAACAACGGCAATCCGCTTGCCAGCGATGTCTTTCCGCAATTCAGCGGTTGAAACATAGCCTTCAAATAGTCTGCGCTTGAGCACAGCGAGGACGTGCTTGCGTTTGGATATTGAATTGGCCAGCCTACGCTTACGATACACGCGCTTTAAGCTGCTGCGCGCGTCCTCAGAAAGTGGCCATGTAACATAGAATTGCTCGTCGTTCGAGGTGCTGCGGAAGGTCTCAATATACTCAAAAAACCCGGTGAGTTTTTGTATCCACCATGGCGAGGGTCGTACGGTGCAATGGGCGTTGGATCCGTCAGGTAAGATGGCGGCGGCATGTACTGTGGGTATATGGAAGATCACTTTATCTGATTTGCTTTTTATATCTGCCAGCACAGAATCCAGTTCCGTTTCGGGTACATGCTCCAGAACATCTGTGTTGAGAACGAGATCAAACCGGCCTTGCGTAATCCGGCTATATTCCTCAATGCAAGGATCATAGCGATGGGCTTTGCAGTGCAGCTTGCCTGCAACCTCTTCCACCAGCGAACTTTTACCACATCCATAATCGAGAATTGTTTCAGGTTTTGCATCTGCTGCGATGGGGAGAATGATATCTAACAGAAGTGAAGAGGATGAACCGTAACCCGGACTGATCATGTGAAGCTCAGCATACAAGTTTTTGTTCTGAACAGTTACCTCGGTCAAATTCGTCTCCCAGAACTGGTGAGCGTGCGGATTAGTGAAAGGCCTGCTCAGCCAAATGGATTGGCTCACCAACGCTCAAGTTTATGGTTCCCTAGCTTAACCTCTTAAAGCTGATCGCGAACCTGCCAATAATCTGGGAGAGACAAAAACCTCTCACAAATCTACGTTTGCGCGAAGATAGAAACGGTTTGTGGGAGATACCTAACTCGTTGCATTTAAAAGCTATATCTAGTGCACAGTGCCACAAACACATTTTCCTCTCACTCTTTTGGTAGGGAGAAGAAACATTAGAATTTTTCCAAGTTTGGTGACTTCGTCACTGAAGCCTCGTTAAAGAGCAGATATCCGTTGTGCCACGTACCTGGAGGACGAGACATGACTGCTAACGTCGGAAACATCGATCGCATTTTTCGCTTCATTCTTGGCATCGTGCTGATTGCACTGCCATTTGCCACGAGTTTCGCGTTGTTTGCGCAGCCACTCTTCTTTTTCGGCTCCATTGGTGTTGGCGCTGTAATGCTTTTGGTGTCTGTGATGCGGGTCTGCCCTCTCTACTCAATCTTTGGGATTAAGACCTGCCGGACCTAAGTGATCGCGCAGGCGGTTGAATTTAAAACATAAAATAATGCACAGTCCCATCGACCGCCTTGCGCGCACTTTTTGATACTTGAGGAAATAATGACGGATTACCCAGTGAATATGGCTGTTAAGCCGGATGTAAAAGCATTTTTTGACCCGGCAACAAACACAATCAGCTATGTGGTGAAAGATCCTGCATCGGATGCTGTTGCTGTCATCGATTCCGTTATGGACATCGAGTACGCAGCCGGTCGCATCACCTATGACAATGCAGATGAAATCATCGCCTATGTTCAGGGTAATAACCTGAGTGTGGAATGGTTGATTGAAACCCATGTTCATGCAGACCATCTGTCGGCAGCACCTTACATTCAAGGAAAGTTAGGCGGCAAGATCGGTATTGGTGAGAACATCAAGATCGTTCAGGAAGTTTTTGGGAAGGTTTTCAACGAAAGCACTGAATTCCAGCGCGACGGCAGCCAGTTTGATCAGTTGTTCAAGGATGGTGATAGCTACCAGATTGGCGAGATGACGGTTGTTACTCTGCACACTCCCGGTCACACCCCGGCTTGCATGGTGCATGTGATGGGTGATGTCGCGTTTGTGGGTGATACCCTGTTTATGCCGGATGGTGGCTCGGCTCGGGCTGATTTCCCCGGTGGTGATGCTGCTGTGCTGTACGACAGCATTCAGAAGGTGCTTTCTCTTCCTGACGAAATGCGTTTGTTCATGTGCCACGATTACGGGCCAAATGGCCGCAACATTGAGTGGGAAACCACCGTTGGGGCAGAAAAAGAGCACAACATTCACGTTGGCCGAGGGCATTCGCGCGACGATTTCATCAGATTCCGCACTGAACGTGATGCACAGTTGGCTGTGCCAAAGCTTATCATTCCATCTTTGCAGGTGAATATGCGTGCTGGCGAAGTGCCGACGGATAAGGATGGGAATCCTGTGCTTAAGGTACCAGTTAACGCACTTTAATAGGATTGTCTTGAGGGGGGGGCATTACTATGGATATTAGAAGTATTTCTGCGACACTTTCTGTGAGTCCGCAAATTTCTGCTGATGACTTACAAAAAATTGCCGATCTTGGCTTTCGCACAATTGTTTGCAACCGTCCGGACGGGGAAGGTGCAGATCAGCCAGTTTTTGATGAAATCGAAGCCGTAGCGAAAAAATTGGGATTGGAAACCCGTTACTTGCCTGTTGTTTCCGGCAAGGTGATGGATGAGGATGCCGTTGCTTTTGGAACCATGATGCAGGAAGTTCCTAAGCCGGTTCTGGCGTACTGCCGCACTGGTACACGCTGCGCAACGCTGTGGTCGCTCAGCCAGTCTGATGCCTTGAGTGTTGCGGATATTCTAGCTGCCACCAAATCCGCTGGTTATGACATGGCAGGCGTTGTGCGCCGCATTGCCAATGGCGGTAAAACGCCAACGGATCGTGCTGATGCGTCGTACGATGTTGTGATCGTTGGCGGCGGGGCGGCCGGTATTGCTGTGGCCGCCAGTTTAAAATCCCGCAAAAGCGATCTTGAAATCGCGGTGATTGATCCCGCTGATATTCACTACTATCAACCGGGCTGGACCATGGTCGGTGGTGGCATATTCACGCCCGCCCAAACCGCCAAAACCATGGGCTCTCTTATTCCGCGCGGTGTTCATTGGCTCAAGTCAGCCGTGGCCGCGTTTGAACCGCAGGACAATGCGGTCATTTTAGATGGGTGCCGTGTTGTAAAGTACAAACGCCTTGTTGTGTGTCCGGGCCTCAAGCTGGATTGGCACAAGGTGGAAGGCTTGGTGGAAACGCTCGGCAAACACGGCGTTACCTCCAATTACCGGTATGATCTGGCGCCTTATACGTGGGATCTGGTGAGCAAAATGAAGGAGGGCCGCGCGCTCTTCACGCAGCCACCAATGCCGATTAAATGCGCGGGCGCACCACAAAAAGCCCTGTATCTCTCGGGTGATCACTGGCGCAGACAAGGCGTGCTGAAGAACATCGACATCCAGTTCCACAACGCGGGTGGTGTGTTGTTTGGCGTGAAGGAATACGTGCCTGCACTGGAAAAATACATCAAACGGTACAATGCAGATCTGAACTTCTTCAACAATCTGGTTGCCATTGATGGCCCTGCAAAAAAAGCCTGGTTTGATGTTGCAAAACCGGACACTCCGGTGGAACGGGTTGAAGTGGAGTTCGACATGATCCACGTCTGCCCACCCCAAATCGCACCGGACTTTATCCGCGTTTCTCCGCTGGCTGATGCTGCTGGATGGGTGGATGTTGACAAAGCCACACTGCGCCATAAATCCTACGACAACATCTGGTCTCTGGGGGACGTGATGAATGCGCCAAATGCGAAGACAGCTGCCGCAGCCCGTATGCAAGCGCCAATCATCGCGGACAATCTGGTCGCAGATATCGAGGGCCGTTCTGCACCTGCTGAATACAATGGCTATGGCTCCTGTCCGCTGACTGTTGAACGCGGCAAGATCGTTTTGGCGGAATTCGGGTACGGTGGAACTCTGCTGCCAAGTTTCCCGAAATGGCTGATCGACGGCACGCAACCAACCCGTGCCGCATGGTTTCTGAAGGAACAGATTTTACCTCCGGTTTATTGGAGGGCGATGCTGCGCGGCAAAGAGTGGATGGCAAAACCTGAGAAAGTTAGCGCTAGCTAAAATACACATGTGCAACCATCGTTAAAATGCTAATACATGTCCGGGGATGCGGTCCCCCGATTACTCAAAGTACTTTAAGGGCAGATCTATGTTCTCCTCGGCCTTTCGGCGTTACCTGCCCGTTCTTGATTGGGGCAGAAACTATAATAAAGACAGTTTCTCCAATGATATGATTGCAGCCGTGATTGTGACGATCATGCTGATCCCGCAATCTCTCGCTTATGCTCTACTTGCTGGTTTGCCACCGGAAATGGGGCTTTACGCCTCGATCCTGCCCATTATTCTTTATGCGATTTTTGGAACCAGCCGCGCGTTGGCCGTTGGGCCAGTTGCTGTTGTTTCGCTTATGACGGCCGCTTCCATTGGCCAGATTGCTGAAAGCGGAACAGCGGGTTACGCAATTGCAGCGCTTACCCTCGCCATGCTTTCCGGCGGTATCTTACTGTTGATGGGCGTGTTCCGGCTTGGGTTTCTTGCCAATTTCCTATCGCATCCCGTTATTGCGGGCTTTATCACGGCATCCGGTGTTTTGATCGCCAGCAGCCAGCTCAAACATATTCTGGGTGTGGATGCAAAAGGCCATACGCTGGTTGAGATTGTGATCTCCATCGGCTCGCATCTGGGCGAGGTCAACTGGGTTACGCTGGTGATTGGTGTCTGTGCCACCGCGTTTCTGTTCTGGGTTCGCAAAGGGCTCAAACCCCTGCTGTTAGGCATGGGTGCAAAACCCCGCGTTGCAGATGTCATCACCAAAGCTGGCCCGGTTGCTGCTGTTGTTGTTACCACTGCTGTTGTCTGGTTGCTGGGGTTGGAGCAGTCTGGCGTGAAGATTGTTGGTGCTGTACCGCAGAGCCTGCCACCGCTAACCATGCCTAGTTTTTCCAGTGAGTTGTTGGGTTCGCTGTTCGTGCCCGCCTTGCTGATTTCCGTCATCGGTTTTGTGGAATCTGTATCTGTGGCGCAAACTCTGGCTGCAAAAAAGCGCCAGCGTATTGACCCGGATCAGGAACTGATTGGCCTTGGTGCCGCAAACCTTGGCGCAGCGTTCACCGGAGGCTTTCCAGTTACGGGCGGATTTTCCCGTTCCGTGGTGAACTTTGATGCAGGGGCTGAAACCCCAGCAGCAGGCGCTTATACGGCGGTTGGTCTGGCCATTGCAGCTGTCTCCTTAACACCGCTGATTTTCTTTCTCCCGAAGGCAACGCTCGCCGCGACAATCATTGTTGCTGTGCTTTCCCTCGTGAATTTCAGCATTCTCAAACACAGCTGGAACTACTCCAAATCTGACTTTACGGCTGTTTCAGCAACCATTCTGCTGACCCTTGGCTTTGGCGTTGAAACAGGTGTTTCTGCCGGTGTGCTCCTGTCTATTGGTCTCTACCTCTACAAAACCTCTCGTCCACATATTGCCGAGGTTGGCCTTGTGCCGGGCACTGAGCATTTCCGCAATATCAACCGCCATGAGGTGCTGACAAAGCCGGAAATGCTGACCATTCGCATTGACGAGAGCCTCTACTTTGCCAACGCTCGTTTTCTGGAAGATTACATCTACGACCGCGCGGTGGGCGATGAAGCGCTTCAGCATGTGGTGCTGCAATGCTCTGCGGTGAATGAGGTGGATCTGAGCGCGCTGGAATCTCTGGAAGCGATCAATCACCGCCTCGAAGATGCAGGCATTAAACTGCACTTATCTGAGGTGAAAGGTCCCGTTATGGATCGCCTGAAACGCTCGCATTTCCTTGAGGATCTGACGGGGCAAGTATTCCTCTCTCAATTCCACGCACAGGAAGAGCTGGCGCCGCTCACAAGCTCACCAGTTGAAAAAGCATCTGCCTGACAATCCCCCAACTCAGGCAGACCTAAGAAAACCCCGTGGTGGATGCCGCGGGGTTTTTGCTGTTTGCCAAGTGCCTTGATAAAATCTGACCTCCCCAGAGACAATTGCTAGGTGTCCGGAACCCTGACGGCAGGTGTAAGCTGATAGGCGACCGAGTTGTTTTCGCACTCATTTGAGTAGGCCAGCATATCCATGAAAACTGTAGAAACGCATCAGCTTCAAAAAGGGGCTGCGGGTTGGTTTTTGTTGGCGACACTGGGTGTTTCCAACGTGATCTCCGGTAGTTTCGCGGGTTGGAACTATGTCCTTTCTGGTCCTGAGTGGGTTTTTGATCCTATTCATTGTACCGGGCGCGGCAACCGCGAGCGCAGTTGGCACCTTTGGCGCACCCTTGGTGGATGCCTTGCACTACGTTTATGGCAGGCGGTCTTTTGTCAGCAGCTTTGTGAATCTAGTGGGGCTTGCTGGACTGATTGCCTCGTTTTTCTCTATCATTTTTGGCTATAGCCGGCTGGTGTATTCCATGTCACGAGAAGGGTATTTGCCCCGTTTTATGTCCTCAGTGAGTTCCCGAAAAGTGCCCCATTGGGCCTTGATCATTCCGGGCGTAATCGGATTTCTGTGCTCCTTGTCTGGGGAGGGGGGCAGGATGATCAACATTGCCGTGGTTGGAGCAACCCTTTCCTACGCTTTGCAGAGCATTAGTTACATTCTTCTGAAGAGAAAACACGCAGATTTGAACCGCCCTTATAAAGCACCGGGCGGCTCTATGACGGCAAGCGTATCCATAGTACTCGCGATACTGGCGCTAACGTCGTGCTTTGCTTATGACCTGACTGCTACGTTTTTTGCGCTAGGTTTTTTTGCGGCAGGCACACTCTACTATCCATTTTCAGTAGGGCCGAGATTGAAGCTTCAGGATTGAAAGTAATGCCCCTGAAATCGCTTGAGTTACAAATAGAGCTAGTATTGCCCCACATTGAGGGCTGATTTGATGAAAAAATTTGGTTTCAACGGCGCGTCGATTATTAGGCTTTTAGAACAGGGAGAAAGCGGCTTCCTATTACAAATGTCGCTCGAAGTATGATGGCCTTGAAGCGCCAATGATCCTGACGATGAAGCAGGCGGAGGATGAGCTGCGCCAGTTCAAGAAAATGTACGCGAGCCCAGCTCACAAAACGAACTTTTGAAAACTGAGCTCTTGGAAAAAAAGACTAAGGCCGTCTCAACGTGAAGAGATGGCCCGCATAACCGTTGTGGCCAAACAGGTACCGATTATTTGGTCAACCCAACTACACCTAAGTTTTGTTAGAAATTTAGTTTATTACTATTGGTGTATAAGGAAGTTTCTATTCTTATTCGGCTTTTTTAGTAAATCTCGACTGTAGGCAAGTACTGTAATCAAAGATTGATCTTGTCGATGATTCTCACGACTAGAGCCTTCTGGTGCAATACAATTTTTTACTTGAGAGAGCTGAGCCCATTCTCTCACCAAAGACCTAGCAGGATCGCAATTCGGGTCAAATGCCAATGCGCAAGCGTTAATATTCCTTTTCTGTCCGATAACGGCAAGGTCCAATCCCAAGTATTCGATCATACTTGGATGCGTCCATTTCTCAATATTGCCATTTGATCCAGTGAAATAGTACCCTCTCGCGCCCAAACTTCGACGTATCACATTCTGCCGGCCAGTGAGAATGTTTCGTGAATCCATCCAACAAATAGGAGTACCGGACTTTTCTAATTCGCGATTTATAATTACTGCCTTCCAAGCATACTCCCCAGCATTGACATTGATGTCGAAGTAATCCGAGTAATTAGCGAAGTTGAATGCCTCTACACTGTCGACAAGCCCCACTAGTTTATGTTTCTCTTCTTCAGAGAGGCCTAAGTCGTAAGTAGTAATACGAGAAGTCGGTTCAAACCGGCGAATACTAGAAATAAGTTGCTCTAGCTTTTCCAGAAAATTACTATTAACAGCGGTAACAAAATGAAGTTCTCCGCGATAGCTTTTTGTCAATAAATCTAGCAGCATTTCTTGTTCCGTATTTACGAAATGAGCTGAGGCTGATTTATAGTTGCAACGGCCCAGTTCATTAATTTTATTCAAAAACCAGCGAAACTAACCGATAGCCTTTTGCTAGGATAAACCGTCGTCATTCTGATGGGAGGTTACATCCCTCAAATCAGCTTCCATCATATCGTCGACAAGTTGCTTGAAAGCTGTTGTGTGCTTCCAGCCAAGTACTTTGTATGCTTTTGTTGGGTCACCGAGTAGCAGTTCTACTTCTGTCGGTCGAAAGTAGCGTGGGTCAATCCGAACGAGAGTTTCTCCGCTTTCAACATTGATGCCCGTTTCTTCCACGCCTTCACCCTGCCATTTGATCGTAATAGCAACCTTAGCGAAGGCCAATTCAACAAACTCACGGACAGAATGCGTTTCGCCAGTTGCCAAAACGTAATCATCTGATGTGTCTTGCTGAAGGATGCGCCACATACCCTCAACGTAATCTTTTGCATGGCCCCAATCGCGCTTAGCATCGATATTGCCGAGATACAGACACTGCTGCGTACCGTGATGAATGGCAGCAACAGCACGAGTTATCTTACGAGTAACGAATGTTTCGCCTCGCAGTGGACTTTCGTGGTTAAACAGAATGCCGTTGGAGGCATGCATGCCATAGGCTTCGCGGTAGTTCACCGTAATCCAATAGGAATAGAGCTTAGCCGCCGCATAAGGGCTGCGCGGATAAAAAGGCGTTGTTTCACTTTGTGGCACTTCTTGCACTTTGCCATAAAGCTCAGAGGTAGAGGCCTGATAAAACCGTACTTTATCTGTCATCTTCAGAATGCGGATCGCTTCCAGAAGACGAAGTGTGCCGATCCCATCCGCATTCGCGGTATATTCTGGGGTATCGAAGCTTACTTGAACATGGCTTTGCGCCGCGAGATTATAAATCTCATCCGGCTGTGTTTCTTGCACAAGCCTGATCAGGTTAGTTGAATCTGTCACATCTCCATAATGAAGACGAAACTTAGCCTCACCTTCATGCGGGTCAACATAAAGATGATCGATACGAGACGTGTTGAAAGAGGATGAGCGGCGTTTTACGCCGTGTACCGTATAGCCTTTTGAGAGAAGCAGTTCAGTAAGGTATGCGCCGTCCTGGCCTGTTACACCGGTGATCAAAGCGGTTTTTGTCATTTTCTCAGGCTTTCCATGTTGTTTCTAAACCACTCATAGTAAAAGGCCAAGCCATCACTAAGTGAGGTTGGGGAAGTCCAACCAAGAGCTCGAAGCTTCGTATCATCTAGTAGTTTGCGTGGGGTTCCATCGGGCTTTGAACTATCAAAGTTGATAGTGCCTTCAAAACCGACTGTCTGTGCAACAAGTTGCGCGAATTCACCAATGCTGACTTCCTGACCACTGCCGATATTGACAAAATCCTCACCACTATAGTTCTTCATCAGATATACGCAGGCATCGGCAAGGTCATCCACATACATGAACTCCCGAAGCGGCATACCAGTGCCCCAAACATCTACGGTATCAAGACCATTGATTTTTGCATCGTGAAACCGAGATAGCAAAGCAGCGGGTACGTGAGAGTTTTGAGGATGGAAGTTGTCGCCCGGACCAAATAGATTGGTCGGCATCGCGGAGATAAAGTCGCACCCATATTGGCGGCGATATGCCTCACAGAGCTTAATACCCGCGATTTTAGCGACGGCATACCATTCATTGGTAGGCTCAAGCTCACCAGTAAGCAGTGCATCTTCACGCATAGGCTGTTCCGCAAATTTTGGATAAATGCAGCTCGACCCAAGCATGAGAAGCTTACCAACACCTGCACGATAGGCAGAGTGAACCAAGTTTGCCTCAATCATGAGGTTTTCGTAAAGAAACTGAGCAGGATAGGTGTTATTTGCATAAATACCGCCAACCTTTGCCGCCGCAACTATGATTGCATCTGGACGCTGTTTTTGCATCCAGGCATCCACGCTCGCCTGCGCCGTCAGATCAACCTGATCGCGATTTGCGACTATAACGTCGCACTCTTCTTTTTCTAACGCGCGTAGCAAAGCAGAACCAACCATACCTTTATGGCCAGCCACATATACGCGCTTTCCCGAAAGGGTATATTTCATCAGCGTCTTACTCAAGTTTTGCTGAACCAAGCACCAATGACAATCTCGGTAACTGCTCAGAATTCGTGTTATATAAAGCCAGCTATAAATGAACTAGCGCCTATATAGATCTTCAAGATCAAGGCGCTTAACGGGCTCTCATTCACTCACTGAATAGTAGATTTTGGGCATTTTGCAACCGAGGCAATGAAAAAGTTTAATTTGCCTGTAGAAGGCACCTCAAATGCCCGCTGAAATATTGCAGATAGACTGGTCAAATGGCGTTTTCCTGTGTATCAGTCTGCCTCATCTCCTTCGGCAAAAGTCTCAGGTAGTAAAATCCCAACATGGCTATTTTTCACATTTCGTCGCCACATCTTGATCGCTGGATATTCCGTCAAACCCCCCACAATGACGGTGTGTGGCATGAGCACACCTTTAAGCTGGAAGATGAAGGCGAAACTGCGAACTGGCTTGTAGTTTATGACCGCCATGAAAAACCTTTGGTGACAAGGGTTCCAAAAGAACGACGGATACTGTTTGTAACAGAGCCACCTGAGGTCTTTTCTATTCCCAAAAGTTACCTTGGGCAGTTTGGGACAGTATGTTCGTTCTACTCGATACCCGAGGTGGGGGCCGCTCTCTACCTGAGCCAGACCGCATTGCCTTGGTTTTACGGTGTGAAAGTTGGAGGTGGTACGGAGCCGGAAGTTGTGCTTGAGTGGCGCGATCTTGCTCAAGCTGATGGAAACAAAGAGCGTGACCTTGAGATCACGGCTATTTGCTCAAAAAAGACGCTGACGAAAAACCAGATAAGACGGTTACGGTTTTTGGAGGTCCTGAAGGACCGCCTTGGGGATCGCCTTAAAATCTATGGTCGGGGCTTTGAACAACTGGATGACAAATCCGAGGTTATTGCTAGGTCTCGCTACCACCTTGCGTTGGAGAACAGCTTTCACCCTCATTACTGGTCGGAAAAACTAGCAGACCCTATTCTTGGTGGAGCCTTCCCTATTTATGCAGGCGGCAAGCACGCAACTGACGACTTCGACAAACGTGGGATCCTGGATATTGACATCTCAACTCCCAAGCGGGCTGTTGAGAATGTTGTAAGGTTCTTAGACGAAAAGCAAGGCGATGCGCCGGAAGCCAAAGCTGCGCAGAAGCACAACAAAACGCTGCTTATGAACAAATACAATTTCTTCGCTCTTTGCTCTCAGATTGCAGCAGAACGTGGCAACGAAATGCTCCCAAGTCTCGGTAAGTCAGTGGAGATAATTTGGCCAGACAAGACACTCCGACAAAAGATAATGCCTTCCCACAAGAAGCTAAAGAGCTTGCTCTGGAAAGCTTCAGTCCATTTGTTTGAACGCGGATGATCCAGTGAACCCATAGCTAATAACCAGTTACAGAGCCCCAATGCCTGATATTAGATTACCATCCATCACCATCGATCAGATGAATTATACTGATTTTGTGTGCCTGCGTATTTTTGCAGGCTTGGGAAACCAGATGTTCCAGTACGCAGCTGGTTATGCGCAAGCTCAACGGTTGGGTAAACAGCTCTTGCTCCACATAGATGGTGGGGGAAAGCAGAAACATGCTTCGTTTGGGTTAGATATCTTTTCGTTGGAAACACAACAATGGGATGCTCCTGTATTTCAGGAGGGTAGCCTCTCAAAACTGTGGCGCAAACTCAGCAGTCAGCGCAAGGCAAGAACAAGCACATGGCCGGGAACTCGGTTTTCCTATCCAGACCTCAAGTATAATCCGGCGATTAATGCCATTGAGCAAGGCACCTATATCGAAGGTTATTACCAGTCAGAGAGGTATTTTGAAGACTGCGCCGAAGACCTACGTAAACAATTTTCGCTCGACCATCTGCGCAAGGACATTGCGGAAGATCTGTTAAGTGACGTAACCAATGGTCCCACTGTATCAGTCCATATCCGCCGTGGCGATTATGCCAAAATTCCCAAAACGCTAGAGATTCACGGGCTAATTGGGAACGATTTTTACAATAGCGCGAAAAGCCTGATGGAAGAGCGTTTCGGTAACTGCCGGTTTGTTATATTTAGTGATGATTTTGAAGAAGCTGACAAGCTTACCAGCAGCTGGGACAACCGCATTCTAGTCGATACCGGCAATCGCTATCATGATCTCTATTTGATGTCGCAATGCACACATAACATCATTGCAAATAGTTCATTTAGCTGGTGGGGAGCGTGGCTAAACGCAAACCCGGAAAAGCAGGTTATTGCACCTGAGAACTGGTTTGCACCTGAAGAAATGAAACGCAGGTATACTGCGGACATATGTCCAGGCGAATGGATAAGATTATAAAGACGAGAGTAGAATGAAAGTATTTCTTATAAATCTGGACAGAGATTCAGATCGCTTGCAATACATGGACGCAGAAATAAAAGCGCAGGGACTTGAATACGAGCGTATTCCAGCCTGTTTGGGGCTGGACATCCCGGACAAGCTAAAAGGTTATTTCCTCGGCACAGACGGAAAAGTAAAGAGCGCACTGAAGAATGGGGAAGTAGGATGCTACGCTACGCACCTGCGTATCTTGCAGCGCATCGTTGATGACGCCATAGATGAACCGGTCCTCGTTCTGGAAGACGATCTCATATTCCAAGAAGTATTTGGGGAACTTCTCTCTAATCTGGATCAACTGCCAGAAGATTGGGAACTCATCCGTCTGAGTAATCCATCTAAATCCTCTTTTGAAACTGTTTCCGAATTTGGGGCCAGTTCCGCAATAGTTACCTATTGGAGAGTCCCCAACAATACAGGCGCTTACTTGATAAACAGAGCCGGGGCGCAAAAATTCTTACAATATGCAGGTTTGAGGAAGCGTGCGATCGATGAGGATTTACGCCGCCCATGGGAACATAAAATAAAGACGTATGGCGTGCTTTCGGCTCCAATTACCTCCAATATTTTTGACTCAAGTATTGATGAGTTATCCGGCAAACGGGATCTTCCAGCGCGTAAACGCTTTATGGATGCGCCAAACAACAGGATTGCTGAATTATCCTATCGCCTGAATGAGTTTGGGTTGATTGGTTGCCTCTACCATATAGTGAGAACACAGACGCAAAAAAAGAAAAACAAATGCTAACTCGGTCTGTTTGATGGACATTGCCAAGTTGTTTGGGGTGAGTTGCAAAGACCCAGTCAGGTCAGATTTTATGCCGTCATATCTGCTGTACTGTCGTTCCCTAGACTGAAAACATCAGCCCTTGCATGACGGAAGGGACGAGAAGAAAGTTTGTAACGGCAGGGACGGAAGATAGTGGTGATCTGACCGTAGGCAGATAAAAACCGTTGCGCTTACCGGGGTGATTTAAACTCTCCCTTCATTTTCTCCCGCTTTCTCGCTGGACGGTATGCTCTTCGATCCTGTTCAATGACGATATTGAAATACTTCACCTGCAGAATCTGATCAGGCGTTGTTTTAACATAACATTTATCCATAATAATGCCGCAAGATTGGCACCGCTCTTGTCAATCACAACCTTGTCTGGTGTGCTGTTTGTGCCAATAGATTTCCTATTTCGCTGCATAAAGACCCGCTTATTTTGGATAATGACAGCTTTCAAAATTGACTGATATTGACAAGTTTCGCTGTCGCGTTCCGGCCGTGCAAATGGCAGGATATTAGTAGTTGGGAAAATTTACGACAGAACCTTGGCATTCATCATCGCCGGTTCCAGGCTTCTTATGTCTGCTTTGGTTGATGTTGCCGTTTCATATGATCTTGCAAACAATACAGGTCGTTTTGCACCCCATATAGTAGGGGTTTCCACTACCTTTATTTTGTTGTGCCTTTCGGTCGCTGTTATTTTCGTGAATGTGAGTTCCGCAAATGAAAATACTCAGATTTATGTAAAGTCGATTGAGGCGGATAATCCGGAGAATAAGCCTGCCGCTCTTGACGTAAAGCCTGAATACATCTGGGAAATTCGAGAATTTTTGAAACAGATGGATGCAGTGATTATTGAAAGGAAGCTCTACCGAGATCCTGAGTTGAGCCTAGACCGGCTTTCACGGAAGTTGATTATTCCATCACGGCAAATTTCAACTGCGGTCAATTTACAGCGCGCCATCAACGTTTCGCAATACATCAATCTTTTCCGGATCACCGAGGCCGCTCATCTTTTAAAAACAAAGCCGGTTTCTATCACTGAAGTTATTTATGAAGTTGGCTTCAATACCAAATCCAACTTCAATAGAGAATTCCAGAGAATTCCAGAGGATTGTGGGTATGAACCCAAGCGAATGGCGTAGGTGCCAAGACATTCCAGGGCCGAGTATTTTGCGCCAGTTCCAGACCGAGATTTCCCAAAATACGGACTGGGGACTTGCGCAAATATGTCCCACCGAAGTGAGTGCTTTGGCTTGATGTCAAATGGCACCCACGCTTTTCCATATTCTATGGAGCGGTGCCGTTTGCTGTAATCGAACTGGGGATGTGTATAATAGGCTGACCAAGCTGTAAATCTTGAACAAATAGCTTTCTGTCCAACTTGGAGTTGGCATTAAGTTGAAAATCCTGGGCCCCATACCAGTATCTAGGAACCATATTGTCATCCAGAACTCCGGCTAAGTTGTGCGCTATGCCCTCAAAGGCTGAAGGGCTATCCTGCCCAAGGACGAATGCGCTTAAATGGTGGCTATTTGGGTGTAGGTCAACAACAACGTCATTCACCCCGCTTAAACCGCGGGTTGCGCTTTCCACGATGTTCACGTCAGTACGAAATCCATTGAGCTTGATTTCCCGGTCCTTTCGGCCTTCGAAATACCAATGGCCCCTCGCACTGCAGTACCCCAATTCCCTGTCATGTAAGTATCGATGGCGGGAAAGGCTTTGCGTTGTTTTTCTGGATCTCCCAAGTAACCCAAGCCCACAGATTTCCCCTTAATTGCCAGTTCGCCTGCCTTCTCCTCCGGGGAGGCTCGATAAAGTTGCGTTCCTGGCCTGACCGGTGGGGAGGGGGCTTTCGTCTTCCAAGTGGTCAGGCGTTATTTCAATAGAAGTGACCGCAACCGTACATTCTGTCGGGCCATCGGTATTGATTATTTTTAGGTTCGGGAAGCGAGACCAGAGATTTTGATAGGACTTCTCCGCAGAATAACACGGTATGGAGATGCGGAAAATTTTCCGCGTTGAACCGCTTGTCTTTGATCCATTGCAGTGCCAGCGCTGGTGTGGAAGCCAATTGGTCAGCTCGTAATGCCGGTAGTGCTCGATATTTTTGCCCGTATTAAAGATATCGCGACGTGGAAGAGAAATGGGTTCACACGGGGTGTTGATACCATTTGAAAAACAATATGAACGTCTCGATTGAGCGGCCTAGATCACTCTTAGTGAA
This sequence comes from Pseudovibrio sp. Tun.PSC04-5.I4, assembly GCF_900104145.1. Classification (NCBI taxonomy): domain Bacteria; kingdom Pseudomonadati; phylum Pseudomonadota; class Alphaproteobacteria; order Hyphomicrobiales; family Stappiaceae; genus Pseudovibrio; species Pseudovibrio sp. Tun.PSC04-5.I4. The sequence goes on along the minus strand of NZ_FNLB01000008.1, from coordinate 98,207 downwards.
GGCCGGCATCGTGATGTTGGACAAATTGAGTGAATATCGGTCCTGGCTCTGGTTTGATTGTGTTTTAACTTTGGCGAGACCCAAAATAACTAACAATAACAGTTGTATGGACTGTCTCCCCGCAGGAAACCTTGGTGCTGGGAAATTGGCTTCCGATCGGTTGAAGGTATCAATTCGTGTTGTAGGTAACAGTAAAACTCTATCTAGGACGTTCTAAAAGATATAACCAAGCATGTTAGTGGCATGACAGCACATGACACAGACATCACCCAACTCGCCGCTCAACTTAAATCTTTGTCTCTTGAGTCAAGTGACCATGTTACAAGTGTAGGACAGAGCGGCACTCACAGTGAAAACGCCAGCCGCCAATCGTTCTGGCTTCGGCGCGCGACTCTTGTACTTGGGTTGGGTGCAGTTGCTGGCATGCTCTATACTGGGGCCGGCACAGAAATTGCCCAGAGCTTGATGGTGAAGGTTAAGACGGCCCATGTGCTTTCTGATGATGCCCCATCGGTAAACCTGGAGCTGTCTGCTGCCTCCCCACCGCAGACGGCTCGCACGCAAACGCAAGCCAATCCTGCAAACATGCTCTCACCACCTACTGTCCTTCCGAAGCAGATTATAGGATCTGGTTACTCACGAGCTAAACGGGATGTAATTCTAGGTGCTCCTCTTCCAGGTCAGATCGCACGGGTGAACATTGTAGAAGGGGCGGTTGTAAAGAAAGGAGATAGCCTCTTCCTTCTGGAGGACCGCGGGGCAAAAGAGGCCTTAAGCGAAGCTGAGCTCGAACTCAGAAAATCCCGACTTGAACTTGAGAAAGCAGAGTTGGCGGTTGCGCTTTATGCTGACAAGCTTGGCAGAGTACGTCGACTTGTTGAGCGCGATGTTGTGCCTCGAACGGCGGCAACCGACATTCAACATTCCCTTGCTTCCGCACAATTGGAGTTGCAACTCGCTCAGCTAGCGGTAATCGCTGCTAAGGCTGAGCTTACTGCAGCGAAAAACGATCTCAATGATCATGTCGCCAGAGCCCCTTTTGATGGGCAAGTTGCGACCGTCGCTGCAGCACCGGGCATGATGACCTCTGGAGAACAACAGGATGCGTTGCTCCGGCTGTTTGATCCACAAAGCCTCATTGTTGATGTTGATATTGCCGAACGAAGTTTTAGTCAGTTGACGATCGGCGGGCCTGCTCGAATCACCTTCGACACCTGGCCTGACAAAACCTTCCAAGGGCAGGTCAGGCAGATCGCGGCCGTTTTTTCAAAAGAACGCGGAACGGTTCGTGTCTCCATCAAACTTGATGAGATTCCTCCTTCACTGCGTCCCAACATGGCTGCAAGAGCCACGCTTCTAATCTCACGAACCCAATGAAACTACTCCTATAACAATGGTGAATTCGATGTCTAATATTACGCAAATACAGCCCTTCATTGCGATGCGCGGAATTTCCAAAGGCTACAAGGTTGGAGGGTCATCAGTCAGGATCTTTCAAGAACTGAACCTTGATATTGAGAAGGGTGAATTCGTCGCGGTGATGGGGCCATCTGGTTCGGGAAAATCAACAATGCTCAACATGCTGGGAGGGATCGATCGCCCGGATGAAGGACAGTTGCAAATCGGAAACTCGCAGTTGCATTGCATGAGTGAAGGTGCGTTGACTGCTTGGCGTGCAGCCAATGTTGGCATAATTTTCCAATTCTACAATTTGCTGCCTATGCTCACCGCTGCGCAAAATGTTGAACTTCCTTTGCTGCTTAAGCCGCTGAGCGCTAAATCTCGCCGCGACCGGGTCAAGACCGCAATGCAGCTGGTTGGCATTGAAACGCGTATGAACCACCTACCATCTCAGCTTTCTGGTGGGCAGCTACAACGGGTTGGTATCGCTCGTGGTTTGGTTTCTGATCCTCAATTGTTGCTCTGTGACGAACCTACAGGGGACTTGGATCGCAAATCTGCCTCCGAGATTATGGAAATACTCCGCTTCCTCAATAAGGAGTTGGGTAAGACCATTGTTATGGTAACGCACGACCCTGAGGCAACCGGATATGCGGACCGTACCTTGCACCTGAATAAAGGGCAGTTTCAGGAAAAGGGAGTGGCGGCATGACGTTTTTTGGACTTGCTTACCGGAACGCTTGGCGAAAGCCGGGTCGAACGATCCTCCTTATAATCTCAGTTGCGATTGCTTTTTTGATTTATGTGGTTCTGCAATCATTTCTCGTCGGTGCCCATGGGAATTCAACGGAAAAAAACCGGCTTGTCGTCGTCAATCAGACGAGCGCAAGGCAAAGCTTGCCTTACCGGTATCTGGCAGATCTCGATGCGATGAATGGAGTTGAGGATGTCGCCTTTACTGCGCGCATGCGGGGCTTTGTTAACACTGAGAACAATATTGCTGTCCTAACTGCCGTGGATGCAGATCGGACCTTCAGTGTGTTTGGAACTGAGCTTGCGCTTACACCAGCTATGATGGAAACACTGACGCAAGACCGTCAAAACCTACTCGTTGGCCAGATGCTGGCTCGGTCCATGGGATGGTCAGTTGGCGACCGTGTTTCAATCACCGCCTTCAAAGATGTGCAACGGGACGGCAATCGTACTTGGAGCTTTGATGTTTCCGGTATTTTTGAAGGAGAAACCGCAAGCGTCGATACGTATTTCGCCATTATGCAGTACGATTATTTTAACTCTGCAAGGCAGCAAGGCCTTGATACGGTGAACAATTATATCGTGGTGCCTTCGAATGGTGTTGAAGGACAATCCTTAGCACCAAAGATTGACGCTCTTTTCGCAAACTCGCCAAACCCTACCAGAACGCAAGCGGAAAAGCAGTTTTTGCAGTCATTTATGCGGCAGATTGCAGACATCCGCTCAGTCGTGACCATGGTGGTTAGTGCAGCTCTGGTTACGATCTTGTTGATCGTTGTGAACACCATGGCTTTTGCGGTGCGTGAAAGAACTTTCGAGATTGGTGTGCTGAAAACTATCGGCCTGTCAGGGAAACGCATCATGTCCCTTATCCTGAGTGAAAGCCTTTTGGTTTTTGCAATCGGAGGCACTCTAGGGTCGGTTGTTGGCTGGTTAATTTGCTTACTGGCGGACCCCGCCATTGGCCTTGTCTTTACTAATTTTGTTGCAACTACAGCAGGCCTGCTAATTGTCGCCCTAGGTCTTGTTAGCGGTCTTTTGCCGGCGCTCAACGCAATGCGCTTGCCAATTGTACAAGCATTTAAAGCGAGGTAACCGAGATGGCTTCTAAGTTAACGCAATCAGTTTTCATTGCTGTCACCAACATTAAAAGCATTAGCAGAAGGATCTGGATATCAGCTTCAATGATCTTCTCTATTGCGATGGTCGTGATCGTTCTTATCGGCTTTCTTGCAATGGCGCGTGGCTTCGAAGCCACTCTGGAGGGTGCAGGTAGTTCGGAGGTCGGCGTCGTTTTAGCTGGCGGGGCACGCGATGAGACAGGGTCTTCAATTCCTTCGGAGATACGCCATCGCCTTTCCGCAGGCATTCTTGGCCTTACCTCTCAAAATGGTCAGCCACTGATCTCCAATGAGCTTGTGGTTCCTGTTGACCTCCCACTCATTGATGGCGGTGATTTGCAGACCATCAGTCTTCGCGGAATGGATGCGATTGGAACAACTTTACGGAAAAACGTGACGCTGGTTTCTGGGCGCTTTGCCGAACCCGGTGTTGCTGAGATCGTTGTAGGAGCTGACATTGCTAGGCGGTATGCGGGCCTGAACCTTGGGCAGACGGTGGAGTTCGGTTCAGTGAACTGGAAAGTGGTTGGTCAATTTGAGGCGGGCGGATCAGCCTTTGAATCCGAAATGTGGGCTGACCTTGCTGCAACCCAAGCTCTGTTCATGAAAGAAGGAGAAGTGCAGTCGCTACGCATTGGGCTGGATGCAGATGCCGACACACAAGTAATGGCTGCGGTTTTAGAGAAAGCTCTCGGAGAGCCCGTCATCGTAATTACCGAACAAGCTTACTTTGCAGGCCAGTCACGGCGCGTTGCAAAACTGATCCGCCTGTTTGGTTGGCCTATTGCCATCGTTATGGCCATAGGTGCGACAGCTGGGGCCTTAAATACCATGTTTAGCTCCGTTTCTGATAGGGCCGTGGAAATTGCCACTTTGCGCGCCATTGGATTTAGCGGTGTCGCGGCATTCGTGGGCACTTGGGTTGAGGCGCTTCTATTGTCGCTGATTGGCGCGGGTATTGGTGGAATTACAGCCTTCCTACTATTCAACGGCTATCAAAGCTCCACACAAGGCGCTGGCGGGCAGATCGCTTTTGACCTGCAAGTCACATGGTACATCGTCGGCCAAGCTGGCGCTCTTGCCCTCGTTGTTGGCTTTTTTGGGGGCGCGTTTCCTGCCTTTAAAGCTGCGCGTATGCCTATTGTTAAAGCAATGCGTGGCGCAGGTTAACATCAAAAAATTACTCTAAATCATTGAAATATTTAATATCAGCGTAAACTTGGAGAATTTTATTATGTCTACAATTTTCACAGAAATTAATAAAGTTCTAGCTTCTGTCTCCGGAGAGAACACCGATGATTTGACGCTCGATACTGATATGGCAAATGACCTTGATCAGACTCCATCCTCTTTGTTCAGTTTCTGCTTGCTTTAGAAGACGTTGTACCGGGATTGGAGTTCTCGCAGGAAATCCTTGCTGAAGCCGCTTTCACTGCTCTTGGTTCTCTTGTCGATTTTGCTACACAGAGTTGTAGCACGGTTAAACCGGCGTGATGTGATTATGGCGCTCGACATGGCTCTCTCACCCCTTGTCTGACGCTCTTGCGTCCTTAGGAAAGGCAAGCTTCGAAAACTTGGCGCCCAGCATTGGCTTTAAACGGCATAAAGAGCATCTTCACTGACGAAAACATCAGCCAAAATATACGTCAGAAGCGGATTTGTGCAACACGGCCCTCCGGATGCACCTTCTGCAGAAAGGAGGGAGTGCGGTTGGGGACAATTAGCCATCAGAGGCTCTGTTTGAAACCGAATTCCCATCACTTTCTAGCAAATTTTGATAGTCACATTGTGGCTTTGGATAATCTTCATCAGCTCTGATGGCGGGTCTTCATCTGTAAAGAGCACATCGATATTGCTTATGTGGCCGATTTCGACAGCGGCTTTGGTTGAAAATTTCTTTGCTTCCATAGCCACGAAGGTGGCATGTGCTCTTTCCATAACCGCCTTGACGATGCTGACCTCATTAAAATCATAGTCCAGCATCATGCCATCTGGAGCAATCGCACCAAGGCTCATGACCAGGTAATCGACGCGAAACTGCCTCACATAGTCCAAAGCGGTATGGCCAATAACACCACTGCTTCTAGATCTGACACGCCCACCCGGTATCAACAGCTCAAAATCGCTGTTGGTGTACAACAAATGTGCCACATTAAGGCTATTGGTGATGACCCGAAGCCCCTTCCGTTTAAGGAGTTGCTTGGCAATAATGTCGATAGTGGAGCCAATTGAGAGAAAGACAGTGCTGTTATCTTCAATCTGATCAACCACTGTCTGAGCAATCGACTCCTTCTCTTCGCGCCCGGTTGTTTGGCGAACTTCGTAATCAACATTTACAACCGAAGATCTTCGCGCGACCCCACCATGATAGCGCGCCAGCAGTTTCAGCTCCGACAATTTTCGAATGTCTCGCCGAATGGTCTGTGTAGACACACTCAATTCGGCAGCAAGTTGCTCAACACTGGCATACTGGTTTTCATTGACCAAGTTTACGAGCATTTCCTGTCGAGGATTTGTAGAAAATTCTTCTGTGTCGGACATTTGATAGGTCTCTAACGCCTCTTCTCCTGACTGCATATCGTCTTTGTGCTTCATCATTCTTCCTTGACTTACGGAGAGAGATCTCAGGTCATCAATTTCGTTTTTGTCGTGAGAATACGTTCAGTTACAATTTCGAACATTTGTGAGCACAGTACTTCGAGAAATGGTGAAAGTCCAAGCCCTCCACCATTTACTAACATTTGTTTATTTCCCGTATGAGTTATTCCTCAAACACTATCGAAGCTCTAACTTCTACTTTTTAAAATTCGCAGCATCTCGCTTTTGTACTCATCAACTCCGCTCTGATCGAATGGATTGACGCCCAGCAGATAGCCGCTGATGGCACAGGACATCATGAAGAAGAGCTAACCGCAAAAGTTGGTGATGGGTTTCACGCGGCGTGATTTTGGTTTGCATCACTCTCGATGCCATTCGTGAAGATGACACCCTGTATTATCTTAGGCAATTGATTTTTGCCTCTCAATTTCTGCCAGCGCTTCTCCGCTGCCTTGATCAGCATGAAGACCATTGGCATTGCAGTATCCCGGGAGAGGCAATTCTTGGTTTGCCTTGTTCTATGGCGCACAGTTGCAAAGGTTGATTCAATTGGATTGGTGGTTCTGATATGCCCCCAATGCTCAGCAGGAAAGTCATAAAAAGCCAACAGTTCGATCCTATCCTTGGCAAGGCATTGCGTGGCTTTGGGGTATTTAACCTCAAATTTCTCTATGAAAAGATCAAAAGCCGTCTCTGCATCTGCACGATTTTCCGCCATCCAGATATCCTGTAGATCCTTTTTCGCTTTGGCCTGCAAGGATTTAGGCATTTTGCTTAGGACGTTCATTGTCTTGTGGACCCAGCAGCGTTGAGCTTTTGTTGTGCCAAAGACTTCCCGCAATGCCGCCCAGAAACCCAGAGCACCATCTCCCACTGCTAATTTCGGTTCGATCTGCAGGCCACGAGCTTTGAGAGCAAGCAATAGTTCCCGCCAGCTCTGAGTATCTTCCCGGTAGCCATCATCAAAGCCAATCAGCTCTTTCTTGCCTTCCGGTGTTGCCCCGATCAACACCAGAATACAGCGACTTTCCCGTTCTCCCCGGGCTTTCAGATAGATGCCATCTGCCCACATATAAACGTAGTTGCGCGCTGACAGGTCTCGAGTTTTCCACTCTTCCCATAAAGATCGCCAGCTTTTGACAAGGCCGCGGATGACATCCGGCGAAAGGTTGGGAGCATCAACACCCAACAAAGCACTTAAAGCTTGCTGAACATCATTGGTGGAAACCCCACGCAAATAGAGCGCTGGGATCAATTCATCAAGACTGGTTGAACGGCGCAGATAATTAGGTAACAGATTGGAATGGTAATGAATTTTCTCTTCTGCATTCTCATCTCGATCCCGGATCCGAGGTTTGCTGACCGTGACAGGCCCAACCCCAGTTTGGACCTGGCGCTCTGGCAAATGCCCATGCCGGACCACCCGCTGACGGCCATCTGGTAATTTTAAGTCCGAGTAAAGCGAAAGCACGCTCATGACTTCACTCTCAATGGCCGCTCGCAAAAGTTGCTGTGCACCCGAACGCAAAACTTCCGTGAGCGCATCTTGAAATTCCCCTGGCTGCACAAGCGGGATAACACTATCATCTGTCATAGGCGTATCAGCTCCTCTGGAGTCAAAAGCAAGCTTCGAACACTTGCTATGATACGCCGCAATTCACTCCGTCACCAAGATTCACCGTTAGCTCTCTTCCCGAGATTGACCACCCCTCCGCACCCCTTTTTCCAACCGGAACGTGAGGGAGAGTTTGGCCAGCTTTTGATTGAAGGGGCATGCCCCTTCAATCAAAAGTCAAAGCTGCGAAAGTGGGAAATTTTCAAGCAGCACAAATGGGGAGAATACATCCAGCATTGACAACAAATGCCTCGCGAAGCGTCTTTTCATCTTCCGCCGTAAACATTGCCCGCAATACGCGGCCTTTGAACCCATAAAAATGCAGAAGGTTCTCACCGATTGCCTGACCTTCACGGTCGCAGTCAGTTGCGATGATGACCTGATCAGCAGACTTTAACGCCTGCTTGATCTTATCCAGTCGCTCGCCCTTACCATTGGATCTATCTGCAACCAGCAAGTACCGGCCACTTTGGGGCCGCAGCAACGCCGTTGACCAGGCTTTCCATTCTGGATTGGCCTCATCAGGAGATTGAAGGCGCAGCAAGTGACCTTGTGCTGCAAAGACCTCTCCATAGCGAGTGCCGACCGCTTTCAGGACATTGCGGGCTTGGGAAGGTTTTTCGGTAATGATGATTGAGTTCATGATGCCCTAGGCGAGTGATCGTTGATTTTGCGCGTGCTCGAAGAATGAGTTTCTTGAAAGTCCTTAGAGCGGAGGAGGCAACTCCAATCTATGTTTCAATCCATGCGATTCTACTCGACCAGTTTCGAGCTGCAAGAAAAATCACTCAGCTCTGTAAGAGGGCGAGCGTTGGCTGCAACTGTTTCATTTCAAAGGTGATAAGTTTGTGGGGTAGGGGAGACCGTGAGAGGACCGGGGTGTGATTACAGCTTCGGCACGGCGGTCTTGCTATGCAATTCCTTGTCGCTCACCTTCCATCACACGCTTTGTTGCTGCTCGCTACTCAAAACACGCCTTCGGCATGTTTTCCTGAGCTCGCAAGAGGGGTGCTGCGCACCCGCTTAGGAAATGCGTAATGTGCGCATGGGATGTGCAAGGGCTCCTCGTTGCAGGGAGTGCAGAATGCCTTTGAAAGATATTCGCAAAGGCGAGCAGGGCAGGCAGACCGAATTAAGCCAGAAATCTGGCTATCCTCTCTACATGATAGACTGTGGGAAAACACTCAGATCCGATGGATCTGGGGAAACGTCCAAGGTCACTGAGCCTTGGAAGTGCCGCCAAATGCGCTTTACTCAAACGCAAGAATGTTGGACGTGCGAGCCGTGAAACTTGGAGGGTTGGAGCAGGAAACCCTTTTCGGATCGTTGCACTTGAAAACAAAAAACTTTGAAGTCGTCTATCCGATCAGCCAAAGCACAGCAGGCCTCTTGGAAATGGAGTTCGAAGATCGAGGGAGACCATCAGATAGTCCAGGCCAATTCTTATCGTTTAAAACTCTCAACAATAAATGGGTCGTCGTCAATAGAGCGCACATGTACGCGATTAGCTGGGAAAGGCATCAACAAGATCCAGATGACCTGCCTCACTCAACCGCGTTCTATTGGATGCTGGGTGTAAATGAAAAGCTTCCAGGCTTTGAAAAACTGCATGAGTTTGTAGGCCATTTTACAAAAAATCTGGAGCAAAAAGATATTGATGATTTAGTCCGTAACCAAGTGCTCAAAGATACAGATGGGAAAATCTTCCGCTCGCGCTTTGACGATGATATGGGCCAGTATTTTCATAACTTGAGTGCGTTTCCTGAACGAATAAATGCAACCGATTTGCTGTTGTCCAGAAAGCTCGAAGACCAGAAATATGCTTATTTTCCAGCTCAAAGAATAGAGATTTTAGAAGTGCCTGCAGAGTTGATGGATCGTAAGACCATTGATCCGGATGAATATGAAATTCTCGATGTGCCTTCTGATGGGCCTTGTTGCACAATTCGAAATTAGCTTGCAGCTTGCCCAATCCCATGCATCTGATCATGCAGAAACCTTCTTGAACGCAGCGCGTCCGAGGGCGGTCATTGTGTTGAGGACGGCGACGCCAAGTTTTGCCTCTGTCCTCTGATTGTTCAGCTTTCGTGACCTGAGCGTGGTCCCGATCACCTGCTTAAAGCGGCCCATCAAGGTTTCGCCTCGAGACCTTCGACCATATCCGGTTTGCTTTTGCCAAGACATCCTGCCGTTCTTTTGAATGGCAAGAATATCCCGGTCGCGAGCAGTGGGGGCGGTGGCAGCCTGTGGGCCGGGGATAGCTGTTTTGGGAGGTGGAATGATGATCTCAACACCGTCATAGCGCTTTGCTATTTCCTGTCGTGTCGTGAAGCCATCATAAGCGCCATCCCCTAAAAACGTTGCCACCGGACCCTCAACCTGATCCAACAGATCCGGCACAACGGCTGGATCGGCAACCGTATCCTCAGTCAGTTCAGAACATACGATTTCGCCGGTATTTAGATCAAGGCCAAGGTGAATTTTGCGCCAAGTTCTGCGCTTTATCCTGGTTCCATGCTTGGTTTCCTGCCATTCTCCGGCACCAAAGATCTTAACGCCTGTACTATCGATTACCAGCGCTACTGGCTCAGAGTTCGTTCGCGGTTTGGGTTTTGAAAGTTTCAAGCCATCTGCGCGGCGCGACAGGGTTGAAAAGTCAGGAACCGGTAAAACCAACTCCATCAAATGGAACACAGACCTCACAAACCCTTGAGTCTGCCTCAAAGCAAGACCGAATACGACCCGGATCTGCAAACAGGTTTCAATGGCAAGCTCTGAAAACTTGGCGGGCCGTCCACGTCGTTGGTTCTCGGGTGCAAACCAAGCCTTGGCAGCGCTCTCTTCAATCCAAACCGTGACATCGCCGCGACGACGCAAGCTTTCATTATACTTCGACCAGTTCGTCACTTTGTAGTTGGCTTTGGCAAACTTATGTCGGCGATCAGCATTGGCTTTAAACGGCATGAAGTGAATCTTCATTGAAGGAAATATCAGCCGGAATATACGCCGGAAGCGTATTTATGCAACATGTGTCCATCAACCCCATCAGCGCCGTGTCAAAGGCACTTTCGGCGATGACAATATTCATTATGAGAATTGCTGCACCAACAGCACACACCCGATGCTAACCCCGTGCAATAAATTCATATCCAGTGCAATGCTCACAAACAGCGCCAGTATCGCAAAGCGATTTAGTGCCTTGGTGTTCTCCTGTTGGTGGCATCATGCCAGTTTCAGGAGCTAAATCCACTTATACTACCTGTCCAAAAAACCTGAGCCATCTCTGTACACGGAGCTTCTTCACAACAGGCACTAACATAATTCCTCCAGCTTTAATCGCTAGAAGCTTCGCTCATATAGTCAAAAATGTAAGGCGGAATCAAAACAGCGCTTACACTCATACTCTGTGATAGACTGTTTACTTATAGGCCACTCCATAAGCGCGCCTTTAGGTATACTGCAAATGTCCTGCTCTACCATCTCATATCCTCTATGCAGGGGGATCTTGCTGCGCCTGCTGCGTTCTGCCATGCATTCTGCGTGGAACTGACAAACATCCTTAGAAAAAGGCAAGGCGCCAGTATTCAGAAAACGGACTGCGCCTGTCACGTCACGAGCTGTTATCACCTTACCTGCGTTATGAATGCTTGGAGAAAATGGAATATCGATTACACCAACTTCAGTAGCTTTAATCAAACCTTGAGCGACATCTCCTCTGCCTAACTCTAGGACAGAGTTCAAGATTGCCATCGTTTCTTCTTCAATAAGATTTATCTCAGACAGAACTTTTTCCCAGTCCAACGCAGTGACTGAGCTTACCTCAATCCCTTCTCTGACAAGTTGTAAGCTTTCTACATTTTCTTCAACATATGGAATTCTTAACGCCTCGACGCTAGTCTTTATTAACATACGCGTTGCTTTAGATAAGCATGCAGTGGTAGAAGACGATCTAATAAGATCTCTTGCTTTAGTTTTCTGCTCTGGAAAGGCTGCCATATATTGATGAAATACCGTTGATATTTGAATTTCTCCTAGTTCTATTAGCCTAAAGAACTGTCTCGTTAACCGAGGAATTGCTTGTATTGCAGCGACATCTTGTATTCTATTGCCCTGCTCTGCGTAGCCGATCGATACTGCTTTGACACCCTGCTTCGCCGCAAGAGCACTCTCAAGGATCCCAACAGCGATTGCAATCGATGGAGGAATAAGTGTCGCGGTAAGTACACCAAAAAATTCTCTATCTATAATAATACCGAAATCTTCATAATAACGTCCGACTAGTCTATCAACATATTTCCAAGCTTGTATCGAGTGAATGACAGAGTAGTCCTTATAATAAGGTAAATTGTAACAAATTGCTCCACCTTCAAAGGCCGTTACTCCACCTCCAAAGCAAATTTCTGCTAGCAGCCGAGGATCTCTTGTACTATGTCTGCACTGCAGTGGTGTAGAGACTTGGAGAGCAATCCTCTGTAATGCGCCAGCTCCGTGATTAACCACCGGAAACCCATTTAGCGCAGACACTCCTGTATAACGGCTCTCAATAATTGCTTGCTCGGCACCAGAATAATTGTTGTTACGCGTCAACGAGTCCACTTGATAAGAAAGGACAGGAGCACCAGCTGCCTCCAATTTCTTAAAAATATCAAGTTGCTTCTGCTCCTCTGCAACACCACTTCTAGGCTGAATTAACACTTCACCATTCAAGCTTGCTTGCATCTGCAGGCGTGCGAGGTTTGGGCAATCTGCAAGAAAAACAGCATTCTTGCGTAACGAACGAACATCAGCGCCAGTTTTCCATTGCAACAGCACGTTGTTTCTTTCGAAATCGTGATCGATATCAGATACCTGACTGTCGATACATAACTCTGTATGTTTTGTTTTATTAAGGCCTTGCAAGGGAACAGCCAATGCTTGTCGAGGGACCTTCTCATTAAGGTCCTTTTTGAGCGATTTTATAACCTGTGCAAGATCCACAAAACTTAGAAAAACTCTTTGAAAGCCTATTTCTTTAAAAAGACGTTTAGCTCGATCAATAGATAGGACAGAAGGATTCCCACCAAGGTACCAAATAATTTCCTCTTCTTTACTTAGTCTTGGAAAGTCCCGTAAATAGTGATGAGCATGCCCATCCATACAGGATATCATAACAACATCCATGCCTTTTGCTTTAGCAATTACTTCTTTTATATCGTTTTGAATACCTAGGAAGTATACATTGTACCCCGCAAGGCAGATCGCTTGATTTAATAAAATAAGACCTACAGAATGCGCATCACCACCTATGCCTGCTAACAAGATGTTATACTGGTTTTCTTTACTCATAGTACACCTAAAATTGTTATGTCTATTTAATAGTCAATGGATGAAGTTGTGTTATCATTTAGGAATCCCCGTTGATTGCGGCTGCGTTGCATAAACCAGGAGAGGTGGTCCCGTTTGTTTGGACAGTTGAGCATCATCTATAAGGACCATGTTGCATGGGTCAGAATTAGCGCATGGCTTGCCAAACCCGTAAATTTGGGTTTAAGAAACACGCTCGAACGCGGGGCGTCCGAGGGCAGTCATTGTGTTGAGAACGGCGACGCCAACTTTTGCCTCCGTCTTCTGATTTTCAAAATCTCGTGATTTGAGCCTGGCCCCGATCACTTGCTTATAGCGGCCCATCAAGGTTTCTCCTCGCGCCCGTTGACCATACCCGGTTTCCTTCTGCCAGGATATTCTCGCCATTCGTTTGAATGGCGAGAATATCCTTGTCACGCGCAGTGGGGGCGGTCTCAGCTTGAGGGCTGGGAACTGCGGTTTTGGGTGGCGGAATAATGACCTCCACGCCCTCAAAGCGGTTAGCCAATTCTTTCCGGTTTTGCTCGCCATCATAGGCACCATCGCCAAGAAACCTGGCAACCGGGCCTTCAACTTGGCCCAACAATTCTGGCAAGGTCGTTGGGTCGCCAACACTCTCTTCAGTGAGTTCAGAGCACAAAATTTCGCCGGTGTTCAAGTCCAGGCCAAGGTGCAATTTGCGCCAGGATCTGCGCTTTATCCTAGTTCCATGCTTGGTTTCCTGCCATTCACCTGCACCAAATATCTTCAAGCTAGTACTGTCAACCACCAGATGCACGGGCTCTTTTCCAATCTTTGATTTCATGTTTGAAAGCTGCAAGTTTCCCGCTCTGCGAGACAAGGTTGAAAAATCAGGTACTGGAAGATCTCGCTTCATAAGCCTGAACACAGAGCGCAGGAAGCCTTGCGTCTGGCGTAGCGCCAGACCAAAGACCGCTCGGGCCGTCAGGCACACTTCAATCGCCAGAGCAGAGTATTGGGGCTGGCCACCACGCGTTGCTCTTTTGCTTGCTGACCAACTTTGAGCAACATCATGGCTGATCCACACACTCACATCTGCGCGCTGCCTCAGGCTCTCATTGTAATCACTCCAGTTCGTGACACCATAGCCGGGCTTCGCAAATTTGTGGCGTCGTGAGGCGTTGTACTTATGCGGCATTAGAACCTGATGAGACCATGAAAAGTGCTGAAGCTTAAACCTGTGTCTCGATCCCTGCAACAAGGTCAATATGAGGTGACAATATCTCTACTTTTGAACTCGATAAATTAGCGGGGGATTACCCAACCATAGGCGTCTTTTTGTTACGTACGTTTTTTTCTAGTTCTTCGATCATTGCAATTGTTGAGAAGTAATTGCTCGTCGTTTCAGCACTTCGAATAAGGCGGACGGAGCCATCTCTCTGTAACAGGAGCTCCTTTGGTCTCAAGCGGCCATTATAGTTGAAACCCATTGCAGACCCATGAGCACCTGTATCATGCACTATCATCAAATCGCCTTGTCTAGGCAATGGGAGCCTTCGCTGCCTTGCTAATTTATCGTTGTTCTCGCATAGAGATCCAACTACATCAAAAGTGGCAACTTTTTGATGTGTGAATGGTAAGGTTATGTGATGATATGCGTTTGGATACATCGCAGGTCGCATTAGAGAGCTCATTCCAGCATCAACTCCAACCATAGTTTGATATTTCTCCATGACATTTGTTACGCTAGTAACTAGTACACCATGCGGCCCAGTAACAAACCTTCCACATTCCGTGAAAAGAGATGTATCTTCCTTAAAGTATTTTGAGAAAGTAACCGGAAGGTTCTTCGCAAAGAGTTCGAAATTGAATGATTCTTCTTCAGGTCTGTAAGGTATGCCAATGCCTCCACCTATGTTTACGAATTCAAATTCTAAACCTACTTCTTGCGCTAGTTTTGCTGCGTGATCGAACACTATTTCTGCTAAACTTAATACATTAGTGGCAGATGTTTGATTTGAGCAGAGCATAGCGTGAAAACCGAAACGACTAGCCCCCAGAGTTTTAGCCGCATGATAAGCGTTTGCAATTCGCTCGTAAGGAATGCCAAACTTACTTTTCTCAGATGAACCAATATATTCACATTCTTGACTTACACTCCCCGATGACATTCTAAAACAAGCTAGATCAGGAAATGGTGAAACTTTATTTAAAAGACATTCATCATCAAGATTTATTATAGCTTCCACATCCATTGCTGCTTCAAATTCATGGGATTGCGTGTTGTTCGAAGTAAACAAGATGTCCCTTCCATAGGCCCCCGAGAGCAATGCCAACTCTATTTCGGGAATAGAAGCGCAATCGAACCCCATTCTTTCATCATAGAGGATTGAAAGAATATGTGGGTTTGGTAATGCTTTAACCGCATAATACTGACGAAATGGCATGACATTAGATAAAGAAGAAAAGAGTTTACATGTTTCTCTTATTCCGACTTCGTCGTAAATGTGGAATGGCGTCCCAAATTCTTTCGCTATATCTTTAAGTATAGGTATCAGCCGCTGGTTAAAACTTTGCAACATCGGCATATAAAGGCACCTCGATAAAGTAGTAGTAAATCTAAAAACATATTGAGCCTGCTTGCAGTCTTTATCCAGATTTTTTGTCTTAAGTCCATTTTACATAAGTTCTCGTTGATAGCTAAAAGCTAAAAGCTGAATAAGTGTAGTGTATTT
This sequence comes from Pseudovibrio sp. Tun.PSC04-5.I4, assembly GCF_900104145.1. Classification (NCBI taxonomy): domain Bacteria; kingdom Pseudomonadati; phylum Pseudomonadota; class Alphaproteobacteria; order Hyphomicrobiales; family Stappiaceae; genus Pseudovibrio; species Pseudovibrio sp. Tun.PSC04-5.I4. The sequence continues at coordinate 82,680 of NZ_FNLB01000008.1, read as the reverse complement.
ATAATTATTGATCTACACATTATATTGGTGATATTTTTTCACTTTTATATTAGGGGTAATTTATGCGAGAGTAGTATTATCTAATTATAACTTATCTTCGAGATTATTTTGACACTGTATCTATTGATATAAGACAAAATTTTAAAAATGCTTTTTATTTGGGGGAGTGATGTTGGTTAGCTACTGCTCAAACAAGGACGCTATTGAGGCAATTTATCCGCCATCTCATCTTCAATTAGGGTTATTGTTTCACTCTTCGCTAGAGCCGAAATCAACAGCGTACTTAACAACGGTCGTGCGGCAATTTAGTGGTTTTTTTGACCGCGATAGTTTTGAAGCGTCTTGGCGTTATATTATTGAGCGCCATGAAGCTTTACGAGCTTGTTTTATATGGAAAGAAGTTGAAGAGCCTGTTCAAGTCATTTTACAAGAAGTGGCACTTCCGATTGACTGGCACGACTGGCGTCATTTGTCAAAATCCGAGCAAGATAAACGATTTTTTGAATTGGTTGATGAGGACAGGTCCCGGGGGTTGGATCCAGCTAGCGCACCACTGTTGCGGTTAACCCTTGTCCAAATGGATGATGAAGAGTATCGCGTAATTCTTACTATGCATCACCTTATCGTAGACGGGTGGTCATTACCCATCGTCTTTCGCGAGTTTATTGAATGTTATCGCGCTTTTTCATCCGGGCAAGAGCCGAGATTGGAACCGGTACGTCCATATGAAGACTATATTACTTGGTTAAATCAGCAGGATCAACAAGCCTCTGAAGCTTATTGGAGGTCTGCGCTAAGTGGTCTATTAGAGCCAACAAGATTAGGAGTGGGGAACTCAGCCAAACCAACAGATCAAAGTGTTCGACAGGTTATACATTCTCATAGATTGACGAGAACATTAACGCAAGCCTTGCAGGACTTTGCGCGACGAAATCGAGTGACGTTGAATACAGTGTTTCAAGCAGCTTGGGCTTTGCTTTTGAGCCGGCACAGCGAGACCAACGATATTGTTTTTGGAGCTACGACGTCTGGTCGGCCTCCAGAATTACGTGGGGTCGAAGACATCGTTGGAATGTTCATCAATACACTACCTGTGCGCGTTCGTATAAATCCCGACTGTGCTCTTGTTGACTGGCTTCACCAGTTGCAGATTGAGCAAACTGAGCGATTGGAGCACCAATATAGCCCGCTTGTTGATATCCATAACTGGAGTGATATTCCACAATCAAGTCCGCTGTTTGAAGTTCTGTACGTTTTCGAAAATTTTCCTACAGGTTCGAAAACAAAAAACACGACCACAAAATTAGAGAAGACAGTTTCTATAGAAAATATTCACAGTATATCCCATTCAAACTATCCTCTTTGTTTACGAGTTACGCCGCAACGAAAAGCTTTACTTGATATTCTTTTTGACCCTAAATATATTCCCTCGTCGGTTGCTGAGCGTTTGGTTGTCCATCTGGAGCGTCTTTTGGCGGCGATGGCCTCCGCAGATCCAGAGCAGAAGATCTCCACGCTCTCACTGCTTGATGAGGCAGAACGTCATCAGGTTTTAGAAGAGTGGAATGCAACGGCAGCAGATTATCCGCAAGACCGTTGCTTGCATGAGCTTATTGCTGAACAGGTTGCCCGACAGCCAGATGCAGTTGCAGTGGAGTTTGAGGGGCAGTGTTTAAGTTATGGTGAGTTAGAGGCTCGTGCCAATCAGCTTGCCCATCATCTGCGTACTCTTGGAGTTGGCCCAGAAGTTATTGTTGGCTTGTGCGTTGACCGGTCAGCTGAGATGGTTGTGAGTTTGCTGGCCATCCTCAAGGCTGGAGGTGCCTACCTTCCACTTGATCCTGCCTATCCGCCTGACCGGTTAGCGTTTATGCTGCAGGATGCGGGGGCCTCTCTTGTTGTATGTGATGATGCTCATTCAGGATTGGTCAGTGATCATCCGTTGGTGTGTTTGCAGGCCGATGCGGAGATCATTCGCCAATATCCTCAAAGCTCACCGGATGTGACGGTGGATGCTGAAAACCTTGCCTATGTGACTTACACGTCCGGCTCAACCGGACACCCTAAAGGGGTTTTAAGTTTACACCGAGGTGCCGGTAATTATTTAGAGCACTTTAGCCATCAATGGAATATTTCTGATACTGATCGCACCATCCAAATTCCATCTATAGTATTTGATGCTTCAATAAGAAATATCCTAGGTGTTCTAATCAGTGGTGGATATGTCTTTATACCCCCCAGGACTAATGTAAATGATCCAAGAATCATCGCTAATCTAATTCACACTAAAGAAATAACAGTATTAATGAGTGCAACCCCTAGCTTTATGGGTGAACTGTGCAGTCATTTAGAGAGTTTCAAAACACCAACTAGATCTATCAGAGCAGTATTTATATCTGGTGAGATACTCACTTGGCCTCTCTTAAATAGAATTCGTCGGCTTTCTAGCAATTCAATGACAGTTAATCTGTATGGGCCGACCGAATGTACAATGACCACAACTTATTTTGAGGTTCCGTCCGATACGTCGATTGACGAGCAAAAGTCGAGCTCTGTTCCGATCGGTTATCCGATCTGGAACACTCAGCTTTACGTTCTTGATGGAGGGCTTGAGCCTGTGCCTGTTGGGGTATCAGGCGAGCTTTACATTGGCGGAGTTGGCTTAGCTCGTGGTTATTTAGGGCGGCCGGATTTGACCGCGGAACGTTTTGTTCCAGATCCGTTTGGTTCGGCCGGAGGCCGGTTATACCGCACCGGAGACCGGGTTTGCCGGCGTGCTGATGGTGCACTTGAGTTCTTAGGTCGCTACGACCATCAGGTGAAGCTGCGGGGTTACCGGATCGAGACCGGTGAGATTGAAGCGGCTCTAACATCGCATCCATCCGTTGGTCAGGCAGCTGTGTTGCTACGTGCAGATGGCCCCGGAGAAGGGCGGCTGGTTGCTTATGTGGTCGGAGATGCAAGCGCAGGTGATTTACGCGCGCATCTTCAGCAGACCTTGCCTGATTACATGGTTCCAGCGGCATTTGTTACTTTGTCAGCTCTGCCCTTAACCCCGAACGGAAAGCTTGACCGCAAGGCGCTGCCAGAACCTGATGACAGCGGATTGGTGCGTAAGGCTTATATTGCTCCGCGTACACCAGTTGAAGAGATGCTTACCAGCATCTGGGCAGAAGTTCTGGGCGTGACACAGGTCGGCGTTGAGGACAACTTCTTCGATTTGGGGGGGCATTCCCTTCTAGCCATGCAGGTTATGGCGCGTGTGGGACAGGCTTTTGCTGTAGAGATACCGTTGAAGGCATTGTTCGAGGCACCATGCGTTAAAGATCTGGCGGCAGCTGTCGAGCTGGCTCTCGGTTTGGGCCGGACTATGGAAGATCTGCCTCTGGATCCAGTGGACCGAAGTGGGGCTTTGAAGCTTTCACACTCTCAAGAACGTCTTTGGTTTTTGGATCAACTGGCACCAGAACAGTCTGCTTATAATGTTTCCGGGGCAGTCAGGTTAAATGGTGCGTTGGATGTACCTTCACTTGAAAGGGCGTTTGCAGCACTGATTGAGCGTCATGAGAGCTTGCGCACGCGGATTGTAGAAGAAGAGGGGGTCGGTTATCAGGTAATTGATCCGCCGGCAGATTTCCTATTGAAGATTACCGATGTGGATGGCTTGTCCTCAGAACAGCTGAAGGCACACATGCAGGATCTGACTGCTGCGCGGTTTGATCTTTCGACTGGTCCCTTGTTCCGGGCAGAGCTTTTACGCCTTGCCGCGGATCGCCATGTGCTGGTTGTGAGCATACATCATATTGTTTCTGATGCCTGGTCCATAGGCGTCTTGGTGCGGGAACTGGGAGAGCTTTATGCTGCACAATGTGAGGAACGGCCAGCCGATCTTCCAACCCTGCCCGTGCAATATGCTGATTATGCCGCCTGGCAGCGGCGCTGGCTTGAGGGGGAGCGTCTGGAGGGGCAGCTTTCGTACTGGTGTGACAAGCTTCAGGAGCTTCCAACATTAGACCTTCCTACAGATCATCCTCGTCCGGCAGTGATGAGTGGCCATGGGGCCCGGATTGAGGTGACTTTCCCGGCTGAACTATCAGGCGCGTTGACAGCCTTGAGCCAGCGGGAAGGCGTGACCTTGTTCATGGTTCTTCTGGCAGCCTTTCAGGTTCTGCTCAGCCGTCACAGCGAGCAAAATGATGTGGTGGTGGGTGCCCCTGTGGCCGGGCGTCGCCGCCCAGAGCTGGAAGGGCTGATTGGCTTTTTTGTCAACACCTTGGTGTTGCGCGGCAATCTGTCAGATGATCCCAGTGTGCATGACCTTCTGGTTCGCACGAGAGAACTGGCGCTTGAAGCGTATGGTCATCAAGATGTGCCGTTTGAGCGGTTGGTTGAAGCACTCCAGCCGCAACGAGATCTTTCTCGCCACCCTCTGTTCCAGGCAATGTTGGTGCTGCAAAACGCTCCAGGGGATGCCATGGCACTGCCTGGTCTAAGCGTTCAGAGCGAGCCGCTCACAGGCAATACGGCAAAGTTTGATCTTACTTTGAGTTTGAGTGAAACGCGGGAAGGGCTGCGCGGGCGCCTGGAATACAGCACAGATCTGTTTGAAGCGTCGACAATGGAACGCCTGGTTGTCCATCTGGAGCGTCTTTTGGCGGCGATGGCCTCCGCAGATCCAGAGCAGAAGATCTCCACGCTCTCACTGCTTGATGAAACTGAACGTCATCAGGTTTTAGAAGAGTGGAATGCAACGGCAGCAGATTATCCGCAAGACCGTTGCTTGCATGAGCTTATTGCTGAACAGGTTGCCCGACAGCCAGATGCAGTTGCAGTGGAGTTTGAGGGGCAGTGTTTAAGTTATGGTGAGTTAGAGGCTCGTGCCAATCAGCTTGCCCATCATCTGCGTACTCTTGGAGTTGGCCCAGAAGTTATTGTTGGCTTGTGCGTTGACCGGTCAGCTGAGATGGTTGTGAGTTTGCTGGCCATCCTCAAGGCTGGAGGTGCCTACCTTCCACTTGATCCTGCCTATCCGCCTGACCGGTTAGCGTTTATGCTGCAGGATGCGGGGGCCTCTCTTGTTGTATGTGATGATGCTCATTCAGGATTGGTCAGTGATCATCCGTTGGTGTGTTTGCAGGCCGATGCGGAGATCATTCGCCAATATCCTCAAAGCTCACCGGATGTGACGGTGGATGCTGAAAACCTTGCCTATGTGATTTACACGTCCGGCTCAACCGGACGCCCGAAAGGGGTCATGATCCGTCACCAAAACCTGAAGAGCTATTTATTATGGGCAGCACATACTTATGGCGCAAGTGATTGGACCAAGTCACTTGTCCATAGTCCAATCTTCTTTGATCTTTCTGTTACCTCATTGTGGTTGCCCCTTTTGCTTGGGCGATGCTGTGAATTGGTTCCTGAGGAACCTGATGCTCTGAAGTTTACCTTGCAACGCATCCCAGATAGCAAAAGCTTTATAAAGCTCACCCCCAGCCATCTTCGTATGCTTGAGGGCGAAATCCCGACAGATGCTATTGATACAACCAACCTTCTTGTCATCGGTGGAGAAGCATTATCTAGCGATGGATTCGGTCCATGGTCGAAGAAACATACAACAGAGATCGTGAATGAGTATGGCCCATCTGAGGCAACAGTCGGTTGCTGTGTGCAAACAGTATCAATTCCGTCCGATACGTCGATTGGCGAGCAAAAGTCGAGCTCTGTTCCGATTGGTTATCCGATCTGGAACACTCAGCTTTACGTTCTTGATGGAGGGCTTGATCCTGTGCCTGTTGGGGTATCAGGCGAGCTTTACATTGGCGGAGTTGGCTTAGCTCGTGGTTACTTGGGGCGGCCGGATTTGACCGCGGAACGTTTTGTTCCAGATCCGTTTGGTTCGGCCGGAGGCCGGTTATACCGCACCGGAGACCGGGTTTACCGGCGTGCTGATGGTGCACTTGAGTTCTTAGGTCGCTACGACCATCAGGTGAAGCTGCGGGGTTACCGGATCGAGACCGGTGAGATTGAAGCGGCTCTAACATCGCATCCATCCGTTGGTCAGGCAGCTGTGTTGCTACGTGCAGATGGCCCCGGAGAAGGGCGGCTGGTTGCTTATGTGGTCGGAGATGCAAGCGCAGGTGATTTACGCGCGCATCTTCAGCAGACCTTGCCTGATTACATGGTTCCAGCGGCATTTGTTACTTTGTCAGCTCTGCCCTTAACCCCGAACGGAAAGCTTGACCGCAAGGCGCTGCCAGAACCTGATGACAGCGGATTGGTGCGTAAGGCTTATATTGCTCCGCGTACACCAGTTGAAGAGATGCTTACCAGCATCTGGGCAGAAGTTCTGGGCGTGACACAGGTCGGCGTTGAGGACAACTTCTTCGACTTGGGGGGGCATTCCCTTCTAGCCATGCAGGTTATGGCGCGTGTGGGACAGGCTTTTGCTGTAGAGATACCGTTGAAGGCATTGTTCGAGGCACCATGCGTTAAAGATCTGGCGGCAGCTGTCGAGCTGGCTCTCGGTTTGGGCCGGACTATGGAAGATCTGCCTCTGGATCCAGTGGACCGAAGTGGGGCTTTGAAGCTTTCACACTCTCAAGAACGTCTTTGGTTTTTGGATCAACTGGCACCAGAACAGTCTGCTTATAATGTTTCCGGGGCAGTCAGGTTAAATGGTGCGTTGGATGTACCTTCACTTGAAAGGGCGTTTACAGCACTGATTGAGCGTCATGAGAGCTTGCGCACGCGGATTGTAGAAGAAGAGGGGGTCGGTTATCAGGTAATTGATCCGCCGGCAGATTTCCTATTGAAGATTACCGATGTGGATGGCTTGTCCTCAGAACAGCTGAAGGCACACATGCAGGATCTGACTGCTGCGCGGTTTGATCTTTCGACTGGTCCCTTGTTCCGGGCAGAGCTTTTACGCCTTGCCGCGGATCGCCATGTGCTGGTTGTGAGCATACATCATATTGTTTCTGATGCCTGGTCCATAGGCGTCTTGGTGCGGGAACTGGGAGAGCTTTATGCTGCACAATGTGAGGAACGGCCAGCCGATCTTCCAACCCTGCCCGTGCAATATGCTGATTATGCCGCCTGGCAGCGGCGCTGGCTTGAGGGGGAGCGTCTGGAGGGGCAGCTTTCGTACTGGTGTGACAAGCTTCAGGAGCTTCCAACATTAGACCTTCCTACAGATCATCCTCGTCCGGCAGTGATGAGTGGCCATGGGGCCCGGATTGAGGTGACTTTCCCGGCTGAACTATCAGGCGCGTTGACAGCCTTGAGCCAGCGGGAAGGCGTGACCTTGTTCATGGTTCTTCTGGCAGCCTTTCAGGTTCTGCTCAGCCGTCACAGCGAGCAAAATGATGTGGTGGTGGGTGCCCCTGTGGCCGGGCGTCGCCGCCCAGAGCTGGAAGGGCTGATTGGCTTTTTTGTCAACACCTTGGTGTTGCGCGGCAATCTGTCAGATGATCCCAGTGTGCATGACCTTCTGGTTCGCACGAGAGAACTGGCGCTTGAAGCGTATGGTCATCAAGATGTGCCGTTTGAGCGGTTGGTTGAAGCACTCCAGCCGCAACGAGATCTTTCTCGCCACCCTCTGTTCCAGGCAATGTTGGTGCTGCAAAACGCTCCAGGGGATGCCATGGCACTGCCTGGTCTAAGCGTTCAGAGCGAGCCGCTCACAGGCAATACGGCAAAGTTTGATCTTACTTTGAGTTTGAGTGAAACGCGGGAAGGGCTGCGCGGGCGCCTGGAATACAGCACAGATCTGTTTGAAGCGTCGACAATGGAACGCCTGGTTGTCCATCTGGAGCGTCTTTTGGCGGCGATGGCCTCCGCAGATCCAGAGCAGAAGATCTCCACGCTCTCACTGCTTGATGAGGCAGAACGTCATCAGGTTTTAGAAGAGTGGAATGCAACGGCAGCAGATTATCCGCAAGACCGTTGCTTGCATGAGCTTATTGCTGAACAGGCTGCCCGACAGCCAGATGCAGTTGCAGTGGAGTTTGAGGGGCAGTGTTTAAGTTATGGTGAGTTAGAGGCTCGTGCCAATCAGCTTGCCCATCATTTGCGTACTCTTGGAGTTGGCCCAGAAGTTATTGTTGGCTTGTGCGTTGACCGGTCAGCTGAGATGGTTGTGAGTTTGCTGGCCATCCTCAAGGCTGGAGGTGCCTACCTTCCGCTTGATCCTGCCTATCCGCCTGACCGGTTAGCGTTTATGCTGCAGGATGCGGGGGCCTCTCTTGTTGTATGTGATGATGCTCATTCAGGATTGGTCAGTGATCATCCGTTGGTGTGTTTGCAGGCCGATGCGGAGATCATTCGCCAATATCCTCAAAGCTCACCGGATGTGACGGTGGATGCTGAAAACCTTGCCTATGTGATTTACACGTCCGGCTCAACCGGACGCCCGAAAGGAGTCATGATCCGTCATAGCAGTGCATGTAATTTGGTGACGGCGCTGATTGACGCGTTTGCCATTACAGCTAATTCTCGGGTTTTACAGTTCGCCAGCTTGAGTTTCGATGCTGCTGTGACTGAAGTATTCTGTACACTAAAAGCTGGTGCGCGGCTGATAGTCCCGCCTCCGCGTACTCATTTGGTTGGCTCTACATTGGCGGAGCAAATAATCAATCGGACTATCTCAGTTTTGGTAATTCCTCCATCTGTTTTAGCAACCCTTGATCTCAAGCTTGGCATTAACCTGACAACATTAGGAGTAGCAGGTGAAGCTTCACTTCCATCTTTATTGAAGCCATGGTGTGATGGACGGCGAATTATAAACGCTTACGGGCCTACAGAAGCAACTGTTTGCGTAAGTTGGTATTCGGTAAATGCAACAGAACAAACATCTGTTCCGATTGGTTATCCGATCTGGAACACTCAGCTTTACGTTCTTGATGGAGGGCTTGAGCCTGTGCCTGTTGGGGTATCAGGCGAGCTTTACATTGGCGGAGTTGGCTTAGCTCGTGGTTATTTAGGGCGGCCGGATTTGACCGCGGAACGTTTTGTTCCAGATCCGTTTGGTTCGGCCGGAGGCCGGTTATACCGCACCGGAGACCGGGTTTACCGGCGTGCTGATGGTGCACTTGAGTTCTTAGGTCGCTACGACCATCAGGTGAAGCTGCGGGGTTACCGGATCGAGACCGGTGAGATTGAAGCGGCTCTAACATCGCATCCATCTGTTGGTCAGGCAGCTGTGTTGCTACGTGCAGATGGCCCCGGAGAAGGGCGGCTGGTTGCTTATGTGGTCGGAGATGCAAGCGCAGGTGATTTACGCGCGCATCTTCAGCAGACCTTGCCTGATTACATGGTTCCAGCGGCATTTGTTACTTTGTCAGCTCTGCCCTTAACCCCGAACGGAAAGCTTGACCGCAAGGCGCTGCCAGAACCTGATGACAGCGGATTGGTGCGTAAGGCTTATATTGCTCCGCGTACACCAGTTGAAGAGATGCTTACCAGCATCTGGGCAGAAGTTCTGGGCGTGACACAGGTCGGCGTTGAGGACAACTTCTTCGATTTGGGGGGAGATTCTATCTTGGCCCTTCAGGTTATTAGTCGCGCTAAGCAACGTGGTCTTGGTTTGCAAGTCCGAGATATTTTTGCCAATCAATCGGTAACAGATTTGAGTAAGGTGATAAAAACACCGCACCTGGGAAGCGACGAGCAAGGTCCCATTATAGGGGACTCCGAACTGACCCCAATCCAACATTGGTTTATGAACCTCAAACTAGAGACACCAACTCATTGGAATCAAGGACTACTTCTCCGGTTGAATAGACCTATTGATTTTAACCTTTTAGCAGAGGCTTTAGCTGTTGTATTTACACACCATGATGTACTTCGGTCACGGTTTGTACACCGGGGAGATAGTTGGCGACAGGAGTTCAGTCCACCAGATACTAGACCTTATCTGGAGATGGTTGATCTAACGCCATTATCAGCAGAAGAACGCTCGACTCACATCACTCAAAAAGCAACTGAAGTTCAGACAGGTTTTTGTTTGACACAAGGCCCTCTATTGAAAGGCGTTTTCTTTGCCGAATCGACGGGATCGGGACAACTACTGCTAATAGCTCACCACTTAGTGGTTGATGGGGTTTCGTGGCGTGTTCTAATCGAAGATCTTTCAACCGCTTATTTAGCGATGGAACGTAATCAATTAGTAGAATTGCCGCCCAAGACTAGTTCTTGGCTGAACTGGACTAATAGACTGTTTGCCTACGCGGACAAGTTAGATAATGAAATTCCTTACTGGAAGGAGCAACCTTGGGAGCGAGCTATACCTCTTCCTGTTGACCACGCCGGAGACAATTTGGAAGGGACAGCAAAAACTATACGGAAGAAGTTAGACCGCCATACAACCGCACAATTAGTACATAAAATTCCGCGGGTTGGCGCTACCATCGAGACACTATTGTTAGCTAGTTTAGCGCAAACACTGACAGAAGCTACGGGTCAACCAATGGCGCTGATTGAACTTGAAGGACACGGTCGTGAAGAACTGTTTGAAGATCTCGATATAAGTCGGACGGTAGGTTGGTTTACAACAACTTATCCAATATTAATTGACCTCTCAAACATCACAAGCGCTGAAGTGTTAAAAAGAACTCAGGAAAGCTTAGATGCAGTGCCCTGCAGAGGTATTGGTTATGGTTTGCTGCGCGAAATAAAAAGCGATTTAAGAGAAATACCAACACCACAAGTTAGCCTTAATTACTTGGGGCATTTTGATCAAACCTTCTCTAACAGCAACCTATTCGAGCCAACAAAAGGGAGTATTGGTGCAAACCGTGGTGCTGATAACCAGAGGCCCCATCTTCTCGATATAACAGCAAGAGTAATAAATAACTGCCTCTCAGTCGATTGGACGTATAACCCGACGCTGCACAATAAAGAGTACATAGAACGCTTAGCAGAAACATTCTTAGATAAGATAAAAAAAATATCAAATGAATGTTCTGAAGCACAAGAAATAGTACATTTAACAAAGCAAAGTAAAGTAAATATTACTGATGTCAAAAGTATAGTTTCTAGATTTAAATAATATTGAGAACTAAGATGGTCATTGATAAAATATACAAATTATCTAATACTCAGAAGGGAGTTCTATTTCTTTCTTATATAAACAACGAACACGCTGGCACATATTTATTGTCGACGATAAAACAATTTAGTGGTTTTTTTGACCGCGATAGTTTTGAAGCGTCTTGGCGTTATATTATTGAGCGCCATGAAGCTTTACGAGCTTGTTTTATATGGAAAGAAGTTGAAGAGCCTGTTCAAGTCATTTTACAAGAAGTGGCACTTCCGATTGACTGGCACGACTGGCGTCATTTGTCAAAATCCGAGCAAGATAAACGATTTTTTGAATTGATTGATGAGGACAGGTCCCGGGGGTTGGATCCAGCTAGCGCACCACTGTTGCGGTTAACCCTTGTCCAAATGGATGATGAAGAGTATCGCGTAATTCTTACTATGCATCACCTTATCGTAGACGGGTGGTCATTACCCATCGTCTTTCGCGAGTTTATTGAATGTTATCGCGCTTTTTCATCCGGGCAAGAGCCGAGATTGGAACCGGTACGTCCATATGAAGACTATATTACTTGGTTAAATCAGCAGGATCAACAAGCCTCTGAAGCTTATTGGAGGTCTGCGCTAAGTGGTCTATTAGAGCCAACAAGATTAGGAGTGGGGAACTCAGCCAAACCAACAGATCAAAGTGTTCGACAGGTTATACATTCTCATAGATTGACGAGAACATTAACGCAAGCCTTGCAGGACTTTGCGCGACGAAATCGAGTGACGTTGAATACAGTGTTTCAAGCAGCTTGGGCTTTGCTTTTGAGCCGGCACAGCGAGACCAACGATATTGTTTTTGGAGCTACGACGTCTGGTCGGCCTCCAGAATTACGTGGGGTCGAAGACATCGTTGGAATGTTCATCAATACACTACCTGTGCGCGTTCGTATAAATCCCGACTGTGCTCTTGTTGACTGGCTTCACCAGTTGCAGATTGAGCAAACTGAGCGATTGGAGCACCAATATAGCCCGCTTGTTGATATCCATAACTGGAGTGATATTCCACAATCAAGTCCGCTGTTTGAATGTATTTTTATGTATGAGAATTATCCTAATTCAATTACGCGCGATGGTAACAGTAGTAAATTTTGTGTCACGGATAGCAAGTCAATCGAATTTACAAATTATCCGCTTGGTATACAGATACTTCCCAAAGACAACATCCAAATTAACTTTCTATATGATAGCAAAGTTTATTTTTCTTCGACAATGGAACGCCTGGTTGTCCATCTGGAGCGTCTTTTGGCGGCGATGGCCTCCGCAGATCCAGAGCAGAAGATCTCCACGCTCTCACTGCTTGATGAGGCAGAACGTCATCAGGTTTTAGAAGAGTGGAATGCAACGGCAGCAGATTATCCGCAAGACCGTTGCTTGCATGAGCTTATTGCTGAACAGGCTGCCCGACAGCCAGATGCAGTTGCAGTGGAGTTTGAGGGGCAGTGTTTAAGTTATGGTGAGTTAGAGGCTCGTGCCAATCAGCTTGCCCATCATCTGCGTACTCTTGGAGTTGGCCCAGAAGTTATTGTTGGCTTGTGCGTTGACCGGTCAGCTGAGATGGTTGTGAGTTTGCTGGCCATCCTCAAGGCTGGAGGTGCCTACCTTCCGCTTGATCCTGCCTATCCGCCTGACCGGTTAGCGTTTATGCTGCAGGATGCGGGGGCCTCTCTTGTTGTATGTGATGATGCTCATTCAGGATTGGTCAGTGATCATCCGTTGGTGTGTTTGCAGGCCGATGCGGAGATCATTCGCCAATATCCTCAAAGCTCACCGGATGTGACGGTGGATGCTGAAAACCTTGCCTATGTGACTTACACGTCCGGCTCAACCGGACACCCTAAAGGGGTCATGATCCGTCATGGAGGATTAAATGGGGCGTTATCTAGCTTAACAGCGGTCCTTGAGCTCACAGCTGGCGATGTTTTGGCAGCAGTTACCAACTTGACTTTTGATATAGCTACTCTTGAAATTTTAGCTCCACTTATATTAGGTGGCCGCTGTGTTTTGGTAACACGGTCAAGCGCAGCAGATGGACTTGCCTTAACTAACATATTGAAGAGTAGTCGCGTAACAGTTCTTCAAGCTACTCCTGCCACTTGGTATCTCTTGTTGGAGACTGGAGGTATACCTTCAGGACTACGAAAGATATTGTGTGGTGGGGAAGCACTATCCCGAGATCTTGCAGGTGGGTTAACAGCATGCCATGAGCATGTTTGGAATTTATATGGGCCGAGTGAGACGACAATTTGGTCTGCATTGCATAAAGTCACGTCAGGAAAAGCATCTGTTCCGATCGGTCATCCGATCTGGAACACTCAGCTTTACGTTCTTGATGGAGGGCTTGAGCCTGTGCCTGTTGGGGTATCAGGCGAGCTTTACATTGGCGGAGTTGGCTTAGCTCGTGGTTATTTAGGGCGGCCGGATTTGACCGCGGAACGTTTTGTTCCAGATCCGTTTGGTTCGGCCGGAGGCCGGTTATACCGCACCGGAGACCGGGTTTACCGGCGTGCTGATGGTGCACTTGAGTTCTTAGGTCGCTACGACCATCAGGTGAAGCTGCGGGGTTACCGGATCGAGACCGGTGAGATTGAAGCGGCTCTAACATCGCATCCATCCGTTGGTCAGGCAGCTGTGTTGCTACGTGCAGATGGCCCCGGAGAAGGGCGGCTGGTTGCTTATGTGGTCGGAGATGCAAGCGCAGGTGATTTACGCGCGCATCTTCAGCAGACCTTGCCTGATTACATGGTTCCAGCGGCATTTGTTACTTTGTCAGCTCTGCCCTTAACCCCGAACGGAAAGCTTGACCGCAAGGCGCTGCCAGAACCTGATGACAGCGGATTGGTGCGTAAGGCTTATATTGCTCCGCGTACACCAGTTGAAGAGATGCTTACCAGCATCTGGGCAGAAGTTCTGGGCGTGACACAGGTCGGCGTTGAGGACAACTTCTTCGACTTGGGGGGGCATTCCCTTCTAGCCATGCAGGTTATGGCGCGTGTGGGACAGGCTTTTGCTGTAGAGATACCGTTGAAGGCATTGTTCGAGGCACCATGCGTTAAAGATCTGGCGGCAGCTGTCGAGCTGGCTCTCGGTTTGGGCCGGACTATGGAAGATCTGCCTCTGGATCCAGTGGACCGAAGTGGGGCTTTGAAGCTTTCACACTCTCAAGAACGTCTTTGGTTTTTGGATCAACTGGCACCAGAACAGTCTGCTTATAATGTTTCCGGGGCAGTCAGGTTAAATGGTGCGTTGGATGTACCTTCACTTGAAAGGGCGTTTGCAGCACTGATTGAGCGTCATGAGAGCTTGCGCACGCGGATTGTAGAAGAAGAGGGGGTCGGTTATCAGGTAATTGATCCGCCGGCAGATTTCCTATTGAAGATTACCGATGTGGATGGCTTGTCCTCAGAACAGCTGAAGGCACACATGCAGGATCTGACTGCTGCGCGGTTTGATCTTTCGACTGGTCCCTTGTTCCGGGCAGAGCTTTTACGCCTTGCCGCGGATCGCCATGTGCTGGTTGTGAGCATACATCATATTGTTTCTGATGCCTGGTCCATAGGCGTCTTGGTGCGGGAACTGGGAGAGCTTTATGCTGCACAATGTGAGGAACGGCCAGCCGATCTTCCAACCCTGCCCGTGCAATATGCTGATTATGCCGCCTGGCAGCGGCGCTGGCTTGAGGGGGAGCGTCTGGAGGGGCAGCTTTCGTACTGGTGTGACAAGCTTCAGGAGCTTCCAACATTAGACCTTCCTACAGATCATCCTCGTCCGGCAGTGATGAGTGGCCATGGGGCCCGGATTGAGGTGACTTTCCCGGCTGAACTATCAGGCGCGTTGACAGCCTTGAGCCAGCGGGAAGGCGTGACCTTGTTCATGGTTCTTCTGGCAGCCTTTCAGGTTCTGCTCAGCCGTCACAGCGAGCAAAATGATGTGGTGGTGGGTGCCCCTGTGGCCGGGCGTCGCCGCCCAGAGCTGGAAGGGCTGATTGGCTTTTTTGTCAACACCTTGGTGTTGCGCGGCAATCTGTCAGATGATCCCAGTGTGCATGACCTTCTGGTTCGCACGAGAGAACTGGCGCTTGAAGCGTATGGTCATCAAGATGTGCCGTTTGAGCGGTTGGTTGAAGCACTCCAGCCGCAACGAGATCTTTCTCGCCACCCTCTGTTCCAGGCAATGTTGGTGCTGCAAAACGCTCCAGGGGATGCCATGGCACTGCCTGGTCTAAGCGTTCAGAGCGAGCCGCTCACAGGCAATACGGCAAAGTTTGATCTTACTTTGAGTTTGAGTGAAACGCGGGAAGGGCTGCGCGGGCGCCTGGAATACAGCACAGATCTGTTTGAAGCGTCGACAATGGAACGCCTGGTTGTCCATCTGGAGCGTCTTTTGGCGGCGATGGCCTCCGCAGATCCAGAGCAGAAGATCTCCACGCTCTCACTGCTTGATGAGGCAGAACGTCATCAGGTTTTAGAAGAGTGGAATGCAACGGCAGCAGATTATCCGCAAGACCGTTGCTTGCATGAGCTTATTGCTGAACAGGTTGCCCGACAGCCAGATGCAGTTGCAGTGGAGTTTGAGGGGCAGTGTTTAAGTTATGGTGAGTTAGAGGCTCGTGCCAATCAGCTTGCCCATCATCTGCGTACTCTTGGAGTTGGCCCAGAAGTTATTGTTGGCTTGTGCGTTGACCGGTCAGCTGAGATGGTTGTGAGTTTGCTGGCCATCCTCAAGGCTGGAGGTGCCTACCTTCCACTTGATCCTGCCTATCCGCCTGACCGGTTAGCGTTTATGCTGCAGGATGCGGGGGCCTCTCTTGTTGTATGTGATGATGCTCATTCAGGATTGGTCAGTGATCATCCGTTGGTGTGTTTGCAGGCCGATGCGGAGATCATTCGCCAATATCCTCAAAGCTCACCGGATGTGACGGTGGATGCTGAAAACCTTGCCTATGTGATTTACACGTCCGGCTCAACCGGACACCCTAAAGGGGTCATGATCCGTCATGGAGGATTAAATGGGGCGTTATCTAGCTTAACAGCGGTCCTTGAGCTCACAGCTGGCGATGTTTTGGCAGCAGTTACCAACTTGACTTTTGATATAGCTACTCTTGAAATTTTAGCTCCACTTATATTAGGTGGCCGCTGTGTTTTGGTAACACGGTCAAGCGCAGCAGATGGACTTGCCTTAACTAACATATTGAAGAGTAGTCGCGTAACAGTTCTTCAAGCTACTCCTACCACTTGGTATCTCTTGTTGGAGACTGGAGGTATACCTTCAGGACTACGAAAGATATTGTGTGGTGGGGAAGCACTATCCCGAGATCTTGCAGGTGGGTTAACAGCATGCCATGAGCATGTTTGGAATTTATATGGGCCGAGTGAGACGACAATTTGGTCTGCATTGCATAAAGTCACGTCAGGAAAAGCATCTGTTCCGATCGGTCATCCGATCTGGAACACTCAGCTTTACGTTCTTGATGGAGGGCTTGAGCCTGTGCCTGTTGGGGTATCAGGCGAGCTTTACATTGGCGGAGTTGGCTTAGCTCGTGGTTATTTAGGGCGGCCGGATTTGACCGCGGAACGTTTTGTTCCAGATCCGTTTGGTTCGGCCGGAGGCCGGTTATACCGCACCGGAGACCGGGTTTGCCGGCGTGCTGATGGTGCACTTGAGTTCTTAGGTCGCTACGACCATCAGGTGAAGCTGCGGGGTTACCGGATCGAGACCGGTGAGATTGAAGCGGCTCTAACATCGCATCCATCCGTTGGTCAGGCAGCTGTGTTGCTACGTGCAGATGGCCCCGGAGAAGGGCGGCTGGTTGCTTATGTGGTCGGAGATGCAAGCGCAGGTGATTTACGCGCGCATCTTCAGCAGACCTTGCCTGATTACATGGTTCCAGCGGCATTTGTTACTTTGTCAGCTCTGCCCTTAACCCCGAACGGAAAGCTTGACCGCAAGGCGCTGCCAGAACCTGATGACAGCGGATTGGTGCGTAAGGCTTATATTGCTCCGCGTACACCAGTTGAAGAGATGCTTACCAGCATCTGGGCAGAAGTTCTGGGCGTGACACAGGTCGGCGTTGAGGACAACTTCTTCGATTTGGGGGGGCATTCCCTTCTAGCCATGCAGGTTATGGCGCGTGTGGGACAGGCTTTTGCTGTAGAGATACCGTTGAAGGCATTGTTCGAGGCACCATGCGTTAAAGATCTGGCGGCAGCTGTCGAGCTGGCTCTCGGTTTGGGCCGGACTATGGAAGATCTGCCTCTGGATCCAGTGGACCGAAGTGGGGCTTTGAAGCTTTCATACGAGCAAACATCTTTATGGCATTTACATCAGTTTCGAGAGGTTGGGGCAGCTTATAATGTTTCCGGGGCAGTCAGGTTAAATGGTGCGTTGGATGTACCTTCACTTGAAAGGGCGTTTGCAGCACTGATTGAGCGTCATGAGAGCTTGCGCACGCGGATTGTAGAAGAAGAGGGGGTCGGTTATCAGGTAATTGATCCGCCGGCAGATTTCCTATTGAAGATTACCGATGTGGATGGCTTGTCCTCAGAACAGCTGAAGGCACACATGCAGGATCTGACTGCTGCGCGGTTTGATCTTTCGACTGGTCCCTTGTTCCGGGCAGAGCTTTTACGCCTTGCCGCGGATCGCCATGTGCTGGTTGTGAGCATACATCATATTGTTTCTGATGCCTGGTCCATAGGCGTCTTGGTGCGGGAACTGGGAGAGCTTTATGCTGCACAATGTGAGGAACGGCCAGCCGATCTTCCAACCCTGCCCGTGCAATATGCTGATTATGCCGCCTGGCAGCGGCGCTGGCTTGAGGGGGAGCGTCTGGAGGGGCAGCTTTCGTACTGGTGTGACAAGCTTCAGGAGCTTCCAACATTAGACCTTCCTACAGATCATCCTCGTCCGGCAGTGATGAGTGGCCATGGGGCCCGGATTGAGGTGACTTTCCCGGCTGAACTATCAGGCGCGTTGACAGCCTTGAGCCAGCGGGAAGGCGTGACCTTGTTCATGGTTCTTCTGGCAGCCTTTCAGGTTCTGCTCAGCCGTCACAGCGAGCAAAATGATGTGGTGGTGGGTGCCCCTGTGGCCGGGCGTCGCCGCCCAGAGCTGGAAGGGCTGATTGGCTTTTTTGTCAACACCTTGGTGTTGCGCGGCAATCTGTCAGATAATCCCAGTGTGCATGACCTTCTGGTTCGCACGAGAGAACTGGCGCTTGAAGCGTATGGTCATCAAGATGTGCCGTTTGAGCGGTTGGTTGAAGCACTCCAGCCGCAACGAGATCTTTCTCGCCACCCTCTGTTCCAGGCAATGTTGGTGCTGCAAAACGCTCCAGGGGATGCCATGGCACTGCCTGGTCTAAGCGTTCAGAGCGAGCCGCTCACAGGCAATACGGCAAAGTTTGATCTTACTTTGAGTTTGAGTGAAACGCGGGAAGGGCTGCGCGGGCGCCTGGAATACAGCACAGATCTGTTTGAAGCGTCGACAATGGAACGCCTGGTTGTCCATCTGGAGCGTCTTTTGGCGGCGATGGCCTCCGCAGATCCAGAGCAGAAGATCTCCACGCTCTCACTGCTTGATGAGGCAGAACGTCATCAGGTTTTAGAAGAGTGGAATGCAACGGCAGCAGATTATCCGCAAGACCGTTGCTTGCATGAGCTTATTGCTGAACAGGCTGCCCGACAGCCAGATGCAGTTGCAGTGGAGTTTGAGGGGCAGTGTTTAAGTTATGGTGAGTTAGAGGCTCGTGCCAATCAGCTTGCCCATCATTTGCGTACTCTTGGAGTTGGCCCAGAAGTTATTGTTGGCTTGTGCGTTGACCGGTCAGCTGAGATGGTTGTGAGTTTGCTGGCCATCCTCAAGGCTGGAGGTGCCTACCTTCCGCTTGATCCTGCCTATCCGCCTGACCGGTTAGCGTTTATGCTGCAGGATGCGGGGGCCTCTCTTGTTGTATGTGATGATGCTCATTCAGGATTGGTCAGTGATCATCCGTTGGTGTGTTTGCAGGCCGATGCGGAGATCATTCGCCAATATCCTCAAAGCTCACCGGATGTGACGGTGGATGCTGAAAACCTTGCCTATGTGATTTACACGTCCGGCTCAACCGGACGCCCGAAAGGGGTCATGATCCGTCATAATGGCGTCGCAAACTACATGTCTTGGGCAAACAAAGAGTATAACAAAGACTTTGGAACAGGAGCGCCTGTAGATACTTCTATTGGAACAGATTTAACTGTTCAAACTATTTTTCTACCTCTAATTGGTGGAGCGACTACTTACATCGTAAATCAAAGAGATGCATTGGAGAACTGGCTAACAGAGCGAATTAATAAAAACTGTTATAGTTTCCTCGCTGTTACGTCAGCGAGAACAGTGAACTTACAATCAGTGTGTTGGCCTAATCCAAATGGTGCAAAAATTGGCACAGTTATTCTAGGTGGGGAACCTCTTTTTTATGAACATCTTAAGTGGTGGCCTCAAAATTCACCGCAAACTAAAATAGTAAATGAATATGGCCCTACAGAAACGGTTATAGCTTGTAGCTGGTATCTTGTGGGTTCTCAACAGGCTGATCATAACGCTGTTGGAATTGTTCCGATTGGTTATCCGATCTGGAACACTCAGCTTTACGTTCTTGATGGAGGGCTTGAGCCTGTGCCTGTTGGGGTATCAGGCGAGCTTTACATTGGCGGAGTTGGCTTAGCTCGTGGTTACTTGGGGCGGCCGGATTTGACCGCGGAACGTTTTGTTCCAGATCCGTTTGGTTCGGCCGGAGGCCGGTTATACCGCACCGGAGACCGGGTTTGCCGGCGTGCTGATGGTGCACTTGAGTTCTTAGGTCGCTACGACCATCAGGTGAAGCTGCGGGGTTACCGGATCGAGACCGGTGAGATTGAAGCGGCTCTAACATCGCATCCATCCGTTGGTCAGGCAGCTGTGTTGCTACGTGCAGATGGCCCCGGAGAAGGGCGGCTGGTTGCTTATGTGGTCGGAGATGCAAGCGCAGGTGATTTACGCGCGCATCTTCAGCAGACCTTGCCTGATTACATGGTTCCAGCGGCATTTGTTACTTTGTCAGCTCTGCCCTTAACCTCGAACGGAAAGCTTGACCGCAAGGCGCTGCCAGAACCTGATGACAGCGGATTGGTGCGTAAGGCTTATATTGCTCCGCGTACACCAGTTGAAGAGATGCTTACCAGCATCTGGGCAGAAGTTCTGGGCGTGACACAGGTCGGCGTTGAGGACAACTTCTTCGATTTGGGGGGAGATTCTATCTTGGCCCTTCAGGTTATTAGTCGCGCTAAGCAACGTGGTCTTGGTTTGCAAGTCCGAGATATTTTCACCAATCAATCGGTAATAGATTTGAGTAAGGTGATAAAAACACCACACCCGGAACGCGATGGACAGTCATCAAATAACTATCGACGTCCCAATTTATTAGAAAAACACCTCCAGTCTCTATTGGACCAAATGGAGTGATTAAATGGCATATACTGATAGAAAGATTAGTCATTTCTATAACTTATCACATCTACAACTAGGGCTACTATACCACTCAGTTGACAAACAAACATCAAAGACATACTCAATATTAACATTAGCACAATTTAGTGGTTTTTTTGACCGCGATAGTTTTGAAGCGTCTTGGCGTTATATTATTGAGCGCCATGAAGCTTTACGAGCTTGTTTTATATGGAAAGAAGTTGAAGAGCCTGTTCAAGTCATTTTACAAGAAGTGGCACTTCCGATTGACTGGCACGACTGGCGTCATTTGTCAAAATCCGAGCAAGATAAACGATTTTTTGAATTGGTTGATGAGGACAGGTCCCGGGGGTTGGATCCAGCTAGCGCACCACTGTTGCGGTTAACCCTTGTCCAAATGGATGATGAAGAGTATCGCGTAATTCTTACTATGCATCACCTTATCGTAG
The DNA here is from genome assembly GCF_900104145.1 of Pseudovibrio sp. Tun.PSC04-5.I4. Taxonomy (NCBI): domain Bacteria; kingdom Pseudomonadati; phylum Pseudomonadota; class Alphaproteobacteria; order Hyphomicrobiales; family Stappiaceae; genus Pseudovibrio; species Pseudovibrio sp. Tun.PSC04-5.I4. The sequence continues at coordinate 61,666 of NZ_FNLB01000008.1, read as the reverse complement.
ACGGGTGGTCATTACCCATCGTCTTTCGCGAGTTTATTGAATGTTATCGCGCTTTTTCATCCGGGCAAGAGCCGAGATTGGAACCGGTACGTCCATATGAAGACTATATTACTTGGTTAAATCAGCAGGATCAACAAGCCTCTGAAGCTTATTGGAGGTCTGCGCTAAGTGGTCTATTAGAGCCAACAAGATTAGGAGTGGGGAACTCAGCCAAACCAACAGATCAAAGTGTTCGACAGGTTATACATTCTCATAGATTGACGAGAACATTAACGCAAGCCTTGCAGGACTTTGCGCGACGAAATCGAGTGACGTTGAATACAGTGTTTCAAGCAGCTTGGGCTTTGCTTTTGAGCCGGCACAGCGAGACCAACGATATTGTTTTTGGAGCTACGACGTCTGGTCGGCCTCCAGAATTACGTGGGGTCGAAGACATCGTTGGAATGTTCATCAATACACTACCTGTGCGCGTTCGTATAAATCCCGACTGTGCTCTTGTTGACTGGCTTCACCAGTTGCAGATTGAGCAAACTGAGCGATTGGAGCACCAATATAGCCCGCTTGTTGATATCCATAACTGGAGTGATATTCCACAATCAAGTCCGCTGTTTGAAGTTCTGTACGTTTTCGAAAATTTTCCTACAGGTTCGAAAACAAAAAACACGACCACAAAATTAGAGAAGACAGTTTCTATAGAAAATATTCACAGTATATCCCATTCAAACTATCCTCTTTGTTTACGAGTTACGCCGCAACGAAAAGCTTTACTTGATATTCTTTTTGACCCTAAATATATTCCCTCGTCGGTTGCTGAGCGTTTGGTTGTCCATCTGGAGCGTCTTTTGGCGGCGATGGCCTCCGCAGATCCAGAGCAGAAGATCTCCACGCTCTCACTGCTTGATGAGGCAGAACGTCATCAGGTTTTAGAAGAGTGGAATGCAACGGCAGCAGATTATCCGCAAGACCGTTGCTTGCATGAGCTTATTGCTGAACAGGTTGCCCGACAGCCAGATGCAGTTGCAGTGGAGTTTGAGGGGCAGTGTTTAAGTTATGGTGAGTTAGAGGCTCGTGCCAATCAGCTTGCCCATCATTTGCGTACTCTTGGAGTTGGCCCAGAAGTTATTGTTGGCTTGTGCGTTGACCGGTCAGCTGAGATGGTTGTGAGTTTGCTGGCCATCCTCAAGGCTGGAGGTGCCTACCTTCCGCTTGATCCTGCCTATCCGCCTGACCGGTTAGCGTTTATGCTGCAGGATGCGGGGGCCTCTCTTGTTGTATGTGATGATGCTCATTCAGGATTGGTCAGTGATCATCCGTTGGTGTGTTTGCAGGCCGATGCGGAGATCATTCGCCAATATCCTCAAAGCTCACCGGATGTGACGGTGGATGCTGAAAACCTTGCCTATGTGATTTACACGTCCGGCTCAACCGGACGCCCGAAAGGAGTCATGATCCGTCATAGCAGTGCATGTAATTTGGTGACGGCGCTGATTGACGCGTTTGCCATTACAGCTGATTCTCGGGTTTTACAGTTCGCCAGCTTGAGTTTTGATGCCTCCGTGTGGGAAATTTTCTGCACAATAAAGGCTGGTGCGCGGTTGATAGTCCCACCTCCACGCACCCATTTGGTAGGCTCTGCATTGGCGGATCAGATAACTGAAAAATCGGTTACTAACATTTTGCTACCACCATCTATACTGGTGACACTAGAGACTAAGCCAACTAATGGGTTAAAAAACATAGTGGTCGCGGGTGAAGCTTCACTTCCATCTTTATTGAAGCCATGGTGTGATGGACGGAGGCTAGTGAATGGGTATGGACCAACAGAAGCAACCGTAATTTCCAGTTGGTATTTGGTAAATGCAACGGAACAAACATCTGTTCCGATCGGTCATCCGATCTGGAACACTCAGCTTTACGTTCTTGATGGAGGGCTTGAGCCTGTGCCTGTTGGGGTATCAGGCGAGCTTTACATTGGCGGAGTTGGCTTAGCTCGTGGTTATTTAGGGCGGCCGGATTTGACCGCGGAACGTTTTGTTCCAGATCCGTTTGGTTCGGCCGGAGGCCGGTTATACCGCACCGGAGACCGGGTTTGCCGGCGTGCTGATGGTGCACTTGAGTTCTTAGGTCGCTACGACCATCAGGTGAAGCTGCGGGGTTACCGGATCGAGACCGGTGAGATTGAAGCGGCTCTAACATCGCATCCATCCGTTGGTCAGGCAGCTGTGTTGCTACGTGCAGATGGCCCCGGAGAAGGGCGGCTGGTTGCTTATGTGGTCGGAGATGCAAGCGCAGGTGATTTACGCGCGCATCTTCAGCAGACCTTGCCTGATTACATGGTTCCAGCGGCATTTGTTACTTTGTCAGCTCTGCCCTTAACCCCGAACGGAAAGCTTGACCGCAAAGCGCTGCCAGAACCTGATGACAGCGGATTGGTGCGTAAGGCTTATATTGCTCCGCGTACACCAGTTGAAGAGATGCTTACCAGCATCTGGGCAGAAGTTCTGGGCGTGACACAGGTCGGCGTTGAGGACAACTTCTTCGACTTGGGGGGGCATTCCCTTCTAGCCATGCAGGTTATGGCGCGTGTGGGACAGGCTTTTGCTGTAGAGATACCGTTGAAGGTATTGTTCGAGGCACCATGCGTTAAAGATCTGGCGGTAGCTGTATTGAAAACAGACAAGAAAAATACTACAGAACTTAGAAAAAATGACATAAAATACTTATTTTTTACTCCTCCAACAGCGAATAATTTTTGTTATGAGAGTATGATTGATAATCTGTCTCCAAAATCTACACTTGTTGTTAATTGTAAAAAAATTGAGAAACACGTTACATCAATTGATGAAGCAGTTAACTTCTATATAAGTAACATGCCAAAAACTAACCTAAAAAAAATATCTGCTGTTGCAGGTTGGTCTGCTGGAGGAGTATTCGCTCTTGCCGCTGCACAGAAATTAAAAGCAATCACAGGTAAACGCGTCACAACTTTTATGATTGATACACATACCTGCGAAAGTCTTCCTGTAGAGAATCGAAATAAGGAGGCATTTTGGAAGTTGTTTGTAACGCAAGTTGGCTTTTCTGGGTCAGACGGGCGTCAAGTAGTGTCAAAAAGCTTTATGTCAATGAATGAAAACGACCGGTTATTAAAATTAGCTGAGCTAGCGGTTCCAACAAGTGTAGATCATAAAAATATTTTACACGAACTAAGTAAGCAATTAATAGAATTTCGCAACTGGCTGCCACTCATATCATCCCATAAATTTGATAATAAAATTGATACAGATCTTATTTATATTTTAGCGAGTGAAACAAAAACAAACCAATATCGAGCTTCCAGATGGGCAAACGTAATATCTGGAAGTACTACCATTGTTAGTGTTCCAGAAACCCATTTTTCAATAATTGAGAAAGCAGGATCTCAACGCATTGCCGAAATAGTTAATTTTTACTCACATTCTATAGTATAGAAAAAGAGAATGCAGGGGTTCACGTGAATAAGTTGCGAAATATATTAAAAATATCTAAAAAATTATGGCAAAAATCAGAGTTGAAACTGAAGCTACGATTCGCTTCTACCATAATAGTAATCTGCTTTGCATCAATATTAACTTCTTTAACGCCCGTGTTTTTTAAAGAAATTATTGATACACTTCAAGACTTTGAAAGTGACCCAGCTTGGTTCTTAGTTACTATTTATATTATGATCATTGCAACAGCTCGACTACTTGGAGAAGCTAGATGGGCAATATATGGGCGCGTCGAGCAGTCTCTTCAAGCTACATTGTACATTATTTTATTTAAGCATTTAGTCAATTTAACGATGCGTTTTCATACGGACCATCGAACGGGTAGTATTCAACAAGTCGCCTCAAATGGATTAATGGGATATAGAACATTTTTATTTAACGTCATATTTGTTGTTATTCCTTTAGCATTGGAGTTAATAGTTGTATTTGGAGTAATACTGACCCTGTATGACTTTACGTATCTAAGTATAATATTTTCTATGGTTGCAGTTTACATTACAATAGTCGTAATAGGGGCTGAGCGTCTAAATCAAACACAACGAGCGGCTTCGAATTCATTTATTGAAGTGAACGGCAGAGCTTATGATTATCTGTCTAATGTTGCAGTCATAAAATGTTTTAATGCGGAAAAAATAGCCTCTGAGAAAATTTCAATATCATTGAAACTTGCAGTGGAAAGTTGGTCAAGCTGGTATAGAAAACGATCTCTTACGGCATCTCTGTCTGCAATGACAATTTTGGCAGGCATATCAATTATTATTTTCATTTCAATACAAGATTTTACTTCAGACAAATTAAGTATTGGTGATTTTGTTCTAATTAATACCGTGATTTTTCAGTTATTACGCCCGCTTGAAGGATTAAGCTTGTCATATCGAGACATTTGCAGAGCGTTAATATATATTGAAGGTGTATCGGACTTGTTCTCTGAAAAAATTGAAGCAAATAAAAACAGGAGTGAAGCGCGCAGCGAAATAACACGTGGGGAGGTAGTGTTCCGAAATGTACGATTTGGCTATGAAGGTGGCAAAGACGTAGTCCAAGGTCTCAATTTTCAGATCTCAGCGGGCAAAATATTAGGGATTGTTGGTCCAAGTGGCTCAGGCAAGTCCACGATTGCAAGATTGCTGTTACGTCTATATGAAACAGTTGATGGTAGGATTGATATTGATGGTAAACCCGCAGATGCAATATCTCATGAAAACATACGAGACGCTATTGCTATCGTAAGTCAAGAGACGACATTGTTTAATGATACTATTGGTTTCAATATTGGGATGGGTAGATTAAGCTATAGTCAAGAAGATATTGAAGAGGCAGCTAAAGCTGCTGAGTTGCATGATTTCGTTTTGTCATTACCTAATGGTTACGACACTATTGTGGGGCAACAAGGCCTAAAGTTATCGGGGGGAGAGCGCCAAAGAGTTGCAATTGCACGAGCATTAATTAGAAAGCCAAAATTATTTATATTTGATGAAGCGACATCCTCACTGGATTCTATTACCGAGCAGCAGATCCAGAAAAATATTTTGAAAATATCGCGTAATATTACAACATTGATTATCGCCCATAGGCTATCCACTGTTTGTCACGCGGACGAGTTACTAGTCATGGATAAAGGATCTATTATAGAACGTGGAACACACAATGCGTTGATACTCCAATCTGGAGTTTATGCTAAGTTATGGCGATACCAAGACAAAGCAAAACTGATTGTGAGTTGATGATTAGTAAGCGTCCGCTCAGGACCGCCTTACTTGTTTGTTTTCGATAGAGTATTTTCCTCCTGAGTTTTATGGAGGATGGCGTTGTCAGAGGTGGTCCCGTTTGTTTGGACAGTTTAGGACGGTTTATAAGTGGATCTGCTCCGATTACGCCGCAGCTTGAGTTATGCCTTGCGGGTGGTTGCAGTAAGCCTGATCCGGGGTATTCCAGTCAAGCGATGAATGTGGGCGTTTCTGATTATAAAAGTAAGCGGTGTTTAGACCACACCTTGACTTTCTTGTTCCTCAAAATTCCAGGGCAGGAGTTCGTTGATCTTGCTTTGTTTGTGGCCTTGGGCGATTTTTGTGAGTGTGGTTGCAAGGTAGGTGTGTGGGTTGATAGCACCCAGTTTGCAAGTTTCAATAAGAGAAGCGATCATGGCCCAGTTTTCCGCTCCAGCATCATGACCGGCAAATAATGCATTCTTGCGGTTTAGAGTTATTGGCCTGATTGTGCGCTCAACAGAATTGTTGTCCAGCTCTATGCGCCCATCGTCAAGGAAGCGGATTAGTCCATTCCAGTATTTGGCAATATAACTGAGGGCTTCTCCAAGAGGTGATTTTCTGGAGACCTTGGCCCTGTGGTTGTTCAACCACTCTTCAAAGGATTCGATTAACGCTCTGCTGTGTTTCTGACGCGCGACCAGACGTAACCGTCCGCTCAAGACCGCCTTACTTGATTGCGTTTGATTGAGTATTTTCTTCTTCAGTTTTTGCTGAGGAGGCAAGTCATTGTTGGATGGATCGAAGCCACGGCGGTCGTGGACACGGGTAGAAAAGGCGGCAATCACCGCGCAAGTTGGGGTTGATGGAGCAACGCTGTTCGATGTTGCGCAGAGCCATGATGTCAGCCGGTGCTTGCTGAAGCGATGGATGGCTAAGTACGGCGACAGCAACACAAGTGAAAACACGAAGGCTCCCCTTTTTGTGCCTGTTGTTGTTACTGATCCAGAACCGTCAGGACTGTAAGCGTCCGCTCAGGACCGCCTTACGGGTTTGTTTCTGATAGGGTATTTACCTCCTGAGTTTTGTAACCGTCCGCTCAGTACCGCCTTACTTGGGTAACCGTCCGCTCAGTACCGCCTTACTTGGGTAACCGTCCGCTCAGGACCGCCTTACTTGGTTGCGTTTGATTGAGTATTTTCTTCTTCAGTTTTAGTTGAGGAGGCAAGTCATTGTTGGATGAATCGAGGCCACGGCGGTCGTGGACACGGGTAGAAAAGGCGGCAATCACTGCGCAAGTTGGGGTTGATGGAGCAACGCTGTTTGATGTTGCGCAGAGCCATGGTGTCGGCCGGTACTTGCTGAAGCGATGGATGGCTCAGTACTGCGACAGCAACACAAGTGAAAACACGAAGGCTCCCATTTTTGTGCCTGTTGTTGTTACTGATCCTGAGCCTTCAGGACCCACCGTTATTGAGGTTGGGCTCGGGAACGGTCGCAGCCTGAGGGTTTCCAGTGACTTAAGTGATGCGCAGGTTCGCCGGTTTATTGGGCTGGTGGAAGCGACATGATCGGGCCGGGAACAGGTGTGCGGGTTTATCTTGCGTGCGGTGTGACGGATATGCGCAAGGGCATTGCGGGTCTGGCCGCTTTGGCGGAGACGGAATTACGCCAGCGCCCTGCAAATGGCGCCGTGTTTGCGTTTCGCGGTCGGCGCGGCGATCGGATCAAGTTGCTTTACTGGGATGGTCAGGGATTTTGCCTTTACTACAAGGTGCTGGAAAAGGGTCGGTTCCCGTGGCCTTCACCAGTCGATGGCTCAGCCCGACTTACCTCAGCACAGCTGGCCATGCTGTGGGAAGGGATGGACTGGAGACGCCCCAGTTGGGGAGCTCCGCCCGTTCGAATGGGGTGAATATCTTGGGTTTTGAATGAGGTATTACTTTGATATTGGAGATATATGAGGTAAAATATCCATATGAACCAGTCTCTTAACTCCCTTCCTGATGATCCAGTTTTACTCAAGGCCATGGTGCTGGCGTTGCAGGGAAAGGTTGAGAGTTTACAAGCCAATGAGCAGGCCCATCTGGTTCTGATCACATGGTTCAAACAAGCTTTGGCCAAGTTGCGCAGGCAACGCTTTGGCGCATCTTCAGAAAAGATCGACCGCGAGATTGCCCAGCTTGAACTGGCGCTGGAAAACCTGGAGACTGCCCACCCATGCCAGGAGCCGGAAGATGAGCAGTTGCCCGTGCCGGAACTGGCCACCTCCACACTTGAAGAGCCCCCCAAACCGACCCGCGGCAAACCTCGGGTGCGTAGCGATGTGGAACGCGAGCGGGTCACTCTGCAGTCACCCAAAGCGTGCCCCGAGTGTGGCGGCGAGCTGCGGCTCATCGGGGAGGATGTGTCTGAGCTGGTGGAGTTCATCACCGCAAAGCTAAAGGTGATTGAAACAGCGCGGCCCAAGACGTCCTGCCGGGTGTGCGAGAAAATCGTGCAAGCTCCAGCACCAACCCGGCCCATTGAAAAATCCAGTGCCGGAGCCAGCTTACTGGCGCATATTCTGGTCTCCAAGTTCGATGATCATTTGCCGCTATACCGTCAGAACGAAATCCTTGCCCGGCATGGCATTGATATTCCCCGCTCTACTCTGTCGGACTGGTGCGGGCTTGCCATGAAAACGCTGGCTCCGCTGAGCGAACTGCTTAAAGCTGAGGTGATGCTCTCAGATCGCTTGCATACCGATGACACACCCATTGATGTCCTGGGTCGCCAGTTCAAGGCGGCGAGCGGTTCCGGCAAAGCTTCGAGGCAGGGCCGGATCTGGACCTATGTGCGCGATGATCGCCCCTTCGCAGGAGAGGCCCCGCCTATTGCTGCCTATTGGTTCTCCGCAAATCGCAAGGCTGACAACCCGCGATGCCACCTCAAAGAGTTTTCCGGCATTCTGCAGGCCGATGCCTATGCCGGCTACAAGCAACTTTATGACAGCGGGGACATTAAAGAAGCCGCCTGCTGGGCGCATTGGCGCCGCGACTTCCATGATATCTTCACCGCCACCAAATCAGAACTGGCCAGATACGCACTGGAGCAGATCGGTAAGCTTTATGACATTGAACGTCAGATCAGCGGAAAACCACCAGACCTGCGGCATGAAGTGAGGCAGAAGCACAGTAAACCCATCGCTCAGGCCTTCAAGGCCTGGTGCGAGGCTCAGCTTACCCGCATCTCAGGCAAATCACCGCTGGCCAAAGCCATCCGTTATGGCCTCTCCCGTTGGCACGCCTTCACCTTGTTCCTCGACGAGGGTCGCGTCGCGATCGACAACAATGCGGCTGAGCGCGCAGTCAGACCTATTGCATTGGGCCGTAAAAACTTCTTATTTGCCGGATCAATGGCCGGCGGAGAAACTCTGGCGGACGCCATGACGTTGATTGAAACCGCCAAACTCAATGGTCTCAACCCGCAGGACTATCTCACAGATGTCCTTGCCCGCATCAACGATCACATGATCAACCGCCTCCACGAGTTCCTGCCATGGAACTGGAAGCCGGACGCAAAATCACAGCGTCAAGCCCAAATCATGGCGCCTTGAGCGGACGGTTACTTACTTGGTTGCATTTGATTGAGTATTTTCTTCTTCAGTTTTAGTTGAGGAGGCAAGTCATTGTTGGATGAATCGAGGCCACGGCGGTCGTGGACACGGGTAGAAAAGGCGGCAATCACTGCGCAAGTTGGGGTTGATGGAGCAACGCTGTTTGATGTTGCGCAGAGCCATGGTGTCGGCCGGTACTTGCTGATGTCAGTGCTGGATGTATTCTCCCCATTTGTGCTGCTTGAAAATTTCCCACTTTCGCAGCTTTGACTTTTGATTGAAGGGGCATGCCCCTTCAATCAAAAGCTGGCCAAACTCTCCCTCACGTTCCGGTTGGAAAAAGGGGTGCGGAGGGGTGGTCAATCGTAACCGTCCGCTCAAGGCGCCATGATTTGGGCTTGACGCTGTGATTTTGCGTCCGGCTTCCAGTTCCATGGCAGGAGCTCGTGGAGGCGGTTGATCATGTGATCGTTGATGCGGGCAAGGACATCTGTGAGATAGTCCTGCGGGTTGAGACCATTGAGTTTGGCGGTTTCAATCAACGTCATGGCGTCCGCCAGAGTTTCTCCGCCGGCCATTGATCCGGCAAATAAGAAGTTTTTACGGCCCAATGCAATAGGTCTGACTGCGCGCTCAGCCGCATTGTTGTCGATCGCGACGCGACCCTCGTCGAGGAACAAGGTGAAGGCGTGCCAACGGGAGAGGCCATAACGGATGGCTTTGGCCAGCGGTGATTTGCCTGAGATGCGGGTAAGCTGAGCCTCGCACCAGGCCTTGAAGGCCTGAGCGATGGGTTTACTGTGCTTCTGCCTCACTTCATGCCGCAGGTCTGGTGGTTTTCCGCTGATCTGACGTTCAATGTCATAAAGCTTACCGATCTGCTCCAGTGCGTATCTGGCCAGTTCTGATTTGGTGGCGGTGAAGATATCATGGAAGTCGCGGCGCCAATGCGCCCAGCAGGCGGCTTCTTTAATGTCCCCGCTGTCATAAAGTTGCTTGTAGCCGGCATAGGCATCGGCCTGCAGAATGCCGGAAAACTCTTTGAGGTGGCATCGCGGGTTGTCAGCCTTGCGATTTGCGGAGAACCAATAGGCAGCAATAGGCGGGGCCTCTCCTGCGAAGGGGCGATCATCGCGCACATAGGTCCAGATCCGGCCCTGCCTCGAAGCTTTGCCGGAACCGCTCGCCGCCTTGAACTGGCGACCCAGGACATCAATGGGTGTGTCATCGGTATGCAAGCGATCTGAGAGCATCACCTCAGCTTTAAGCAGTTCGCTCAGCGGAGCCAGCGTTTTCATGGCAAGCCCGCACCAGTCCGACAGAGTAGAGCGGGGAATATCAATGCCATGCCGGGCAAGGATTTCGTTCTGACGGTATAGCGGCAAATGATCATCGAACTTGGAGACCAGAATATGCGCCAGTAAGCTGGCTCCGGCACTGGATTTTTCAATGGGCCGGGTTGGTGCTGGAGCTTGCACGATTTTCTCGCACACCCGGCAGGACGTCTTGGGCCGCGCTGTTTCAATCACCTTTAGCTTTGCGGTGATGAACTCCACCAGCTCAGACACATCCTCCCCGATGAGCCGCAGCTCGCCGCCACACTCGGGGCACGCTTTGGGTGACTGCAGAGTGACCCGCTCGCGTTCCACATCGCTACGCACCCGAGGTTTGCCGCGGGTCGGTTTGGGGGGCTCTTCAAGTGTGGAGGTGGCCAGTTCCGGCACGGGCAACTGCTCATCTTCCGGCTCCTGGCATGGGTGGGCAGTCTCCAGGTTTTCCAGCGCCAGTTCAAGCTGGGCAATCTCGCGGTCGATCTTTTCTGAAGATGCGCCAAAGCGTTGCCTGCGCAACTTGGCCAAAGCTTGTTTGAACCATGTGATCAGAACCAGATGGGCCTGCTCATTGGCTTGTAAACTCTCAACCTTTCCCTGCAACGCCAGCACCATGGCCTTGAGTAAAACTGGATCATCAGGAAGGGAGTTAAGAGACTGGTTCATATGGGTATTTTACCTCATATATCTCCAATATCAAAGTAATACCTCATTCAAAACCCAAGATATTCACCCCATTCGAACGGGCGGAGCTCCCCAACTGGGGCGTCTCCAGTCCATCCCTTCCCACAGCATGGCCAGCTGTGCTGAGGTAAGTCGGGCTGAGCCATCGACTGGTGAAGGCCACGGGAACCGACCCTTTTGTAGGGTAAGAGACGTCAGCCACAGCTGACGTTTCTCCCCTCCGAACCGTACGTGCGGCTTTCACCGCATACGGCTCTCCATTCAAGCTTGGCTAGAAAGCCAGCACGAGACCACGATAGTGCGTTTCGTAGAAAGGAGCCTCGTTCTTTTCCCGAAGATAAGGATTTGAACGTGGTGTCTTCCAGCGGAATTGCCCGCGCTGATGATTGGTTAGCCGGTACAAGATGCTTGAAACGCGTACTCCTTCTTTCGTCATCGAGTGCACCATCCATGTCTTGGCTTTTAAGCCATACGGCCGCGCGAACCACTTTCGCATCAGACGAGAGATGCGCGAGCGATACTTGCGCCCCAGCCAATGTGCCATTTTCCAGAACACGACGGTATCGACGTGCTGGAAGACCTTGGATGTGTAATCGGTGAACTGATAGAAGTTTGCCCAACCCATGAGTTGGCGGTTTAGCCGCTTAATCATGTCGGTATGGGGCGTATTGTGGTCGCCGCTAAGAGCCTTAACCAGTCGATGTTTGAAACCGCTGGTTTTCTCTCGGGGAATGGTCGTTACTGGCCGCATCACGCCACGGGGACCGCGTTTGCGAATGATCCGGTGACCGAGAAAGACAAACCCATCATTAACATGAGTGACATGGGTTTTCTCCATGTTTAACGTCAATGCCAGATCGCCTTCCAGGAATGCTCGGCATTCCTCGCGTACCGCGAGCGCCTGTGCCTTCGTGCCTTTGACGATGACAACAAAGTCATCGGCATAACGGCAATAGGACACTGCCGGTCTGCGACAGCGGTTCTCACGAACCGCCACAGGGCTGGCTTTTCTGACGCTCTCATTCCAACCACGACGTTTGTTGCGCGCTGCTTTTCCAAGGAATTTCTCATCCATCCAACGATCAAACTCATTGAGCATAATGTTGGACAGAAGCGGAGAAAGAACCCCGCCTTGAGGAACGCCCTTGCTGGCGGCGCAGAAGAGGCCTTTATCGATGTGACCTGCCTTCAAAAGCCTCCAGAGCAGTGCGATAAACCGTTTGTCCCGGATGCGCTTGCGCACACACGAGAGCAGCTTGCGGTGATGGACAGTATCAAAGTAGCTTGCTAGATCACCTTCGATCACCCAGCGACCCTTTGTGTTCCTGCCATCCGTTGTCTGCATCAAAACGGCCCGGATCGCGTGGTGCACGCTACGCTGTGGCCTGAAACCATATGAGTAAGGACTGAAGTCGCTTTCCCAAATCGGCTCCATCACCATCAGCATGGCGCGCTGTACTATGCGATCCGTCAGTGTCGGTATTCCCAACGGTCTCAGCTTTCCGTTCCCTTTCGGGATGTAGACGCGTCGTGTTGGAGCGGGCGCATAGGTCCCATCCAGCAGAGATCGCCCCAACGTCGCAAGGAGTTCCTCCTCATTTTGTCGGAAACGATCTCGGTCCACGCCATCTACGCCCGGGGTCTTTGCGCCGCTCGACGCCAAGGCAACCCGGGCAGCCTCAGTCAGCCAAGTCCGATCGGCAATTAAGCGTAAGAGGCGATCAAATCTTCTGGTTCGCTCGTCCTGCGCCCATTTCGCAAGCTTGTGTTGCATGTCGCTGATTATCAAAGGTCTTCACCTCGTTGTGGTCAGTTAATGTGCAGCCCTAAGCAGCTTGAACTGTTCCCCTTCGCCATGTGACAGGCTTTCCCTATCTCGGACTACTACGGGAACTCCGCCAGCGTGGCCGTCATCGGGGTGAACTCCCTTGCGAGTATTAAATATACCAACCTCATTCGGCACACGCCTTCCCTCGTTCCTATGTTGGACTTAAAGCGTATTGGTTAGGCTGCCGGCCGTAGTCTTTTCCCTTGCGTCCCGCAAGTCGGCATCGGCCATCGCCAACAAACTGCATAAGTTGACGACACCCTCGAAAGCGTTTCTGGAGTACGCTGTCGGTTTGCGCGCTTCCGGTCATGAAATCCATGGCGCGACCGATGTTCCGCCTGTTAAGCCATGTAGGCGGAGGCTACAATTCAGCCCCTCAGATACGGTTTAGCCGGTTCGTGTTCCTCAACCTTCCAATACTCAGCCTGAAGATGGGTCTTGACTTAATGGCTTCGTCGCACATCTCTTTATCCCACGGGCTACGTCACCTTGCCAGTTCACGACAAATCACCGCCGCTTCGGCTCTCGCCCTTTCGCAGTAAAGGACGGTCTGTTAAAGGAAACCCCTCCTTTCACTAGAATTCCAAACATAAGCGCCCCGGTCGAAACCAGGTTCGAGGCGCACCCAGCACCTTGTAGTAAAGGCAAAATCCCTGACCATCCCAGTAAAGCAACTTGATCCGATCGCCGCGCCGACCGCGAAACGCAAACACGGCGCCATTTGCAGGGCGCTGGCGTAATTCCGTCTCCGCCAAAGCGGCCAGACCCGCAATGCCCTTGCGCATATCCGTCACACCGCACGCAAGATAAACCCGCACACCTGTTCCCGGCCCGATCATGTCGCTTCCACCAGCCCAATAAACCGGCGAACCTGCGCATCACTTAAGTCACTGGAAACCCTCAGGCTGCGACCGTTCCCGAGCCCAACCTCAATAACGGTGGGTCCTGAAGGCTCAGGATCAGTAACAACAACAGGCACAAAAATGGGAGCCTTCGTGTTTTCACTTGTGTTGCTGTCGCAGTACTGAGCCATCCATCGCTTCAGCAAGTACCGGCCGACACCATGGCTCTGCGCAACATCAAACAGCGTTGCTCCATCAACCCCAACTTGCGCAGTGATTGCCGCCTTTTCTACCCGTGTCCACGACCGCCGTGGCCTCGATTCATCCAACAATGACTTGCCTCCTCAACTAAAACTGAAGAAGAAAATACTCAATCAAACGCAACCAAGTAAGGCGGTCCTGAGCGGACGGTTACGAAGATCGTAATGATCCATAATTTGAAGCAGCAAGGCTTGTCTATAAGTGCCATAGCGCGCAAAGCGAGCCTGGATAGAAAGACAGTCGCTAAATATCTGCACCAAGGCCTTGAAGCCCCTGTTTACGGACCTCGTCAGCGTGATGGGCGTATGCTGGAGGACTACAAAGACTACTTGCTTGAACGCCTGGAGCGGTTCCCAGGCCTGTCTGCCCGGCGCTTACACCGTGAGTTAAAGGCACTGGGATTTGAAGGCGGTTACTCCACTGTAACGGAGTATCTTCGCGAGCTTCGCCCAGCTTCGGCACGCCCGTTCGAACGACGCTTTGAGACAGCACCCGGCCAGCAGGCACAGGTGGATTTTGCTGAATTTCAGGTAGAGTTCACCAGTGAACCGGGCATGACGCGCAAAGTCTTTTTGTTTTCTATTGTCCTTGGCAATTCTCGGTTTGTGTGGGGACGCTATTGTTCCAATCAAAAACTGGAAACAGTCCTGCGCTGTCATATTGCAGCCTTTGAAGCCTTCGGCGGTGCCACACTGGAGGTGCTGTATGATCGCATGAAGACAGCCGTACTGGGAGAGGATCCAGATGGCACTGTTCGCTTTAATCCATCTCTTGTCGCTCTTTTGGACCATTATGACGCTCAGCCGGATGCTTGCCAGCCATACCGGGCCAAGACCAAAGGCAAGGTAGAACGTCCATTTCGCTACATCCGGCAGGATTTCTTTCTCGCTCGCACATTCCGCGATCTGGATGATCTCAATGCCCAGTTCACAAGGTGGTGCGAGGACTTTGCCAATGCCCGTGTTCATGCCACCACCAATCGTGTCGTGAACGAGGCTTTCTGTGAGGAACAGCCTGCTCTGATCCCTTTGCCAGCACACCCTTATGATGCTGTTTTGCTGGTGGAACGACGGGTGACACATGAAGGCATGGTCTCAGTTGCAGGGAACCTTTATTCAGTGCCGGACACCGTCAAGAAGCGCAGGGTTGAAGTCCAGCATCATCCGCAAGAAGTTCGCATCTATGAAGAGGGTCAACTGATTGCCACCCACCCGGTATTGGAAGGCAAGAACCAGCGTCAGGTTGACCCACGTCATCGTAAAGCCCTTCCACGGACAACACAGCGCCGCCGTGGCGGGAAAGAGCCAGCCAAACACAGCGGTGTAAGTCAACGCCCACTGGAGTTCTATGAAGCCGTAGGCCAGCGACTTGCCTGGGCGGGAGGCAAGCCATGAGTTCTCTTAGTAAACGTATTCAGTCTTCACTGGTGGGCTTGAAAATGCCTCGGGCATTGGAGGTACTCGACCACACGCTCAGCCAGCTGGAACAAGGCGAGCTCACAGCACTGGAGGCTTTAGATAGCCTGCTCAATGAAGAGTATTCAACGCGCGAAGGCCGCCGCATTGGTGTCGCTCTGACAACAGCCCGTCTTACACCCATCAAAACACTGGAAAGCTTTGACTTCACATTCCAGCCCTCATTGGACCGGGAGCGCATCATGGCTCTGGCGGAGCTGGAGTTTATCAGCCGCAATGAAGTGCTTCACTTTCTGGGACCTCCTGGAACCGGGAAGAGCCACCTGGCAACGGCTTTGGGAGTTGCTGCCGTTAAAGCGGGAAAGCGCGTCTATCGCATCGCCTTAGCTGACCTGATTGAAGCCTTGGCAAAAGCTGAAAGAGAAGGCCGGCTGACGGAGAAACTGCGTTTCTTTGCACGAACCTCTCTGTTGATCGTCGATGAGATTGGCTATCTGCCAATCACCACAGGAGGGGCAAACCTGTTCTTCCAACTCGTCAATGCCCGTTATGAAAAAGGCTCGATGATCCTCACGTCAAACCGTGGCTTTGCAGAATGGGGAGAGATCTTTGGCGATCGTGTTGTTGCAACCGCTCTTCTCGACAGACTGTTACATCATGCCGTTGTCATTCACATCGAAGGCGCAAGCTACCGCTTGCGCGGTCACACCGACCTTATTCCAGAGCATATAAGAGCCAACGCATCAATAACTCCTCCACCACCACCCAAACGTCGCGGAAGACCACCTAAAAAGGAGAACTAGACCTAAAAAAAAGGCTGGTCACCAAACCTCAAACTGGGGAAATTTGGTCCAGCACTTTTGGGGAAATTTGACCCAGCATTGACAGCTGAAGCGATGGATGGCTAAGTACTGCGACAGCAACACAAGTGAAAACACGAAGGCTCCCCTTTTTGTGCCTGTTGTTGTTACTGATCCAGAACCGTCAGGACCAGTAGTTATTGAGGTTGGGTTCGGGAATGGCCGGAGCCTGCGACTTTCCAGTGACTTAAGTGATGCGCAGGTTCGCCGGTTTATTGGGCTGGTGGAAGCGACATGATCGGGCCGGGAACAGGTGTGCGGGTTTATCTTGCGTGCGGTGTGACGGATATGCGCAAGGGCATTGCGGGTCTGGCCGCTTTGGCGGAGACGGAATTACGCCAGCGCCCGGCAAATGGCGCCGTGTTTGCGTTTCGCGGCCGGCGCGGCGACCGGATCAAGTTGCTTTACTGGGATGGTCAGGGGTTTTGCCTTTATTACAAGGTGCTGGGTGCGCCTCGAACCTGGTTTCGACCGGGGCGCTTATGTTTGGAATTCTAGTGAAAGGAGGCGTTTCCTTTAACAGACCGTCCTTTACTGCGAAAGGGCGAGAGCCGAAGCGGCGGTGATTTGTCGTGAACTGGCAAGGTGACGTAGCCCGTGGGATAAAGAGATGTGCGACGAAGCCATTAAGTCAAGACCCATCTTCAGGCTGAGTATTGGAAGGTTGAGGAACACGAACCGGCTAAACCGTATCTGAGGGGCTGAATTGTAGCCTCCGCCTACATGGTTTAACAGGCGGAACATCGGTCGCGCCATGGATTTCATGACCGGAAGCGCGCAAACCGACAGCGTACTCCAGAAACGCTTTCGAGGGTGTCGTCAACTTATGCAGTTTGTTGGCGATGGCCGATGCCGACTTGCGGGACGCAAGGGAAAAGACTACGGCCGGCAGCCTAACCAATACGCTTTAAGTCCAACATAGGAACGAGGGAAGGCGTGTGCCGAATGAGGTTGGTATATTTAATACTCGCAAGGGAGTTCACCCCGATGACGGCCACGCTGGCGGAGTTCCCGTAGTAGTCCGGGATAGGGAAAGCCTGTCACATGGCGAAGGGGAACAGTTCAAGCTGCTTAGGGCTGCACATTAACTGACCACAACGAGGTGAAGACCTTTGATAATCAGCGACATGCAACACAAGCTTGCGAAATGGGCGCAGGACGAGCGAACCAGAAGATTTGATCGCCTCTTACGCTTAATTGCTGATCGGACTTGGCTGACTGAGGCTGCCCGGGTTGCCTTGGCGTCGAGCGGCGCAAAGACCCCGGGCGTAGATGGCGTGGACCGAGATCGTTTCCGACAAAATGAGGAGGAACTCCTTGCGACGTTGGGGCGATCTCTGCTGGATGGGACCTATGCGCCCGCTCCAACACGACGCGTCTACATCCCGAAAGGGAACGGAAAGCTGAGACCGTTGGGAATACCGACACTGACGGATCGCATAGTACAGCGCGCCATGTTGATGGCGATGGAGCCGATTTGGGAAAGCGACTTCAGTCCTTACTCATATGGTTTCAGGCCACAGCGTAGCGTGCACCACGCGATCCGGGCCGTTTTGATGCAGACAACGGATGGCAGGAACACAAAGGGTCGCTGGGTGATCGAAGGTGACCTGGCAAGCTACTTTGATACTGTCCATCACCGCAAGCTGCTCTCGTGTGTGCGCAAGCGCATCCGGGACAAACGGTTTATCGCACTGCTCTGGAGGCTTTTGAAGGCAGGTCACATCGATAAAGGCCTCTTCTGCGCCGCCAGCAAGGGCGTTCCTCAAGGCGGGGTTCTTTCTCCGCTTCTGTCCAACATTATGCTCAATGAGTTTGATCGTTGGATGGATGAGAAATTCCTTGGAAAAGCAGCGCGCAACAAACGTCGTGGTTGGAATGAGAGCGTCAGAAAAGCCAGCCCTGTGGCGGTTCGTGAGAACCGCTGTCGCAGACCGGCAGTGTCCTATTGCCGTTATGCCGATGACTTTGTTGTCATCGTCAAAGGCACGAAGGCACAGGCGCTCGCGGTACGCGAGGAATGTCGAGCATTCCTGGAAGGCGATCTGGCATTGACGTTAAACATGGAGAAAACCCATGTCACTCATGTTAATGATGGGTTTGTCTTTCTCGGTCACCGGATCATTCGCAAACGCGGTCCCCGTGGCGTGATGCGACCAGTAACAACCATTCCCCGGGAGAAAACCAGGGGGTTCAAATACCGCATGGTTAAGGCTCTTTGCGGCGACCACAACATGGCCCATAGCGACATGATTAAGCGGCTAAACCGTCAACTCATGGGTTGGGCAAACTTCTATCAGTTCACCGATTACACATCCAAGGTCTTCCAGCACGTCGATACCGTCGTGTTCTGGAAAATGGCACATTGGCTGGGGCGCAAGTATCGCTCGCGCATCTCTCGTCTGATGCGAAAGTGGTTCGCGCGGCCGGATGGCTTAAAAGCCAAGACATGGATGGTGCACTCGATGACGAAAGAAGGAGTACGCGTTTCAAGCATCTTGTACCGGCTAACCAATCATCAGCGCGGGCAATTCCGCTGGAAGACACCACGTTCAAATCCTTATCTTCGGGAAAAGAACGAGGCTCCTTTCTACGAAACGCACTATCGTGGTCTCGTGCTGGCTTTCTAGCCAAGCTTGAATGGAGAGCCGTATGCGGTGAAAGCCGCACGTACGGTTCGGAGGGGAGAAACGTCAGCTGTGGCTGACGTTTCTTACCCTACAAAAGGGCCGGTTCCCGTGGCCTTCACCAGTCGATGGCTCAGCCCGACTTACCTCAGCACAGCTGGCCATGCTGTGGGAAGGGATGGACTGGAGACGCCCCAGTTGGGGAGCTCCGCCCGCTCGAATGGGGTGAATATCTTGGGTTTTGAATGGGGTATTACTTTGATATTGGAGATATATGAGGTAAAATACCCATATGAACCAGTCTCTTAACTCCCTTCCTGATGATCCAGTTTTACTCAAGGCCATGGTGCTGGCGTTGCAGGGAAAGGTTGAGAGTTTACAAGCCAATGAGCAGGCCCATCTGGTTCTGATCACATGGTTCAAACAAGCTTTGGCCAAGTTGCGCAGGCAACGCTTTGGCGCATCTTCAGAAAAGATCGACCGCGAGATTGCCCAGCTTGAACTGGCGCTGGAAAACCTGGAGACTGCCCACCCATGCCAGGAGCCGGAAGATGAGCAGTTGCCCGTGCCGGAACTGGCCACCTCCACACTTGAAGAGCCCCCAAACCGACCCGCGGCAAACCTCGGGTGCGTAGCGATGTGGAACGCGAGCGGGTCCCCCTGTGTCAGGGATGTTGTCCGCTGTTCTATTTTTCTCTATTTTAAGGTGGGCGGGATAGGAAGATGACGTGGGATATTCACCGGAACGAAAAGCGGCAGTGCTTAAGCGGATGCTGCCACCGGGCAACATAGCCATTCGGCAGTTGTCGCGCGAGGAAGGGATTTGCGAGGCGACGCTCCATAAATGGCGGGCTGAGGCGCGCGGCAAAGGCCAGCTTTTGCCCTGCGCTGACACGAGCCCTGAGGGATGGTCCTCGCGTGATAAGTTTGCCGCTGTGTTGGAAACGGCGGCGTTGAATGAGGCTGATTTGGGCGAATACTGCCGCAAGCGCGGGCTCTATCCGGCGCAGATCGCTGCATGGCGGGTCGCTTGTGAGCAGGCAAATGACTGGGACCGCGCCAGCACTGCGCGTCTTGGTCAAGCGACGAAAGAAGAGAAAAAGAAGGTTAAGGATCTGGAACGGGAACTGGCCCGAAAGGAGAAAGCTCTGGCTGAGGCTGCTGCGTTGCTTATTCTCAGAAAAAAGGTCTCAGCGATCTGGGGGGGCGCAGAGGACGCATGATCAGCACCCCAGATCGCACAACCGCAGTCGCTCTGATCAACGAGGCTGTCACCGCTGGCGCACGACGCCTCATGGCCTTCGCAGAGCTGGAGATCAGTGAGCGGACATTCAGGAGATGGACGAAAGACGGCCAAATTCAGCCCGATCAGCGGCCTATTGTGCCGCGCCTGGAGCCAGCTAATAAGCTCAGCGAGTATGAGCGTGCCGCAGTGCTGGAGGTCTGTAATTCAGAGGAATTCGCCAGCTTGCCACCCAGCCAGATTGTACCAAAACTGGCCGATCAAGGCCGATATCTGGCGTCTGAATCCAGCTTTTACCGCATCCTGCGCACAGATGGTCAGCAGCATCACCGTGGCCGTGCCAAGCCTCCTGTACGGCGCAAACCACCCACCAGTTATCAGGCCAGAGGGCCCTGCCAGGTGTGGACATGGGACATAACCTGGATGCCCGGACCGATTGCGGGCATGTTCTTCTACCTTTACCTGATCGTGGACATTTTCAGCCGGAAAATCGTCGGCTGGGAAGTGCATGAGCGAGAGAGCGCAGAACGAGCTGCTGAGCTCATCGAAAAGGCGGTGCTGGCCCAGGGCTGTGTTCTGAAACCTCTGGTCCTCCACGCAGATAACGGCAGCCCAATGAAGGGGGCTACCATGAAAACAACGATGGAAAGGCTGGGCATTACAGCGTCCTACAGCCGACCACGTGTCAGCAACGACAATCCCTTTTCAGAAGCGTTATTCCGAACCTGCAAATACCGCCCTGACTGGCCCTCCAGGGGATTTGCCACAAAGGCCGATGCGCAGGCGTGGGTAAAATCCTTCGTCATCTGGTATAACAGCGAGCACTTGCACAGCGCGATCCGCTTCGTTACGCCAGACGCGCGCCATGCAGGGCAGGACCGAGCAACGCTCGACAAACGTGCCAGGATTTATGCAAATGCACGTGCGCAAAAGCCAGAACGCTGGTCAGGAAAAACACGCAACTGGCTACCTGAAGGACCCGTCTGGCTAAACCCGGAACGCGAAATCAGCGGCACCGAAATCAGAGACGCTGCATGAAATTGGCGGACAACTTGTTTGACAAACACCGGCTTATCGATCACCATGGAAGTGGAATTTTGTATCGAGGCGCTGGCAAAGCACGGCAAGCCAGAGATTTTCAACTCTGATCAAGGCTCTCAGTTTACCAGCATAGATTTTACGGATGTGCTTAAACGCAAGGACATCAAGATCTCCATGGATGGCAAGGGCGCTTGGCGCGACAATGTTTTCATTGAGCGGTTCTGGCGCACCATCAAATATGAGGAGGTCTACCTCAAGGCCTACGCCAGTGTGCCAGAAGCTAGAAAGGCCATCGGTAAATTCATCGCCTTTTATAATCAGAAACGCCCACATTCATCGCTTGACTGGAGTACCCCGGATCAGGCTTATTGCAACCACACGCAAGGCATAACTCAAGCTGCAGCATAATCGGAGCGGATCCACTTATAGATGATGCTCAACTGTCCAAACAAACGGGACCACCTCTGATTAATTAGTCATAAACCTAAGCTGTACATTCACTTAAAATGATTAGGAACACGAGAAATGAAAAAATCAATTCTTATGGGCAGTGTATTTGCTGCTACATTGACGTTTGCTACACTAGGCATGGCAAAGACCCTTGTTTACTGTTCAGAAGGTTCTCCTGAGGGCTTCACACCAGCTCTCTACACAGCAGGGACTACTTTTGATGCATCTTCCAAAAATATCTTCAACAGACTTATTGAGTTCGAGCGCGGTACCACAAACGTAGTTCCAGGGCTGGCTGAAAGCTGGGAAGTATCCGAAGATGGTAAAAAATACACGTTCCACCTTCGTAAAGGCGTAAAATTCCACACCACCAATAAATTCGCTCCATCTCGCGATTTTAATGCAGATGATGTAATATTCTCATTTGACCGTCAGAGCAATAAAGAAAACCCTTACCACAGTGTTTCTGGTGGCACTTACGAGTACTTTAACAGCATGTCTATGCCAACTCTTATCAAAGACATCGTTAAAGTTGATGACTACACAGTGAAGTTCGTACTCTCACGCCCAGAAGCTCCAATGATCGCAAATCTTGCGATGGACTTCGCATCCATTCATTCCGCTGAATATGCGGACAAAATGATGGATAACAAAGAAACATTCGACCAGAATCCTGTAGGGACTGGCCCGTTCCAGCTTGTGGGTTACCAGAAAGATGCCGCGATCCGCTACAAAGCTAACCCGGATTACTGGGCAGGTAAAGCGCCGATTGACAACCTCATCTTCGCGATCACGACTGATCCAGCCGTTGCCTATCAGAAGCTGAAAGTTGGTGAATGTCACATTATGGCATACCCAAACCCAGCTGATATTGCAGCAATGAAGGAAGATCCGTCTATCAACCTGTTGCAGAGTGAAGGTCTAAATATTGGCTTCTTGGCTTACAACACTCAGATGCCTCCGTTTGATAACGTTAAGGTCCGTAAGGCTCTAAACTCCGCTATCAACAAACAGGCAATTTTGGATACCGTGTTCCAAGGAGCTGGTAAAGCAGCAACCAACCCAATCCCACCGACCATCTGGTCTTACAAAGCCGACTTGAAGGACGACACTTACGATCCTGCTGCTGCAAAAGCGGCTCTACAAGCAGAAGGTGTGAAAGACCTGAAGATGAAGATCTGGGCAATGCCTGTGCCGCGTCCTTACAACCCAAACGCACGTCGTATGGCAGAAGTTATTCAGGCCGACTTCGCAAAGGTTGGTGTTGATGTTGAAATCGTGACGTACGAATGGGGTGAGTATCTCAAGCGCTCCACAGACGTAGAGCGTGACGGTGCTGTTCTTCTCGGTTGGACCGGTGATAATGGTGATCCAGATAATTTCCTCGCAGTTCTTCTTGGCTGTGATGGTGTTGGTGGAGCCAACCGCGCTCAGTGGTGTAATGCTGAATTCGAAAGTCTGATTCAAAAAGCGAAAGTAACTGCAAACCCTGCGGAGCGTACAAAACTTTACGAGCAGGCTCAGGTTGTTTTCAAGCGGGAAGCTCCATGGGCAACCATTGCACACTCATTGGTGTCTCAGCCAATCTCTGTAAACGTCAAGAACTACAAGATCGATCCATTCGGTGGTCACATCTTCTACGGTGTTGACCTGAAATAATTCGGAAAAATATTGCATGAAAATGAGAAGACTTGTAAGTATCCGGTGAAGCTTGCAGTTACCAATAAGTTGGGTTCTGTCGCAAACTTTAGGTGCGGACAGAATCCAGCTATGGTCTGGACGCAGTTATCCTGCGAGCGCCATAAACTGACGAAAGGCCTTAAAGCCCATCATGGGTTTGGTGATGCCCTTGATAAAGCGGTGATCCAGCTCAACGATATTGTTGAGGTATTTGACTTGAAGAATATCAATGAAGGACTGCCAGCGGCCCGCCAGGAAGAGGCAAATATTGATGTTGGTTAACCCGGCTTTGTTTGCTCCGCTTTTATCCATCACCACTTTTCCTGGACCAGTCCATACAGCGAAAGCAAAGACTGAAATTCTAATTGAACAGCCCGATGCACCAACTCCCTTGCGCCCTCTCTTATCAACTGCGTGAGCAGATCGGCCAGAAGACCGTTTTGACGAGCAAGCTCAAGAACTTTATCATGTGCCATGGTGGCGTATCTCCAAGTGGTTAAAACATTGATTTGCTCATCAATTATTCAACCCAATACGCTGCTATCTTAAAAGCCCCGTACACCAGATTCAGTTATAGCTCTTGGCACGGAGGGGCCATACATTTACTCCCGGATGCAAATCAACTCGCCTTACGTGTGCAGCTGTTCTTTGATGGTACGCCCATTAGCCCGCCCTCCGTGCCAATAAGTGTGAGACATTCCACCACCCCCTGTGTCAGGGATGTTGTCCGCTATTCTATTTTTCTCTATTTTAAGGTGGGCGGGATAGGAAGATGACGTGGGATATTCACCGGAACGAAAAGCGGCAGTGCTTAAGCGGATGCTGCCACCGGGCAACATAGCCATTCGGCAGTTGTCGCGCGAGGAAGGGATTTGCGAGGCGACGCTCCATAAATGGCGGGCTGAGGCGCGCGGCAAAGGCCAGCTTTTGCCCTGCGCTGACACGAGCCCTGAGGGATGGTCCTCGCGTGATAAGTTTGCCGCTGTGTTGGAAACGGCGGCGTTGAATGAGGCTGATTTGGGCGAATACTGCCGCAAGCGCGGGCTCTATCCGGCGCAGATCGCTGCATGGCGGGTCGCTTGTGAGCAGGCAAATGACTGGGACCGCGCCAGCACTGCGCGTCTTGGTCAAGCGACGAAAGAAGAGAAAAAGAAGGTTAAGGATCTGGAACGGGAACTGGCCCGAAAGGAGAAAGCTCTGGCTGAGGCTGCTGCGTTGCTTATTCTCAGAAAAAAGGTCTCAGCGATCTGGGGGGGCGCAGAGGACGCATGATCAGCACCCCAGATCGCACAACCGCAGTCGCTCTGATCAACGAGGCTGTCACCGCTGGCGCACGACGCCTCATGGCCTGCGCAGAGCTGGAGATCAGTGAGCGGACATTCAGGAGATGGACGAAAGACGGCCAAATTCAGCCCGATCAGCGGCCTATTGTGCCGCGCCTGGAGCCAGCTAATAAGCTCAGCGAGTATGAGCGTGCCGCAGTGCTGGAGGTCTGTAATTCAGAGGAATTCGCCAGCTTGCCACCCAGCCAGATTGTACCAAAACTGGCCGATCAAGGCCGATATCTGGCGTCTGAATCCAGCTTTTACCGCATCCTGCGCACAGATGGTCAGCAGCATCACCGTGGCCGTGCCAAGCCTCCTGTACGGCGCAAACCACCCACCAGTTATCAGGCCAGAGGGCCCTGCCAGGTGTGGACATGGGACATAACCTGGATGCCCGGACCGATTGCGGGCATGTTCTTCTACCTTTACCTGATCGTGGACATTTTCAGCCGGAAAATCGTCGGCTGGGAAGTGCATGAGCGAGAGAGCGCAGAACGAGCTGCTGAGCTCATCGAAAAGGCGTGCTGGCCCAGGGCTGTGTTCTGAAACCTCTGGTCCTCCACGCAGATAACGGCAGCCCAATGAAGGGGGCTACCATGAAAACAACGATGGAAAGGCTGGGCATTACAGCGTCCTACAGCCGACCACGTGTCAGCAACGACAATCCCTTTTCAGAAGCGTTATTCCGAACCTGCAAATACCGCCCTGACTGGCCCTCCAGGGGATTTGCCACAAAGGCCGATGCGCAGGCGTGGGTAAAATCCTTCGTCATCTGGTATAACAGCGAGCACTTGCACAGCGCGATCCGCTTCGTTACGCCAGACGCGCGCCATGCAGGGCAGGACCGAGCAACGCTCGATAACCGTGCCAGGATTTATGCAAATGCACGTGCGCAAAAGCCAGAACGCTGGTCAGGAAAAACACGCAACTGGCTACCTGAAGGACCCGTCTGGCTAAACCCGGAACGCGAAATCAGCGGCACCGAAATCAGAGACGCTGCATGAAATTGGCGGACAACTTGTTTGACAAACACCGCTGGTGGATCTTGGTGTGCTTAAATCCCACAGCCGACCCCATACCTCAAACGACAACCCGTTCTCAGAGACCCACTTCAAGACGCTGAAATATCAGCCCGAATTCCCCAAGAAGTTTGAAACCATCGAGCAAGCCCGCCACTTTTGCCGCAGATTCTTTGCATGGTACAACGAGCAACACCATCATGCAGGCATCGGACTCATGACCCCTGATCAGGTTCACTTTGGACAGGCCGAGGCAGTCTATGCCGCACGCCAAGTAACTCTCGAGGCTGCATTCATCAGTACACCCGAGCGCTTCGTACAAAAACCGCCAAAACCACCTCAAATCCCGACGGCCGTCTGGATCAATCCACCAAAGACAACGAAAGAAAATCAAGTTTAAAATCCAAAAGCTACTGTCTCAAAGTCGTTGACACGTTCCGCCCTCCGTGCCAATAAGTGTGAGACATTCCACCAGCTGAAGTTTAGACTTGATGGCGTAGGAGAACGACCCCATGGTTATGCCTTCACAGAGACCGCTTTCAGCCGATACTGGGCCTGATGATATTGTGCCCACGCCACCGCCAGCCCGCATGGTGACAGCGCCAGTGCAGCCTACAGCCGAGCTGACTGCGATCCCTAAGCGGAGAAGTTTCACAGCCAAATACAAACTACGCATTCTGGATGAGACGGACCAAGCAGCAGACACAGGTGGTGTTACAGCCATACTACGGCGCGAAGGGCTTTATTCTTCTGCGCTAACGGATTGGCGTCGGGCACGCGCTGCAGGCTCATTGGGAGCATTGCAGCCGCGTCACCGTGGCCCACAAAAAGCACCCGCCAACCCATTAGAGGCCGAACTGGCCAAGGCTAACCGTGAAGTTTCAGCGCTACGGCGGCGTCTGGACCAGGCGGAAGCCATCCTTGCAATCCAAAAAAAAGTGGCGACATTGTTGGACGAGATGGAGCAGACGCCAGAGCGCAGCGGCAAGTCATGATGGCCGTCGCGATTGCTCTGCCCTCAGGCAGCGGCCTGACCTCAGCCGTTTGCTCCGCGCTCTCGTTGTCGCGGGCAAGCGTTCTTCGCCATCGCGCTACATTGGCTGCTCCGCCACGCGCGGTAAAGCCACGCCCCCCTTCAGCGCGTGCCTTGCCGGAAAATGAACGGGCTCGGGTACTGGATCATCTGCGTGGGCCCAGGTTTGCCGACCAGACCCCCACCGAGGTATTCGCCACTTTACTGGATGAAGGCACCTACCTGTGTTCGATCCGCACGATGTATCGGATATTGGCCGCTCAGGGCGAGGTCACTGAGCGTCGCCGTCAACGCACGCACCCTGTCTATCAAAAGCCGGAACTTCTAGCCGAAGCTCCCAATCAGGTCTGGTCTTGGGATATTACCAAGCTGATGGGCCCGGTGAAATGGTCTTACTTCTATCTCTATGTCATCTTGGACATCTTCAGCCGCCGTGTTGTTGGCTGGCGCATTGAGCAGGCCGAAAGCGCCAGCCAGTTCAAGGAACTGTTCATGGATGCAATGGAAAAGCATGCTGTGCAACGCGATCAACTGACATTACATGCCGATCGTGGCGGGCCAATGAAGGCAAAGACAACTGCCCTGATGCTGGTGGATCTTGGTGTGCTTAAATCCCACAGCCGACCCCATACCTCAAACGACAACCCGTTCTCAGAGGCCCACCTCAAGACGCTGAAATATCAGCCCGAATTCCCCAAGAAGTTTGAAACCATCGAGCAAGCCCGCCACTTTTGCCGCAGATTCTTTGCATGGTACAACGAGCAACACCATCATGCAGGCATCGGACTCATGACCCCTGATCAGGTTCACTTTGGACAGGCCGAGGCAGTCTATGCCGCACGCCAAGTAACTCTCGAGGCTGCATTCATCAGTACACCCGAGCGCTTCGTACAAAAACCGCCAAAACCACCTCAAATCCCGACGGCCGTCTGGATCAATCCACCAAAGACAACGAAAGAAAATCAAGTTTAAAATCCAAAAGCTACTGTCTCAAAGTCGTTGACACGTTCCGCGGGTGCACAGCAACTTTTGCGAGCGGCCATTGAGAGTGAAGTCATGAGCGTGCTTTCGCTTTACTCGGACTTAAAATTACCAGATGGCCGTCAGCGGGTGGTTCGGCATGGGCATTTGCCAGAGCGACAGGTCCAGACTGGCATTGGGCCAGTCACGGTCAGCAAACCTCGGATCCGGGATCGAGATGAGAATGCAGAAGAGAAAATTCATTACCATTCCAATTTGTTACCTAATTATCTGCGCCGTTCAACCAGTCTTGATGAATTGATCCCAGCGCTCTATTTGCGTGGGGTTTCTACCAATAATGTTCAGCAAGCTTTGAGTGCTTTGTTGGGTGTTGATGCCCCCAACCTTTCACCGGATGTCATCCGCGGCCTTGTCAAAAGCTGGCGATCTTTATGGGAAGAGTGGAAAACTCGAGACCTGTCAGCGCGCAACTACGTTTATATGTGGGCAGATGGCATCTATCTGAAAGCCCGGGGAGAACGGGAAAGTCGCTGTATTCTGGTGTTGATCGGGGCAACACCGGAAGGCAAGAAAGAGCTGATTGGCTTTGATGATGGCTACCGGGAAGATACTCAGAGCTGGCGGGAACTATTGCTTGCTCTCAAAGCTCGTGGCCTGCAGATCGAACCGAAATTAGAAGTGGGAGATGGTGCTCTGGGGTTCTGGGCGGCATTGCGGGAAGTCTTTAGCACAACAAAAGCTCAACGCCTGCTGGGTCCACAAGACAATGAATGTCTTAAGCAAAATGCCTAAATCCTTGCAGGCCAAAGCAAAGAAAGATCTACAGGATATCTGGATGGCAGAGAACCGCGTAGATGCTGAGGCGGCTTTTGATCTTTTCATAGAGAAATTTGAGGCCAAATACCCCAAAGCCACGCAATGCCTTGCCAAGGATAGGATCGAACTGTTGGCTTTTTATGACTTTCCTGCTGAGCATTGGGGGCATATCAGAACCACCAATCCAATTGAATCAACCTTTGCGACTGTGCGCCACAGAACAAGGCAGACCAAGAACTGCCTCTCCCGGGATACTGCAATGCCAATGGTCTTCATGCTGATCAAGGCAGCGGAGAAGCGCTGGCAGAAATTGAGAGGCAAAAATCAATTGCCGAAGATAATACAGGGTGTCATCTTCAAAAATGGCATCGAGAGTGATGCAAACCAAAATCACGCCGCGTGAAACCCATCACCAACTTTTGCGGTTAGCTCCGGATCTACTGGAGCAGATCGAGGGTTCTATTGCCACGTTTCTTGGCGATGGAGCCTATGACGGAGCTGCGACAAGACAGGAAATAGCAGCTCACTATGACGGTGTCGAGGTCATCATGAGCTATTGTCAATTCTGGTGTATCAGCTTTTCCTTAAGCAGCTTTTTGCTCGGGTTCAGGTTGTTCGATACCGTCTTTGAAATTGATGCCTGTGATGACTTTGCCAAGATCGGCAAAGCCGCGTAGTTTTCGCCAGCTTCCCTGAGCGCACTGGCTGAGTTTGAACATCATGTGAAGCATGCCATCACGGTTCAAGCACCCCTTCGAGCGCTTGGTGCGGTGCCTGATGGTCGCGAAGGTGGATTCAATCGGGTTGGAGGTGCGGATCGACTGCCAGTGCCTCTGCGGAAAATCGTAGAATGCGAGCAGATCGTGCTGGTCTTTGAGAAGACATTCCACCGCTCTGGGATACTTGCCCTCGAACTGTTCCACAAACAGGTCAAAAGCAACTTCTGCCTTTGCCTTGGTCGGTGCCATCCAGATATCCTTGACGCAAGCCCTTGCCTTGTCCTGCAAAGATTTTGGCAGGTACCCCACGATATTATTTGTCTTGTGCACCCAGCAGCGTTGGTGGCGCGTTTGCCCAAAGACTTCGTCAAGGGCGGCCCAGAACCCCATGGCACCATCGCCGACTGCCAGCTTGGGCACGTTCATGCCGCGCTTCTTCAGCTTCACCAGTACTTCACGCCAACTTTGCGTGCTCTCGCGCACGCCGTCTTCAATGGCAAGGAACTTCTTCTGTCCCAGAGCGTTAACGCCAATCACCACCAGCGTGCACAGCTTGACATCTTCTGCCCGCAGGCCGCTGTAAATGCCATCCACCCAGATATAGACCCACTCGTCCTGGTCCAGGCGAGACTGGCGCCATTGTTCATATTGGCCCTTCCATTCCTTCTTCAGGCGAGAGACCGTGCTGGCTGAGAGACCTTCCGCGTCGGGACCAACAAGAACCTTCAAAGCGTCGTCCATCTCTCCGCTGGAAACGCCTTTTAAGTAAAGCCATGGCAACTCAGCCTCCAGACTTTTAGCCTTGCGCACATAGGGAGGGACAAGTGCTGAGTGGAACGTGACAGGGGCGCCTGAACGGGTTCGCACCTTGGGCACTTTCACACACACAGGCCCAATACCAGTCTGGATCTTGCGTTCCGGATGATAACCATTGCGTACAACGCGAGCGCGACCAGTCTCATCAACGTCATCTTCATACAGCGAAAGCAAAGACTGAAATTCTAATTGAACAGCCCGATGCACCAACTCCCTTGCGCCTTCTCTTATCAACTGCGTGAGCGGATCGGCCAGAAGACCGTTTTGACGAGCAAGCTCAAGAACTTTATCATGTGCCATGGTGGCGTATCTCCAAGTGGTTAACACATTGATTTGCTCATCAATTAGTCAACCCGATACGCTGCTATCTTAAAAGCCCCGTACACCAGATTCAGTTATAGCTCGGTCATCATACCGCCGCCCAAAACAGCCGTCCCCAGCCCTAAGGCTGAGACCGCTCCCACTGCTCGTGATCGAGATATATTGGCCATTGAGAGACATGGCAGAATGGGGTGGCAGAAGCAAACCGGCTACGGGCGGCGCTCAAGAGGCGAGACCTTGATGGGGCGATCTAAACAGATCTTCGGGACCGCGTTGAAGTCCCGTGATTTTGAAAACCAGAAGACGGAAGCCAGGATCAATGTCTCCGTCCTCAACACAATGGCCACCCTCGGACGTGCGACGTTTGAGCGGATCTTCGCGACCTGAGTTAAGCGGGTAAGGGCGAGCTGTAAGCTAAAGTTGAGTTCCGCAACAACGCCGATCAACGTAAGCGGTGTTTAGAGCCCACCTTGACTTTCTTGTTCAGCAAAATTCCAGGGCAGAAGTTCGTTGATCTTGCTTTGTTTGTGGCCTTTTGCGATTCTGGTGAGTGTGGTTGCCAGATAAGTGTGTGGATTGATACCGCCCAGTTTGCAAGTTTCAATAAGAGAAGCGAGCATGGCCCAGTTTTCCGCTCCAGCATCATGACCGGCAAATAATGCATTCTTGCGATTTAGAGTTATTGGCCTGATTGTGCGCTCAACAGAATTGTTGTCCAGCTCTATGCGCCCATCGTCAAGGAAGCGGATTAGTCCATTCCAGTATTTGGCAATATAACTAAGGGCTTCTCCAAGAGGTGATTTTCTGGAGACCTTGGCCCTGTGATTGATCAACCACTCTTCAAAGGCTTCGATTAACGCTCTGCTGTGTTTCTGACGCGCGACCAGACGTTCCTCAGGGCTATTCCCCCGGATCGTCTTTTCGATCTGGTACAGCTCGCCAATCTGGCGCAGGCCTTCCTCGGCAATAGGTGCGGTTTTGTTGCGTGCTACTTCATAGAGTTTGCGCCTTGCGTGGCTCCAGCAGTAGGCAAGTGCCACCGGGCTCTTTTGTCGTTTCAGCAACCGATTATAGCCCGCGTAGCCATCTACCTGCAGTACTCCTTCAAAATCCTTCAGGATTTCCTCAGCCACTTCACCAGATCGGTTCGGGGCATAAGTGAAGGCCACACCTGGTGGCTCTGGCCCGTTCCAAGGCCGGTCATCCCTTGCCAAAGCCCAGAAATACCCGGTTTTGGTCTTCCTTCGTCCAGGATCCAGCACCGGTGCCGGGGTTTCATCCATAAACAGTTTGGTAGACTTCTTGAGCTCACCAAGCAGTGCCTCAAAGACGGGTTTGAGCTCATTGGCCGAACGCCCAACCCAGTCGGCCAGCGTGGAGCGGTCCAGATCAACACCCTGACGGGCATAAATCTGTGCCTGACGGTACAGCGGGCAGTGGTCCGCATATTTTGAGGTAATTACATGGGCCAGGGTTGCCTCGCTCGGCAGTCCTGCCTCAATAATGTGATCTGGTGCTGGCGCTTGTTTGACACCTTCCTCGCAAGCCCGACAGGCATATTTGGGTCTGCGGGTAACGATCACCCGGAACTGGGCGGGGATCACATCAAGACGCTCGGATACATCTTTACCGATCACATGACAGACACACCCACACACGCATGTGGTTTCCTCAGGCTCGATCACCACCTCAATACGCGGCAGATGCCCCGGCAGCTTACCGCGATTGGTCTTGCGTTTCTTGCGTGGGTTTGTTGGCGGCGCAATGTTTTCCGCTTCTGCCTGCGTGGCGGCAATGGCTGTTTCCAGATCCTCAAAGGCCAGCATATACTGATCGGGATCCGCCTTCTCCGATTTGCGCCCGTATTGGGCTGCCTTGTAGTCAGCCACCAGCTTTTCGAGCCGGACAATCACCTCTTCTTTGAGTTGGATATGAACTTCCTGCTGGGAGAGTTGAGTTTGGGCTGCCTGCAATAGCGCCTTCAAAACCTTTGGATCATCAGGGAGTTCACTTGTCTTGTTCATGAGGAACAGTATACCCGAACAGCAGCTTCAAAACCGCAGAAATACGGGGAATTACAGGTTATTCCACACCTTGCGGGGCCCGACTTTCAAGGGCTCTGATCTTCCGCCAGTCAAGGCCACCAAACAGCGCCTCGAACTGGACTATGGAAAGCGACATCACCCCATCTCTGACTTCCGGCCAGCAAAAACTGTTCTCTTCCAGTCGCTTGTAGACCAGCACCAATCCTGACCCATCCCAGAACACAAGCTTCAACCGGTCTGCTCGCCGTGAGCGGAACACAAAGACTGTGCCGGTAAACGGATCACTCTTCAGCTCGTTGTGAACCAAAGCAGCTAACCCGTTATGGCCTTTGCGAAAATCAACAGGACGAGTGGCAACCACAATACGCACATGCTGCCCCGGCAGGATCATCGCCCAGTCTCCAGTGCAAGGACAAGCTCGGCAATCCGCTCCACAGCCATATCTTTAGGAAGCTGAAGCCGAATGACACCAAATTCAAGTTCAATCTCGCGTAAGCAACCACATGGCGATGGGTGATGCTCGTCTTCAGATACCGGCACATCCTTTCCCAAGACAGGCAAAACCTCAACCTGGACCGATGCAAATGCCATAGCCTCTTCACAAGGCCCCTTCTGTGCTGCCAGGGACTTAGCCAACTTACGCCAATAGTAAATCAGAGAGCGTGTAACACCATGCAGCTTGGCCGTTTGCATCACTCCAAACTCATAACTATCGCGCACGATCAGCGCACGCTCTTCACTACTGCGCCGCACCTGCCGCTTCTTCTCAACTAGCCCGTCCGGACAAACAACTTCACTCATCAAAAACTCCAGCGTTAAAAACACCAGAATGCCGACACAAAGAAAAAATGGAAGGTGGGGTCAGAACACCGCTTACCGATCAACACCATTTTCCGACCACGCCGCTACAAACTGTCTTCTCATTCCTACCGTCACGCAAGACTCGATGCTTTCGCCTTTCCGGAACGTGTCAACGACTTTGAGACAGTGGCATTTGGACTTTAAGCTTGATTTTCTTTCTCTGGCTTTGGTGGATTGATCCAGACGGCCGTCGGGATTTGAGGTGGTTTTGGCGGTTTTTGTACGAAGCGCTCGGGTGTACTGATGAATGCTGCGTCGAGGGTTGCTTGGCGTGCGGCATAGACAGCCTCGGCCTGTCCAAAGTGGACCTGATCAGGGGTCATGAGTCCGATGCCTGCATGATGGTGTTGCTCGTTGTACCATGCAAAGAATCTGCGGCAAAAGTGGCGGGCTTGCTCGATGGTTTCAAACTTCTTGGGGAATTCGGGCTGATATTTCAGCGTCTTGAGGTGGGCCTCTGAGAACGGGTTGTCGTTTGAGGTATGGGGTCGGCTGTGGGATTTAAGCACACCAAGATCCACCAGCATCAGGGCAGTTGTCTTTGCCTTCATTGGCCCGCCACGATCGGCATGTAATGTCAGTTGATCGCGTTGCACAGCATGCTTTTCCATTGCATCCATGAACAGTTCCTTGAACTGGCTGGCGCTTTCGGCCTGCTCAATGCGCCAGCCAACAACACGGCGGCTGAAGATGTCCAAGATGACATAGAGATAGAAGTAAGACCATTTCACCGGGCCCATCAGCTTGGTAATATCCCAAGACCAGACCTGATTGGGAGCTTCGGCTAGAAGTTCCGGCTTTTGATAGACAGGGTGCGTGCGTTGACGGCGACGCTCAGTGACCTCGCCCTGAGCGGCCAATATCCGATACATCGTGCGGATCGAACACAGGTAGGTGCCTTCATCCAGTAAAGTGGCGAATACCTCGGTGGGGGTCTGGTCGGCAAACCTGGGCCCACGCAGATGATCCAGTACCCGAGCCCGTTCATTTTCCGGCAAGGCACGCGCTGAAGGGGGGCGTGGCTTTACCGCGCGTGGCGGAGCAGCCAATGTAGCGCGATGGCGAAGAACGCTTGCCCGCGACAACGAGAGCGCGGAGCAAACGGCTGAGGTCAGGCCGCTGCCTGAGGGCAGAGCAATCGCGACGGCCATCATGACTTGCCGCTGCGCTCTGGCGTCTGCTCCATCTCGTCCAACAATGTCGCCACTTTTTTTTGGATTGCAAGGATGGCTTCCGCCTGGTCCAGACGCCGCCGTAGCGCTGAAACTTCACGGTTAGCCTTGGCCAGTTCGGCCTCTAATGGGTTGGCGGGTGCTTTTTGTGGGCCACGGTGACGCGGCTGCAATGCTCCCAATGAGCCTGCAGCGCGTGCCCGACGCCAATCCGTTAGCGCAGAAGAATAAAGCCCTTCGCGCCGTAGTATGGCTGTAACACCACCTGTGTCTGCTGCTTGGTCCGTCTCATCCAGAATGCGTAGTTTGTATTTGGCTGTGAAACTTCTCCGCTTAGGGATCGCAGTCAGCTCGGCTGTAGGCTGCACTGGCGCTGTCACCATGCGGGCTGGCGGTGGCGTGGGCACAATATCATCAGGCCCAGTATCGGCTGAAAGCGGTCTCTGTGAAGGCATAACCATGGGGTCGTTCTCCTACGCCATCAAGTCTAAACTTTAGTCGGTGGAATGTCTCACACTTATTGGCACGGAGGGTTCGGGCGGATTATGCTGGCGAAATGAAAGCGTGAAATATGCCCATCAAGGGCTTTTGCAACTCACCTCAAATAACTTGGCAATGCCGTTCCTGGACTTACAAGGCTACGAAAAATACGCTTGAGAACCTTTCTACAGAATGGAAGTAGAGCCAATTTGTTTCATAATGATGTTAATTACTTGCAGCCTATGTGTATCAACATAGAAATGCCCAGCTGAAATAAGGTGCAAGCAAGTATCTTTTGTAGTGTGTTCTCGCCAAGTTTCTAACTCGTGGCGCAGTACACCCTGATCCATTGTTCCTCCGATGACAGATATGGGGCACTCAAGGAGAGTTGCGCCTTCAAAGCAATAGACTTCACACAATCGCACATCAGACCTCAAGATCGGTAAGAAAATATCTCGTAACTCACTGCTTTCGAAGATCTCTCTTGGAAGACCGTCACTTTCGCCAAGCTTACTTAAAAAGTCGTCATCAGACAAATTGTATGTCACATCCATGACGCGAGGTAACTGCGGGGCCCTTGAGGCTGAAGGGAAGAAGTGTAAAATTTCGTGTCCTAGCCTCTCTTTCACAGCGCGGGAGAACTCAAAGCCAAGTAAGCCTCCCATGCTGTGCCCAAAAACGATTAGAGGCAGCTCATTAAGATGCCCATAGTTTACAAGGATATCATTGATATGCGTGTTTATATCTGCAGACAAGCGTTCATTAAATCTACCTCCACGGCCACGCAAATCTACAGCTAATAGTTCCACATCATCAGGTATGTACTTTGCCCAATCCTTATACATAAATGAACCTCCTCCTGCGTATGGAAAGCAAATTAATCTAATTCGAGGGTTGCGGCTCTTTTTCCAGCAAACAAGAGGTTCGCCCAAATTACTCATAAAATCTCCAAAAAACTTAATGTGATCTCAGTTATTATTTTATTATCTAGAATTGATCAGTTGTATATAACTACTCTAAGGAGTAGACACATAAATTCTGATGGCATTGCTAAATTATTTGATTTTGGTTACCCAGCTCTGATGAAGATACCGAGTTCCTTTGAGCGGCTGAAAGGCTTTCGTTTTCCTCGTGAGGTCGTGGCCTATGCAGTGCCCTATGGGCAGACTACACTGTTGAAATGACTGCGTAAAATCAGCTCAAACAAAGCTTTTGCAAGCCATCTCAAATAACTTGACAGTGCCCTCCGCTGAGTTGAGGGCGTAGTCACACCAGCATAGATGACAGAGCCCAGAAAGCTTCTAAACGAGAAGGCCTTTCCTGAAAATACGAAAAAAATAGCGATAGAACCCATATTTCAGCTTGTGATACACATTTAGGAATGATATATTCGACGAAGTGTATGTAATACACTACCCAATCACCTTTCCCCAGAGGCATCTGCCTCTGGTTTTTTTTCTAATTGTGATGGGCATTGTCGCATTAATCTCGTTAAAAGGTATACCGTCTCCGAAGTTTTTATGCCGTTTAAGCACAACGCTGCCCGTCGTCACAAGTTTGACAAAGCCGAATACAAGGTGACGAACTGGTCTGAATATAATGAGAGTCTGCGCCAGCGGGGATCAATCTCGGTCTGGGTTGAAGACGGTGTTGCCAGTGCTTGGTTAGCGCCGGCAAGCAAGACGCGCGGGCGGCCCACCAAATACTGGCGTTGTTGCAGTATCCCCCTGACGTGGAGTATCTTCTCTGAAATTTCCTTTTCAGAAGATCTACTTAAAGCCATTTAAACAGACTGCTGACACTTACGTCACAAGTTCGATAAAGCCCAATTCAAAGTGACGACCTGGCCGGATTATAACGCGAGCTTGTGCCGCCGTGGTGACATCACGGTCTGGATTGACAAGAGCGTCATCGAAGCCTGGCTTGCCCCCGCAAGTAATCGACCCGGAAGACCCGCCACGTATTCGGACCTGGCCATTGAAATCAGTTTGCGCGTCAAGTCTGTGTTTAGTTTGGCTTTACGGCAAACACAGGGATTTGTTCGCTCTGTGTTCGCGTTGTTGGATCTGACCTTACCAGTTCCAGACTATAGCACGGTGTCGCGTCGAACTACTGGATTGAACCTTTCCAAAGTCGAGTCTGACAAGACTGCAGGCCCGGCCACCCTTGTAATCGATAGCACGGGCGTGAAGATGTTCGGGGCTGGTGAATGGCAGGAAACCAAGCATGGAACCAAGAAAAAACGCAGAAAATGGCGAAAACTTCATCTTGGCCTGGATTTGGAAAGCGGGATCATCGTCTGCCGTGAACTGACGGAGGATACGGTTGGCGATCCAACTGTTGTGCCGGATCTACTGGAGCAGATCGAGGGTTCTATTGCCACGTTTCTTGGCGATGGAGCTTATGACGGAGCTGCGACAAGACAGGAAATAGCAGCTCGCTATGACGGTGTCGAGGTCATCATACCGCCGCCCAAAACAGCCGTCCCCAGCCCTAAGGCTGAGACTGTCAGTGCTGGATGTATTCTCCCCAAAAGCGCTGGTTGAAAATTCCCCACTTTTCAGCTTTGACTTTTGTTTGAAGGGGCATGCCCCTTCAAACAAAAGTTGGCGAAACTCTCCTCTACGTCCCTGTTGGAAAGAAGGGGTGTGGAGGAGTGGTCAATCTAGGGAAGATCGTAATGATCCATAATTTGAAGCAGCAGGGACTGTCTGTAAGTGCCATAGCGCGCAAAGCCGGGCTGGATAGAAAGACGGTCAGCAAATACTTACACCAAGGCCTTGAAGCTCCTGTCTACGGCCCCCGCCAGCGTGACGGGCGTGTACTGGAGGAATACAAAGGCTATTTACTTGAGCGACTGGAGCGGTTTCCCGGTCTATCTGCCCGGCGCTTGCTTCGTGAGCTGAAGACACTGGGGTTTAAGGGCGGTTACTCCACTGTAACGGAATATCTTCGCCTGATCCGTCCAGCTCCTCCGCATGCATTTGAACGGCGCTTTGAGACAGCACCAGGCCAGCAGGCACAGGTAGATTTTGCTGAGTTTCAGGTGGCGTTCACCAGTGAACCAGATGTGGTGCGAAAAATCTTTTTGTTTTCAATGGTGCTGAGTAATTCACGGTTTTTGTGGGGGCGCTATTGTGCCAATCAAAAACTAGAGACAGTCCTGCGTTGTCATATCGCGGCCTTTGAGGTCTTCGGCGGAGCGACACTGGAAGTCCTGTATGATCGCATGAAGACAGCCGTTCTGGGAGAGGAGCCAGATGGCACTGTTCTTTTTAATCCTGCTCTTGTCGCTCTTCTGGACCATTATGGCGCTCAGCCGGATGCCTGCCAGCCCTACCGGGCCAAAACCAAGGGCAAGGTGGAGCGTCCATTTCGTTACATCCGGCAGGATTTCTTCCTTGGTCGTACGTTCCGCGATCTGGACGATCTTAATGCCCAGTTCACACGCTGGTGCAAGGAAATTGCCAATGCCCGTGTTCATGCCACCACCAACCGTGTGGTGGGCGAGGTCTTTGGAGAGGAACAGCCCGCTCTGATCCCTTTGCCAGCGCACCCTTATGATGCTGTTTTACTGGTGGAGCGGCGGGTCACGCGTGATGGCATGGTCTCCGTTGGAGGTAATCTTTATTCAGTGCCGGACACCGTTAAGAAACGGATGGTCGAAGTCCAGCATCACCCGCAAGAGGTGCGCATCTATGGACACGGTCAGCTCATCGCCACCCATCCGGTCATGGAGGGAAAGAACCAGCGCCGGGTTGATCCATGCCATCGCAAGGCTCCTCCACGGGCAACACAGCGCCGTCGTCTGGCTGCGGAGCCAACCAAACACAGCGGTGTAAACCAACGCCCACTGGAGTTCTATGAAGCGGTAGGCCAACGACTTGCCAGTACTGGAGGTAAGCCATGAGTTCGCTCAGTAAACGCATTCAGTCTTCACTGGTAGGCTTAAAAATGCCGCGGGCTTTAGAGGTGCTCGACCACACGCTGAGCCAATTGGAACAAGGGGAACTCACGGCCCTGGAGGCCCTGGATTCTCTGCTCAATGAAGAATATTCAACACGCGAGGGCCGCCGTATCGGCGTCGCCCTGACGACAGCGCGGCTTACTCCGATAAAAACACTGGAAAGCTTCGACTTTACCTTCCAGCCCTCGCTGGACAGGGATCGCATCATGGCTCTAGCCGAACTGGAGTTCATCACTCGCAATGAAGTGGTACACTTTCTCGGTCCACCTGGTACAGGAAAGAGCCATCTGGCAACTGCTCTTGGGGTTGCAGCCGTTAAAGCGGGTAAACGGGTGTATCGCATTGCTTTAGCTCACCTCATCGAAGCCTTGGCAAAAGCTGAAAAAGAAGGGCGGTTGACTGAGAAACTACGCTTCTTTGCACGAACTTCACTGCTAATCGTCGATGAAATCGGTTATCTGCCAATTACCAATGGGGGAGCAAACTTGTTCTTCCAGCTCGTCAATGCCAAATATGAAAAGGGATCCATGATCCTCACCTCAAACCGTGGCTTTGCGGAATGGGGTGAGATCTTTGGTGATCGCGTTATTGCCACAGGCCTTCTCGATCGGCTTTTGCATCATGCCGTCGTCATCCAGATCAAAGGTGCTAGTTATCGGTTGCGCAGCCATGCGGACCTCATGCCAGAGCACGTACGGGCTAACGCTTCAATAGCTCCACCTCCACCACCAAAACGACGCGGCAGGCCACCCAAAAAGGAGAGTTAGACCCACAGACAAGGCTGGTCACCAAATACTCAAACTGAGGACTTTCCGTCCAGCACATGTGGGGAAATTTGACTCAGCATTGACAGTAAGCGCTGTTTTGCCGATTGCATCCGCAAAGATCGGCCAAAGCCAAATAATAAATGGCATCTGGATGAGGTGGTTATTACCATCCGTGGGGTGATATACTGGCTCTGGCGGGCGATTGACGCAGATGGTGACGTGCTCGATATCTTGGTTCAAAAGCACCGGAACGCCAAGGCTGCCAAACGGTTTTTCAAAAAACTTGTCAAACAATTTGGTGAGCCACGGGTCGTGGTAACGGATAAACTGCGCAGCTATATCAAACCTGTACAGACCCTTGCTCCAGATGCAGATCGCCGCGCCCACAAAGGCTTGAACAACAGGATAGAAAACTCTCATCGCCCAACAAGAAAGCGAGAGAAGATCATGGGGCGGTTCAAATCGCTTTGGCAAGCGCAACGGTTCTTGTCAGCCCATGATCAGATCAACACCATTTTCCGACAACGCCGAGTTGAGTTGTAATATTGATGTATGTAAGTTATTGTTTAAATGCGCACTTAAGCAAATAGTAACCACACTACCTCTGAGAAATTAGACAGCATTCTTTAGTTAATTGATGAGTAATAGTCGCTTATTTTGTTTTATAGCTTAAAAATTATCATCATATATATCACATTAGCCAATGTGATTGTTCATATAGTAAAAAATTACTTTATAAATATTTGTATACATGTATTATCTACTCAGAATTAAAGTGTGGAAGCTACCACCTACTTTTCGTGTTTAACTATACTGCGAGCATTACAATGTCTGAAATTGAATCAACTGAAGCCTATGTTGTTGTCGTTAATGAAGAAGAGCAATGGTCAATTTGGCCGCTTCACAAAAAGGTTCCTGAAGGATGGAAGTTAGGAGACAAGAAAGGAAATAAGGAAGAGTGTTTGGAGTTTATTAAGTCGGTATGGATCGATATGCGCCCACTCTCTCTGAGAAAAAAAATGGATGGATATAAAGATAAGGTGGCAATCGCCGAGTTATCGGAGCAATAGAATTTGCACTTTTTAGTTTTTTATTTTTAGTTTTTTCTGTGAGGGGCAGTCTTGCAATATAAGTTGTTGAAGCTTTCACACTCTCAAGAACGTCTTTGGTTTTTGGATCAACTGGCGCCAAAGCAGTCTACTTACGATAACTCTGCAGCCATCAAATTAAATGGTGCGTTGGATGTACCTTCACTTGAAAGGGCGTTTGCAGCACTGATTGAGCGTCATGAGAGCTTGCGCACGCGGATTGTAGAAGAAGAGGGGGTTGGTTATCAGGTAATTGATCCGCCGGCAGATTTCCTATTGAAGATTACCGATGTGGATGGCTTGTCCTCAGAACAGCTGAAGGCACACATGCAGGATCTGACTGCTGCACGGTTTGATCTTTTGACAGGTCCCTTGTTCCGGGCAGAGCTTTTACGCCTTGCCGCGGATCACCATGTGCTGGTTGTGAATGTACATCATATTGTTTCTGATGCTTGGTCTGTATGCATCTTGGTGCGGGAAGTGGGAGAGCTTTATGCTGCACAATGTGAGGAACGGCCAGCCGATCTTCCAACCCTGCCCGTGCAATATGCTGATTATGCCGCCTGGCAGCGGCGCTGGCTTGAGGGGGAGCGTCTGGAGGGGCAGCTTTCGTACTGGTGTGACAAGCTTCAGGAGCTTCCAACATTAGACCTTCCTACAGATCATCCTCGTCCGGCAGTGATGAGTGGCCATGGGGGCCGGATTGAGGTGACTTTCCCGGCTGAACTATCAGGCGCGTTGACAGCCTTGAGCCAGCGGGAAGGCGTGACCCTGTTCACAGTTCTTCTGGCAGCCTTTCAGGTTCTGCTCAGCCGTCACAGCGAGCAAAATGATGTGGTGGTGGGTGTCCCTGTGGCCGGGCGTCGTCGAGCAGAGTTTAAAGGGCTGATTGGGTGTTTCGTCAACACCTTGGTGTTACGCGGAAATCTGTCAGATGATCCCAGTGTGCATGAACTGCTGGCTAATACAAAAAAATATGCACTGAAGGCTTACGCTCGTCAAGATGTGCCGTTTGAGCGGTTGGTTGAAGCACTCCAGCCGCAACGAGATCTTTCTCGCCACCCACTTTGTCAGGCGTTACTAAATTTTTTCCCACGACCTGACAATTCTTTCCTGAATTTGGAAACTGAAATAGATCAAGTTTTTCCAACTAAGCGCACTGAGTTTGATCTGCAATTGCATTTGAGTGAAACGCGGGAAGGGCTGCGCGGGCGCCTGGAATACAGCACAGATCTGTTTGAAGCGTCGACAATGGAACGCCTGGTTGTCCATCTGGAGCGTCTTTTGGCGGCGATGGCCTCCGCAGATCCAGAGCAGAAGATCTCCACGCTCTCACTGCTTGATGAGGCAGAACGTCATCAGGTTTTAGAAGAGTGGAATGCAACGGCAGCAGATTATCCGCAAGACCGTTGCTTGCATGAGCTTATTGCTGAACAGGCTGCCCGACAGCCAGATGCAGTTGCAGTGGAGTTTGAGGGGCAGTGTTTAAGTTATGGTGAGTTAGAGGCTCGTGCCAATCAGCTTGCCCATCATTTGCGTACTCTTGGAGTTGGCCCAGAAGTTATTGTTGGCTTGTGCGTTGACCGGTCAGCTGAGATGGTTGTGAGTTTGCTGGCCATCCTCAAGGCTGGAGGTGCCTACCTTCCGCTTGATCCTGCCTATCCGCCTGACCGGTTAGCGTTTATGCTGCAGGATGCGGGGGCCTCTCTTGTTGTATGTGATGATGCTCATTCAGGATTGGTCAGTGATCATCCATTGGTGTGTTTGCAGGCCGATGCGGAGATCATTCGCCAATATCCTCAAAGCTCACCGGATGTGACGGTGGATGCTGAAAACCTTGCCTATGTGACTTACACGTCCGGCTCAACCGGACACCCTAAAGGGGTCATGATCCGTCATGGAGGATTAAATGGGGCGTTATCTAGCTTAACAGCGGTCCTTGAGCTCACAGCTGGCGATGTTTTGGCAGCAGTTACCAACTTGACTTTTGATATAGCTACTCTTGAAATTTTAGCTCCACTTATATTAGGTGGCCGCTGTGTTTTGGTAACACGGTCAAGCGCAGCAGATGGACTTGCCTTAACTAACATATTGAAGAGTAGTCGCGTAACAGTTCTTCAAGCTACTCCTGCCACTTGGTATCTCTTGTTGGAGACTGGAGGTATACCTTCAGGACTACGAAAGATATTGTGTGGTGGGGAAGCACTATCCCGAGATCTTGCAGGTGGGTTAACAGCATGCCATGAGCATGTTTGGAATTTATATGGGCCGAGTGAGACGACAATTTGGTCTGCATTGCATAAAGTCACGTCAGGAAAAGCATCTGTTCCGATCGGTCATCCGATCTGGAACACTCAGCTTTACGTTCTTGATGGAGGGCTTGAGCCTGTGCCT
Source organism: Pseudovibrio sp. Tun.PSC04-5.I4 (assembly GCF_900104145.1). NCBI lineage: Bacteria > Pseudomonadati > Pseudomonadota > Alphaproteobacteria > Hyphomicrobiales > Stappiaceae > Pseudovibrio > Pseudovibrio sp. Tun.PSC04-5.I4. Next base: position 18,766 of record NZ_FNLB01000008.1, on the reverse strand, counting down.
GTTGGGGTATCAGGCGAGCTTTACATTGGCGGAGTTGGCTTAGCTCGTGGTTATTTAGGGCGGCCGGATTTGACCGCGGAACGTTTTGTTCCAGATCCGTTTGGTTCGGCCGGAGGCCGGTTATACCGCACCGGAGACCGGGTTTGCCGGCGTGCTGATGGTGCACTTGAGTTCTTAGGTCGCTACGACCATCAGGTGAAGCTGCGGGGTTACCGGATCGAGACCGGTGAGATTGAAGCGGCTCTAACATCGCATCCATCCGTTGGTCAGGCAGCTGTGTTGCTACGTGCAGATGGCCCCGGAGAAGGGCGGCTGGTTGCTTATGTGGTCGGAGATGCAAGCGCAGGTGATTTACGCGCGCATCTTCAGCAGACCTTGCCTGATTACATGGTTCCAGCGGCATTTGTTACTTTGTCAGCTCTGCCCTTAACCCCGAACGGAAAGCTTGACCGCAAGGCGCTGCCAGAACCTGATGACAGCGGATTGGTGCGTAAGGCTTATATTGCTCCGCGTACACCAGTTGAAGAGATGCTTACCAGCATCTGGGCAGAAGTTCTGGGCGTGACACAGGTCGGCGTTGAGGACAACTTCTTCGATTTGGGGGGGCATTCCCTTCTAGCCATGCAGGTTATGGCGCGTGTGGGACAGGCTTTTGCTGTAGAGATACCGTTGAAGGCATTGTTCGAGGCACCATGCGTTAAAGATCTGGCGGCAGCTGTCGAGCTGGCTCTCGGTTTGGGCCGGACTATGGAAGATCTGCCTCTGGATCCAGTGGACCGAAGTGGGGCTTTGAAGCTTTCACACTCTCAAGAACGTCTTTGGTTTTTGGATCAACTGGCACCAGAACAGTCTGCTTATAATGTTTCCGGGGCAGTCAGGTTAAATGGTGCGTTGGATGTACCTTCACTTGAAAGGGCGTTTGCAGCACTGATTGAGCGTCATGAGAGCTTGCGCACGCGGATTGTAGAAGAAGAGGGGGTCGGTTATCAGGTAATTGATCCGCCGGCAGATTTCCTATTGAAGATTACCGATGTGGATGGCTTGTCCTCAGAACAGCTGAAGGCACACATGCAGGATCTGACTGCTGCGCGGTTTGATCTTTCGACTGGTCCCTTGTTCCGGGCAGAGCTTTTACGCCTTGCCGCGGATCGCCATGTGCTGGTTGTGAGCATACATCATATTGTTTCTGATGCCTGGTCCATAGGCGTCTTGGTGCGGGAACTGGGAGAGCTTTATGCTGCACAATGTGAGGAACGGCCAGCCGATCTTCCAACCCTGCCCGTGCAATATGCTGATTATGCCGCCTGGCAGCGGCGCTGGCTTGAGGGGGAGCGTCTGGAGGGGCAGCTTTCGTACTGGTGTGACAAGCTTCAGGAGCTTCCAACATTAGACCTTCCTACAGATCATCCTCGTCCGGCAGTGATGAGTGGCCATGGGGCCCGGATTGAGGTGACTTTCCCGGCTGAACTATCAGGCGCGTTGACAGCCTTGAGCCAGCGGGAAGGCGTGACCTTGTTCATGGTTCTTCTGGCAGCCTTTCAGGTTCTGCTCAGCCGTCACAGCGAGCAAAATGATGTGGTGGTGGGTGCCCCTGTGGCCGGGCGTCGCCGCCCAGAGCTGGAAGGGCTGATTGGCTTTTTTGTCAACACCTTGGTGTTGCGCGGCAATCTGTCAGATAATCCCAGTGTGCATGACCTTCTGGTTCGCACGAGAGAACTGGCGCTTGAAGCGTATGGTCATCAAGATGTGCCGTTTGAGCGGTTGGTTGAAGCACTCCAGCCGCAACGAGATCTTTCTCGCCACCCTCTGTTCCAGGCAATGTTGGTGCTGCAAAACGCTCCAGGGGATGCCATGGCACTGCCTGGTCTAAGCGTTCAGAGCGAGCCGCTCACAGGCAATACGGCAAAGTTTGATCTTACTTTGAGTTTGAGTGAAACGCGGGAAGGGCTGCGCGGGCGCCTGGAATACAGCACAGATCTGTTTGAAGCGTCGACAATGGAACGCCTGGTTGTCCATCTGGAGCGTCTTTTGGCGGCGATGGCCTCCGCAGATCCAGAGCAGAAGATCTCCACGCTCTCACTGCTTGATGAAACTGAACGTCATCAGGTTTTAGAAGAGTGGAATGCAACGGCAGCAGATTATCCGCAAGACCGTTGCTTGCATGAGCTTATTGCTGAACAGGTTGCCCGACAGCCAGATGCAGTTGCAGTGGAGTTTGAGGGGCAGTGTTTAAGTTATGGTGAGTTAGAGGCTCGTGCCAATCAGCTTGCCCATCATCTGCGTACTCTTGGAGTTGGCCCAGAAGTTATTGTTGGCTTGTGCGTTGACCGGTCAGCTGAGATGGTTGTGAGTTTGCTGGCCATCCTCAAGGCTGGAGGTGCCTACCTTCCACTTGATCCTGCCTATCCGCCTGACCGGTTAGCGTTTATGCTGCAGGATGCGGGGGCCTCTCTTGTTGTATGTGATGATGCTCATTCAGGATTGGTCAGTGATCATCCGTTGGTGTGTTTGCAGGCCGATGCGGAGATCATTCGCCAATATCCTCAAAGCTCACCGGATGTGACGGTGGATGCTGAAAACCTTGCCTATGTGATTTACACGTCCGGCTCAACCGGACGCCCGAAAGGGGTCATGATCCGTCACCAAAACCTGAAGAGCTATTTATTATGGGCAGCACATACTTATGGCGCAAGTGATTGGACCAAGTCACTTGTCCATAGTCCAATCTTCTTTGATCTTTCTGTTACCTCATTGTGGTTGCCCCTTTTGCTTGGGCGATGCTGTGAATTGGTTCCTGAGGAACCTGATGCTCTGAAGTTTACCTTGCAACGCATCCCAGATAGCAAAAGCTTTATAAAGCTCACCCCCAGCCATCTTCGTATGCTTGAGGGCGAAATCCCGACAGATGCTATTGATACAACCAACCTTCTTGTCATCGGTGGAGAAGCATTATCTAGCGATGGATTCGGTCCATGGTCGAAGAAACATACAACAGAGATCGTGAATGAGTATGGCCCATCTGAGGCAACAGTCGGTTGCTGTGTGCAAACAGTATCAATTCCGTCCGATACGTCGATTGGCGAGCAAAAGTCGAGCTCTGTTCCGATTGGTTATCCGATCTGGAACACTCAGCTTTACGTTCTTGATGGAGGGCTTGATCCTGTGCCTGTTGGGGTATCAGGCGAGCTTTACATTGGCGGAGTTGGCTTAGCTCGTGGTTACTTGGGGCGGCCGGATTTGACCGCGGAACGTTTTGTTCCAGATCCGTTTGGTTCGGCCGGAGGCCGGTTATACCGCACCGGAGACCGGGTTTACCGGCGTGCTGATGGTGCACTTGAGTTCTTAGGTCGCTACGACCATCAGGTGAAGCTGCGGGGTTACCGGATCGAGACCGGTGAGATTGAAGCGGCTCTAACATCGCATCCATCCGTTGGTCAGGCAGCTGTGTTGCTACGTGCAGATGGCCCCGGAGAAGGGCGGCTGGTTGCTTATGTGGTCGGAGATGCAAGCGCAGGTGATTTACGCGCGCATCTTCAGCAGACCTTGCCTGATTACATGGTTCCAGCGGCATTTGTTACTTTGTCAGCTCTGCCCTTAACCCCGAACGGAAAGCTTGACCGCAAGGCGCTGCCAGAACCTGATGACAGCGGATTGGTGCGTAAGGCTTATATTGCTCCGCGTACACCAGTTGAAGAGATGCTTACCAGCATCTGGGCAGAAGTTCTGGGCGTGACACAGGTCGGCGTTGAGGACAACTTCTTCGATTTGGGGGGGCATTCCCTTCTAGCCATGCAGGTTATGGCGCGTGTGGGACAGGCTTTTGCTGTAGAGATACCGTTGAAGGCATTGTTCGAGGCACCATGCGTTAAAGATCTGGCGGCAGCTGTCGAGCTGGCTCTCGGTTTGGGCCGGACTATGGAAGATCTGCCTCTGGATCCAGTGGACCGAAGTGGGGCTTTGAAGCTTTCACACTCTCAAGAACGTCTTTGGTTTTTGGATCAACTGGCACCAGAACAGTCTGCTTATAATGTTTCCGGGGCAGTCAGGTTAAATGGTGCGTTGGATGTACCTTCACTTGAAAGGGCGTTTGCAGCACTGATTGAGCGTCATGAGAGCTTGCGCACGCGGATTGTAGAAGAAGAGGGGGTCGGTTATCAGGTAATTGATCCGCCGGCAGATTTCCTATTGAAGATTACCGATGTGGATGGCTTGTCCTCAGAACAGCTGAAGGCACACATGCAGGATCTGACTGCTGCGCGGTTTGATCTTTCGACTGGTCCCTTGTTCCGGGCAGAGCTTTTACGCCTTGCCGCGGATCGCCATGTGCTGGTTGTGAGCATACATCATATTGTTTCTGATGCCTGGTCCATAGGCGTCTTGGTGCGGGAACTGGGAGAGCTTTATGCTGCACAATGTGAGGAACGGCCAGCCGATCTTCCAACCCTGCCCGTGCAATATGCTGATTATGCCGCCTGGCAGCGGCGCTGGCTTGAGGGGGAGCGTCTGGAGGGGCAGCTTTCGTACTGGTGTGACAAGCTTCAGGAGCTTCCAACATTAGACCTTCCTACAGATCATCCTCGTCCGGCAGTGATGAGTGGCCATGGGGCCCGGATTGAGGTGACTTTCCCGGCTGAACTATCAGGCGCGTTGACAGCCTTGAGCCAGCGGGAAGGCGTGACCTTGTTCATGGTTCTTCTGGCAGCCTTTCAGGTTCTGCTCAGCCGTCACAGCGAGCAAAATGATGTGGTGGTGGGTGCCCCTGTGGCCGGGCGTCGCCGCCCAGAGCTGGAAGGGCTGATTGGCTTTTTTGTCAACACCTTGGTGTTGCGCGGCAATCTGTCAGATGATCCCAGTGTGCATGACCTTCTGGTTCGCACGAGAGAACTGGCGCTTGAAGCGTATGGTCATCAAGATGTGCCGTTTGAGCGGTTGGTTGAAGCACTCCAGCCGCAACGAGATCTTTCTCGCCACCCTCTGTTCCAGGCAATGTTGGTGCTGCAAAACGCTCCAGGGGATGCCATGGCACTGCCTGGTCTAAGCGTTCAGAGCGAGCCGCTCACAGGCAATACGGCAAAGTTTGATCTTACTTTGAGTTTGAGTGAAACGCGGGAAGGGCTGCGCGGGCGCCTGGAATACAGCACAGATCTGTTTGAAGCGTCGACAATGGAACGCCTGGTTGTCCATCTGGAGCGTCTTTTGGCGGCGATGGCCTCCGCAGATCCAGAGCAGAAGATCTCCACGCTCTCACTGCTTGATGAAACTGAACAGATAATACAAATTTCACCAAAAACTCAGTTTGTACCCAAGCCCGCAGGTTTTCTGGCACGAGAGCATTCTTCGGCAGAAGAAACGATTCATGATCGTTTTGAAGCAATTGTTAACCGCTATGGGGATCGGTTAGCAGTAGTTGGAGATAGTATCTCCTGGAGTTACAAAGAGCTGAATATACGAGTAAATAACATAGCTCATACACTGACTGCTAACATACCACAGCACTCCAGAATAGGAATATTAATGCCTAATAGCTGTAATGCAATTGCAGCAATATTAGGCGTTCTTAAGGCTGGTTCAGCATTTTTCCCTCTTGATCCGTTGCAACCCAAAGATCGCTTAAACAAAATCATTGATCAGATTGATCCTATAGCAATTATAACAATTGAAGAATATTTTGAGGTTGCAGAGGAACTTATAAACGATATCCCAATCATCCTGATGTCACAAGCAACACCTCAATGTGCTGGCAGTATATTTCAGACGCAAAGTAAATCACAAGACCTTGCTTACGTACTTTTTACTTCAGGAACTACTGGCATCCCTAAAGGAGTGATGCAGAATCATCGGAACGTTCTTCATTTCAACCATCTTTACGTTAACTCTGTAAAAATTGTTCCTGATGATCAATTGTCATTGCTGAGTTGGTTTGGTTTTGATGCGGCAATTATGGATATATTTGGGGCACTGCTCAGCGGTGCGTCTCTGCGCATTTTCAACCTAAATGAAGCGAAACTTATTGATTTTAAGAATGACTTTGCTGAGAGTAAACTCACGATATGGCATTCAACTCCGACAGTATTGCGGGCAGTTATCCCGCTGTTACCATTTGAGATGATTGAGGCAATCAGAATCGTTGTGCTAGGTGGTGAAGTTGCAGACTTACGCGATGTCGATATACTGAAACAATACTTTTCTAAAAATTGTTTGCTGCTTAATGGGTACGGGCCTACTGAATCAACATTAGCTCTGCAGCATGTTATGCTCCCCAATTCTAGTGTCGATACGGTTGGTTCTACTCTTCCCATCGGCTGGCCTGTCAAAGGTACCAGAGTAATGTTACTCGATAGTAAGGGCCGGCCAACAGAGTTGGTTGGGCGTTTGGCTATATTGGATCCTCATATTGCGCTTGGGTATTGGGGAAACTCTGAGCTTACACAACAGGTATTTAAAGAGACTATTTGTGAACATAAAGCGCGGGCGTTTATTACCGGAGACCGGGTTTGCCGGCGTGCTGATGGTGCACTTGAGTTCTTAGGTCGCTACGACCATCAGGTGAAGCTGCGGGGTTACCGGATCGAGACCGGTGAGATTGAAGCGGCTCTAACATCGCATCCATCCGTTGGTCAGGCAGCTGTGTTGCTACGTGCAGATGGCCCCGGAGAAGGGCGGCTGGTTGCTTATGTGGTCGGAGATGCAAGCGCAGGTGATTTACGCGCGCATCTTCAGCAGACCTTGCCTGATTACATGGTTCCAGCGGCATTTGTTACTTTGTCAGCTCTGCCCTTAACCCCGAACGGAAAGCTTGACCGCAAGGCGCTGCCAGAACCTGATGACAGCGGATTGGTGCGTAAGGCTTATATTGCTCCGCGTACACCAGTTGAAGAGATGCTTACCAGCATCTGGGCAGAAGTTCTGGGCGTGACACAGGTCGGCGTTGAGGACAACTTCTTCGACTTGGGGGGGCATTCCCTTCTAGCCATGCAGGTTATGGCGCGTGTGGGACAGGCTTTTGCTGTAGAGATACCGTTGAAGGCATTGTTCGAGGCACCATGCGTTAAAGATCTGGCGGCAGCTGTCGAGCTGGCTCTCGGTTTGGGCCGGACTATGGAAGATCTGCCTCTGGATCCAGTGGACCGAAGTGGGGCTTTGAAGCTTTCACACTCTCAAGAACGTCTTTGGTTTTTGGATCAACTGGCACCAGAACAGTCTGCTTATAATGTTTCCGGGGCAGTCAGGTTAAATGGTGCGTTGGATGTACCTTCACTTGAAAGGGCGTTTGCAGCACTGATTGAGCGTCATGAGAGCTTGCGCACGCGGATTGTAGAAGAAGAGGGGGTCGGTTATCAGGTAATTGATCCGCCGGCAGATTTCCTATTGAAGATTACCGATGTGGATGGCTTGTCCTCAGAACAGCTGAAGGCACACATGCAGGATCTGACTGCTGCGCGGTTTGATCTTTTGACTGGTCCCTTGTTCCGGGCAGAGCTTTTACGCCTTGCCGCGGATCGCCATGTGCTGGTTGTGAGCATACATCATATTGTTTCTGATGCCTGGTCCATAGGCGTCTTGGTGCGGGAACTGGGAGAGCTTTATGCTGCACAATGTGAGGAACGGCCAGCCGATCTTCCAACCCTGCCCGTGCAATATGCTGATTATGCCGCCTGGCAGCGGCGCTGGCTTGAGGGGGAGCGTCTGGAGGGGCAGCTTTCGTACTGGTGTGACAAGCTTCAGGAGCTTCCAACATTAGACCTTCCTACAGATCATCCTCGTCCGGCAGTGATGAGTGGCCATGGGGCCCGGATTGAGGTGACTTTCCCGGCTGAACTATCAGGCGCGTTGACAGCCTTGAGCCAGCGGGAAGGCGTGACCTTGTTCATGGTTCTTCTGGCAGCCTTTCAGGTTCTGCTCAGCCGTCACAGCGAGCAAAATGATGTGGTGGTGGGTGCCCCTGTGGCCGGGCGTCGCCGCCCAGAGCTGGAAGGGCTGATTGGCTTTTTTGTCAACACCTTGGTGTTGCGCGGCAATCTGTCAGATGATCCCAGTGTGCATGACCTTCTGGTTCGCACGAGAGAACTGGCGCTTGAAGCGTATGGTCATCAAGATGTGCCGTTTGAGCGGTTGGTTGAAGCACTCCAGCCGCAACGAGATCTTTCTCGCCACCCTCTGTTCCAGGCAATGTTGGTGCTGCAAAACGCTCCAGGGGATGCCATGGCACTGCCTGGTCTAAGCGTTCAGAGCGAGCCGCTCACAGGCAATATGACAAAGTTTGATCTTACTTTGAGTTTGAGTGAAACGCGGGAAGGGCTGCGCGGGCGCCTGGAATACAGCACAGATCTGTTTGAAGCGTCGACAATGGAACGCCTGGTTGTCCATCTGGAGCGTCTTTTGGCGGCGATGGCCTCCGCAGATCCAGAGCAGAAGATCTCCACGCTCTCACTGCTTGATGAGGCAGAACGTCATCAGGTTTTAGAAGAGTGGAATGCAACGGCAGCAGATTATCCGCAAGACCGTTGCTTGCATGAGCTTATTGCTGAACAGGCTGCCCGACAGCCAGATGCAGTTGCAGTGGAGTTTGAGGGGCAGTGTTTAAGTTATGGTGAGTTAGAGGCTCGTGCCAATCAGCTTGCCCATCATCTGCGTACTCTTGGAGTTGGCCCAGAAGTTATTGTTGGCTTGTGCGTTGACCGGTCAGCTGAGATGGTTGTGAGTTTGCTGGCCATCCTCAAGGCTGGAGGTGCCTACCTTCCGCTTGATCCTGCCTATCCGCCTGACCGGTTAGCGTTTATGCTGCAGGATGCGGGGGCCTCTCTTGTTGTATGTGATGATGCTCATTCAGGATTGGTCAGTGATCATCCGTTGGTGTGTTTGCAGGCCGATGCGGAGATCATTCGCCAATATCCTCAAAGCTCACCGGATGTGACGGTGGATGCTGAAAACCTTGCCTATGTGATTTACACGTCCGGCTCAACCGGACGCCCGAAAGGGGTCATGATCCGTCATAACGGTGCGCGTCATTCTATAATAGCTCTAATTGAAGTGTTCTCTATTACAGCTGACTCCCGAGTCTTACAATTTGCAAGCTTTAGTTTCGATGTGTCAGTTTGGGAGATCTTTTGCACACTAAAGGCTGGTGCGCGGCTGATAGTCCCGCCTCCACGCACGCATTTAGTTGGTTCTGTATTGACGAACCAGATAAGTGCACGCGCTATAACAACTTTGATGCTTCCTCCATCTATCTTGGCGACAATTAAGCCAGACCAAGCTCTCAATCTAAAAATGCTAGGAGTAGCAGGCGAAGCTTCACTTCCATCCTTATTGAAGCCATGGTGTAATGGACGGCGAATTGTAAACGCTTACGGCCCTACAGAAATTACTGTATTTGCTAGTTGGTATTTGGTAAATGCAACGGAGCAATCATCTGTTCCGATTGGTTATCCGATCTGGAACACTCAGCTTTACGTTCTTGATGGAGGGCTTGAGCCTGTGCCTGTTGGGGTATCAGGCGAGCTTTACATTGGCGGAGTTGGCTTAGCTCGTGGTTATTTAGGGCGGCCGGATTTGACCGCGGAACGTTTTGTTCCAGATCCGTTTGGTTCGGCCGGAGGCCGGTTATACCGCACCGGAGACCGGGTTTGCCGGCGTGCTGATGGTGCACTTGAGTTCTTAGGTCGCTACGACCATCAGGTGAAGCTGCGGGGTTACCGGATCGAGACCGGTGAGATTGAAGCGGCTCTAACATCGCATCCATCCGTTGGTCAGGCAGCTGTGTTGCTACGTGCAGATGGCCCCGGAGAAGGGCGGCTGGTTGCTTATGTGGTCGGAGATGCAAGCGCAGGTGATTTACGCGCGCATCTTCAGCAGACCTTGCCTGATTACATGGTTCCAGCGGCATTTGTTACTTTGTCAGCTCTGCCCTTAACCCCGAACGGAAAGCTTGACCGCAAGGCGCTGCCAGAACCTGATGACAGCGGATTGGTGCGTAAGGCTTATATTGCTCCGCGTACACCAGTTGAAGAGATGCTTACCAGCATCTGGGCAGAAGTTCTGGGCGTGACACAGGTCGGCGTTGAGGACAACTTCTTCGATTTGGGGGGGCATTCCCTTCTAGCCATGCAGGTTATGGCGCGTGTGGGACAGGCTTTTGCTGTAGAGATACCGTTGAAGGCATTGTTCGAGGCACCATGCGTTAAAGATCTGGCGGCAGCTGTCGAGCTGGCTCTCGGTTTGGGCCGGACTATGGAAGATCTGCCTCTGGATCCAGTGGACCGAAGTGGGGCTTTGAAGCTTTCACACTCTCAAGAACGTCTTTGGTTTTTGGATCAACTGGCACCAGAACAGTCTGCTTATAATGTTTCCGGGGCAGTCAGGTTAAATGGTGCGTTGGATGTACCTTCACTTGAAAGGGCGTTTGCAGCACTGATTGAGCGTCATGAGAGCTTGCGCACGCGGATTGTAGAAGAAGAGGGGGTCGGTTATCAGGTAATTGATCCGCCGGCAGATTTCCTATTGAAGATTACCGATGTGGATGGCTTGTCCTCAGAACAGCTGAAGGCACACATGCAGGATCTGACTGCTGCGCGGTTTGATCTTTCGACTGGTCCCTTGTTCCGGGCAGAGCTTTTACGCCTTGCCGCGGATCGCCATGTGCTGGTTGTGAGCATACATCATATTGTTTCTGATGCCTGGTCCATAGGCGTCTTGGTGCGGGAACTGGGAGAGCTTTATGCTGCACAATGTGAGGAACGGCCAGCCGATCTTCCAACCCTGCCCGTGCAATATGCTGATTATGCCGCCTGGCAGCGGCGCTGGCTTGAGGGGGAGCGTCTGGAGGGGCAGCTTTCGTACTGGTGTGACAAGCTTCAGGAGCTTCCAACATTAGACCTTCCTACAGATCATCCTCGTCCGGCAGTGATGAGTGGCCATGGGGCCCGGATTGAGGTGACTTTCCCGGCTGAACTATCAGGCGCGTTGACAGCCTTGAGCCAGCGGGAAGGCGTGACCTTGTTCATGGTTCTTCTGGCAGCCTTTCAGGTTCTGCTCAGCCGTCACAGCGAGCAAAATGATGTGGTGGTGGGTGCCCCTGTGGCCGGGCGTCGCCGCCCAGAGCTGGAAGGGCTGATTGGCTTTTTTGTCAACACCTTGGTGTTGCGCGGCAATCTGTCAGATGATCCCAGTGTGCATGACCTTCTGGTTCGCACGAGAGAACTGGCGCTTGAAGCGTATGGTCATCAAGATGTGCCGTTTGAGCGGTTGGTTGAAGCACTCCAGCCGCAACGAGATCTTTCTCGCCACCCTCTGTTCCAGGCAATGTTGGTGCTGCAAAACGCTCCAGGGGATGCCATGGCACTGCCTGGTCTAAGCGTTCAGAGCGAGCCGCTCACAGGCAATACGGCAAAGTTTGATCTTACTTTGAGTTTGAGTGAAACGCGGGAAGGGCTGCGCGGGCGCCTGGAATACAGCACAGATCTGTTTGAAGCGTCGACAATGGAACGCCTGGTTGTCCATCTGGAGCGTCTTTTGGCGGCGATGGCCTCCGCAGATCCAGAGCAGAAGATCTCCACGCTCTCACTGCTTGATGAGGCAGAACGTCATCAGGTTTTAGAAGAGTGGAATGCAACGGCAGCAGATTATCCGCAAGACCGTTGCTTGCATGAGCTTATTGCTGAACAGGTTGCCCGACAGCCAGATGCAGTTGCAGTGGAGTTTGAGGGGCAGTGTTTAAGTTATGGTGAGTTAGAGGCTCGTGCCAATCAGCTTGCCCATCATTTGCGTACTCTTGGAGTTGGCCCAGAAGTTATTGTTGGCTTGTGCGTTGACCGGTCAGCTGAGATGGTTGTGAGTTTGCTGGCCATCCTCAAGGCTGGAGGTGCCTACCTTCCGCTTGATCCTGCCTATCCGCCTGACCGGTTAGCGTTTATGCTGCAGGATGCGGGGGCCTCTCTTGTTGTATGTGATGATGCTCATTCAGGATTGGTCAGTGATCATCCGTTGGTGTGTTTGCAGGCCGATGCGGAGATCATTCGCCAATATCCTCAAAGCTCACCGGATGTGACGGTGGATGCTGAAAACCTTGCCTATGTGATTTACACGTCCGGCTCAACCGGACGCCCGAAAGGAGTCATGATCCGTCATAGCAGCGCTGTTCAATATCTATTAGACTTTAATCATCGGTATAAAATCTGCTCTTCTGACCATACTGTTGTGATCCCACCAATCACATTTGATGCCTCAATTAGAAATATTTTTGGTTTATTAATTGCTGGCGGAGAAGTAATCATACCTCCTAGAGAAGTGGGGAATGACCCTTTTTTCGTTGCAAATAGGATTTTATCCAGAAACGTGACACTTCTCATTAGTACAACGCCGAGTTTTTTCTCTGCAATTTTGGATTACATTTCTTCCAGTTCATCAAAGCACTTGCCGCTTCGCCTCGCTATGATAAGTGGAGAGTCTCTACCTTGGAACTTGGTTTCAAGAGCAAAAAGCATTTTTCCGAACATTTTCTTAGTCAACTTATGTGGAGCAACTGAATGCACAATGTCCTCAACTTATTTTGAGGTTCCTTCTGATGCGTCGATTGACGAGCAAAAGTCGAGCTCTGTTCCGATCGGTCATCCGATCTGGAACACTCAGCTTTACGTTCTTGATGGAGGGCTTGAGCCTGTGCCTGTTGGGGTATCAGGCGAGCTTTACATTGGCGGAGTTGGCTTAGCTCGTGGTTATTTAGGGCGGCCGGATTTGACCGCGGAACGTTTTGTTCCAGATCCGTTTGGTTCGGCCGGAGGCCGGTTATACCGCACCGGAGACCGGGTTTGCCGGCGTGCTGATGGTGCACTTGAGTTCTTAGGTCGCTACGACCATCAGGTGAAGCTGCGGGGTTACCGGATCGAGACCGGTGAGATTGAAGCGGCTCTAACATCGCATCCATCCGTTGGTCAGGCAGCTGTGTTGCTACGTGCAGATGGCCCCGGAGAAGGGCGGCTGGTTGCTTATGTGGTCGGAGATGCAAGCGCAGGTGATTTACGCGCGCATCTTCAGCAGACCTTGCCTGATTACATGGTTCCAGCGGCATTTGTTACTTTGTCAGCTCTGCCCTTAACCCCGAACGGAAAGCTTGACCGCAAGGCGCTGCCAGAACCTGATGACAGCGGATTGGTGCGTAAGGCTTATATTGCTCCGCGTACACCAGTTGAAGAGATGCTTACCAGCATCTGGGCAGAAGTTCTGGGCGTGACACAGGTCGGCGTTGAGGACAACTTCTTCGATTTGGGGGGGCATTCCCTTCTAGCCATGCAGGTTATGGCGCGTGTGGGACAGGCTTTTGCTGTAGAGATACCGTTGAAGGCATTGTTCGAGGCACCATGCGTTAAAGATCTGGCGGCAGCTGTCGAGCTGGCTCTCGGTTTGGGCCGGACTATGGAAGATCTGCCTCTGGATCCAGTGGACCGAAGTGGGGCTTTGAAGCTTTCACACTCTCAAGAACGTCTTTGGTTTTTGGATCAACTGGCACCAGAACAGTCTGCTTATAATGTTTCCGGGGCAGTCAGGTTAAATGGTGCGTTGGATGTACCTTCACTTGAAAGGGCGTTTGCAGCACTGATTGAGCGTCATGAGAGCTTGCGCACGCGGATTGTAGAAGAAGAGGGGGTCGGTTATCAGGTAATTGATCCGCCGGCAGATTTCCTATTGAAGATTACCGATGTGGATGGCTTGTCCTCAGAACAGCTGAAGGCACACATGCAGGATCTGACTGCTGCGCGGTTTGATCTTTCGACTGGTCCCTTGTTCCGGGCAGAGCTTTTACGCCTTGCCGCGGATCGCCATGTGCTGGTTGTGAGCATACATCATATTGTTTCTGATGCCTGGTCCATAGGCGTCTTGGTGCGGGAACTGGGAGAGCTTTATGCTGCACAATGTGAGGAACGGCCAGCCGATCTTCCAACCCTGCCCGTGCAATATGCTGATTATGCCGCCTGGCAGCGGCGCTGGCTTGAGGGGGAGCGTCTGGAGGGGCAGCTTTCGTACTGGTGTGACAAGCTTCAGGAGCTTCCAACATTAGACCTTCCTACAGATCATCCTCGTCCGGCAGTGATGAGTGGCCATGGGGCCCGGATTGAGGTGACTTTCCCGGCTGAACTATCAGGCGCGTTGACAGCCTTGAGCCAGCGGGAAGGCGTGACCTTGTTCATGGTTCTTCTGGCAGCCTTTCAGGTTCTGCTCAGCCGTCACAGCGAGCAAAATGATGTGGTGGTGGGTGCCCCTGTGGCCGGGCGTCGCCGCCCAGAGCTGGAAGGGCTGATTGGCTTTTTTGTCAACACCTTGGTGTTGCGCGGCAATCTGTCAGATGATCCCAGTGTGCATGACCTTCTGGTTCGCACGAGAGAACTGGCGCTTGAAGCGTATGGTCATCAAGATGTGCCGTTTGAGCGGTTGGTTGAAGCACTCCAGCCGCAACGAGATCTTTCTCGCCACCCTCTGTTCCAGGCAATGTTGGTGCTGCAAAACGCTCCAGGGGATGCCATGGCACTGCCTGGTCTAAGCGTTCAGAGCGAGCCGCTCACAGGCAATACGGCAAAGTTTGATCTTACTTTGAGTTTGAGTGAAACGCGGGAAGGGCTGCGCGGGCGCCTGGAATACAGCACAGATCTGTTTGAAGCGTCGACAATGGAACGCCTGGTTGTCCATCTGGAGCGTCTTTTGGCGGCGATGGCCTCCGCAGATCCAGAGCAGAAGATCTCCACGCTCTCACTGCTTGATGAGGCAGAACGTCATCAGGTTTTAGAAGAGTGGAATGCAACGGCAGCAGATTATCCGCAAGACCGTTGCTTGCATGAGCTTATTGCTGAACAGGTTGCCCGACAGCCAGATGCAGTTGCAGTGGAGTTTGAGGGGCAGTGTTTAAGTTATGGTGAGTTAGAGGCTCGTGCCAATCAGCTTGCCCATCATTTGCGTACTCTTGGAGTTGGCCCAGAAGTTATTGTTGGCTTGTGCGTTGACCGGTCAGCTGAGATGGTTGTGAGTTTGCTGGCCATCCTCAAGGCTGGAGGTGCCTACCTTCCACTTGATCCTGCCTATCCGCCTGACCGGTTAGCGTTTATGCTGCAGGATGCGGGGGCCTCTCTTGTTGTATGTGATGATGCTCATTCAGGATTGGTCAGTGATCATCCGTTGGTGTGTTTGCAGGCCGATGCGGAGATCATTCGCCAATATCCTCAAAGCTCACCGGATGTGACGGTGGATGCTGAAAACCTTGCCTATGTGATTTACACGTCCGGCTCAACCGGACACCCTAAAGGGGTCATGATCCGTCATGGAGGATTAAATGGGGCGTTATCTAGCTTAACAGCGGTCCTTGAGCTCACAGCTGGCGATGTTTTGGCAGCAGTTACCAACTTGACTTTTGATATAGCTACTCTTGAAATTTTAGCTCCACTTATATTAGGTGGCCGCTGTGTTTTGGTAACACGGTCAAGCGCAGTAGATGGACTTGCCTTAACTAACATATTGAAGAGTAGTCGCGTAACAGTTCTTCAAGCTACTCCTACCACTTGGTATCTCTTGTTGGAGACTGGAGGTATACCTTCAGGACTACGAAAGATATTGTGTGGTGGGGAAGCACTATCCCGAGATCTTGCAGGTGGGTTAACAGCATGCCATGAGCATGTTTGGAATTTATATGGGCCGAGTGAGACGACAATTTGGTCTGCATTGCATAAAGTCACGTCAGGAAAAGCATCTGTTCCGATCGGTCATCCGATCTGGAACACTCAGCTTTACGTTCTTGATGGAGGGCTTGAGCCTGTGCCTGTTGGGGTATCAGGCGAGCTTTACATTGGCGGAGTTGGCTTAGCTCGTGGTTACTTGGGGCGGCCGGATTTGACCGCGGAACGTTTTGTTCCAGATCCGTTTGGTTCGGCCGGAGGCCGGTTATACCGCACCGGAGACCGGGTTTGCCGGCGTGCTGATGGTGCACTTGAGTTCTTAGGTCGCTACGACCATCAGGTGAAGCTGCGGGGTTACCGGATCGAGACCGGTGAGATTGAAGCGGCTCTAACATCGCATCCATCCGTTGGTCAGGCAGCTGTGTTGCTACGTGCAGATGGCCCCGGAGAAGGGCGGCTGGTTGCTTATGTGGTCGGAGATGCAAGCGCAGGTGATTTACGCGCGCATCTTCAGCAGACCTTGCCTGATTACATGGTTCCAGCGGCATTTGTTACTTTGTCAGCTCTGCCCTTAACCCCGAACGGAAAGCTTGACCGCAAGGCGCTGCCAGAACCTGATGACAGCGGATTGGTGCGTAAGGCTTATATTGCTCCGCGTACACCAGTTGAAGAGATGCTTACCAGCATCTGGGCAGAAGTTCTGGGCGTGACACAGGTCGGCGTTGAGGACAACTTCTTCGATTTGGGGGGGCATTCCCTTCTAGCCATGCAGGTTATGGCGCGTGTGGGACAGGCTTTTGCTGTAGAGATACCGTTGAAGGCATTGTTCGAGGCACCATGCGTTAAAGATCTGGCGGCAGCTGTCGAGCTGGCTCTCGGTTTGGGCCGGACTATGGAAGATCTGCCTCTGGATCCAGTGGACCGAACAGCTTAATCGTTCAAAAACCGGCGTTTAACGATTTTATTTATAAATACAAGGGAGTGCATTTTGCCACATAAATTATTAATGCTTTCACACTCTCAAGAACGTCTTTGGTTTTTGGATCAACTGGCACCAGAACAGTCTGCTTATAATGTTTCCGGGGCAGTCAGGTTAAATGGTGCGTTGGATGTACCTTCACTTGAAAGGGCGTTTACAGCACTGATTGAGCGTCATGAGAGCTTGCGCACGCGGATTGTAGAAGAAGAGGGGGTCGGTTATCAGGTAATTGATCCGCCGGCAGATTTCCTATTGAAGATTACCGATGTGGATGGCTTGTCCTCAGAACAGCTGAAGGCACACATGCAGGATCTGACTGCTGCGCGGTTTGATCTTTCGACTGGTCCCTTGTTCCGGGCAGAGCTTTTACGCCTTGCCGCGGATCGCCATGTGCTGGTTGTGAGCATACATCATATTGTTTCTGATGCCTGGTCCATAGGCGTCTTGGTGCGGGAACTGGGAGAGCTTTATGCTGCACAATGTGAGGAACGGCCAGCCGATCTTCCAACCCTGCCCGTGCAATATGCTGATTATGCCGCCTGGCAGCGGCGCTGGCTTGAGGGGGAGCGTCTGGAGGGCAGCTTTCGTACTGGTGTGACAAGCTTCAGGAGCTTCCAACATTAGACCTTCCTACAGATCATCCTCGTCCGGCAGTGATGAGTGGCCATGGGGCCCGGATTGAGGTGACTTTCCCGGCTGAACTATCAGGCGCGTTGACAGCCTTGAGCCAGCGGGAAGGCGTGACCTTGTTCATGGTTCTTCTGGCAGCCTTTCAGGTTCTGCTCAGCCGTCACAGCGAGCAAAATGATGTGGTGGTGGGTGCCCCTGTGGCCGGGCGTCGCCGCCCAGAGCTGGAAGGGCTGATTGGCTTTTTTGTCAACACCTTGGTGTTGCGCGGCAATCTGTCAGATGATCCCAGTGTGCATGACCTTCTGGTTCGCACGAGAGAACTGGCGCTTGAAGCGTATGGTCATCAAGATGTGCCGTTTGAGCGGTTGGTTGAAGCACTCCAGCCGCAACGAGATCTTTCTCGCCACCCTCTGTTCCAGGCAATGTTGGTGCTGCAAAACGCTCCAGGGGATGCCATGGCACTGCCTGGTCTAAGCGTTCAGAGCGAGCCGCTCACAGGCAATACGGCAAAGTTTGATCTTACTTTGAGTTTGAGTGAAACGCGGAAAGGGCTGCGCGGGCGCCTGGAATACAGCACAGATCTGTTTGAAGCGTCGACAATGGAACGTTTAGTTGTCCATCTGGAGCGTCTTTTGGCGGCGATGGCCTCCGCAGATCCAGAGCAGAAGATCTCCACGCTCTCACTGCTTGATGAGGCAGAACGTCATCAGGTTTTAGAAGAGTGGAATGCAACGGCAGCAGATTATCCGCAAGACCGTTGCTTGCATGAGCTTATTGCTGAACAGGTGCCCGACAGCCAGATGCAGTTGCAGTGGAGTTTGAGGGGCCAGTGTTTTAAGTTATGGTGAGTTAGAGGCTCGTGCCAATCAGCTTGCCCATCATCTGCGTACTCTTGGAGTTGGCCCAGAAGTTATTGTTGGCTTGTGCGTTGACCGGTCAGCTGAGATGGTTGTGAGTTTGCTGGCCATCCTCAAGGCTGGAGGTGCTACCTTCCACTTGATCCTGCCTATCCGCCTGACCGGTTAGCGTTTATGCTGCAGGATGCGGGGGCCTCTCTTGTTGTATGTGATGATGCTCATTCAGGATTGGTCAGTGATCATCCGTTGGTGTGTTTGCAGGCCGATGCGGAGATCATTCGCCAATATCCTCAAAGCTCACCGGATGTGACGGTGGATGCTGAAAACCTTGCCTATGTGATTACACGTCCGGCTCAACCGGACACCCTAAAGGGGTCATGATCCGTCATGGAGGATTAAATGGGGCGTTATCTAGCTTAACAGCGGTCCTTGAGCTCACAGCTGGCGATGTTTTGGCAGCAGTTACCAACTTGACTTTTGATATAGCTACTCTTGAAATTTTTAGCTCCACTTATATTAGGTGGCCGCTGTGTTTTGGTAACACGGTCAAGCGCAGTAGATGGACTTGCCTTAACTAACATATTGAAGAGTAGTCGCGTAACAGTTCTTCAAGCTACTCCTACCACTTGGTATCTCTTGTTGGA